>NZ_JBSFXK010000066.1:0-41462 GCF_053595355.1 Streptomyces sp. NPDC002513 | reverse complement strand
CCTTGAGTTCACGCAGCGCCGCATGGCGGCCGCCACCATCGGGCACACTGGGGGCGACGGCTACGTCGCTCTTCGTTGGTGTCACAACCCGAGGATGACGACGTAGCCGTCACCTCGTCAGGCATTTGCCCATGTGGGGGACTCGAACGCCTTCTTGGACGAGCCCAGAGGTTTTATCTCAAGCTCAGATCGTCAAGGCACTCGTCGACGCAAGTGATGCCCACGAGAGCTTCTGGAAGGTCATCCGCTTCCTCGAAAGCTGCGTCGGGCTGGACATCCCTGACAGCAGCCTGCGGCTGGTCGTCGGCGACGAAGCAGAGTTGGCTCGCCTCCTGGCCGACCAGGACCGCACAACACTCCTCGAAGCCGTCAGAGCCGCCGTCGGCGGCGCCCTCACGGAAGAGGACATCCGACTGATCAGCAACCGCAAAGCCCAACTCCAAAGGTTCGAACGGTTGTTGAACGACCCGGAGTTCTTCCAGCAGGAGCGCGCTCAGGTGGCCGGACCGGAAGCGGTCTGGCAGGGCTTCTTCGAAAAGAATTCCTGGATCTTCGGATACGGTCTCACCTTCGTTGCCTGTGGCCCCTACGACGACGGCAAGCTGGAGCGCATCACGACCGGCGCGAACATCTTCGCGGGGGCAGGAAAGCGCAGTGACGCCGTCATGCGTTCCAGGGGCTTCATCAGCAGCCTGCTGTTCTGCGAGATCAAGACCCATCTGACATCCCTGCTGGCCAGCGCACCGTACCGGGCGCCGGACGTCTATCAGGTCTCCAAGGAAGTCGTCGGCGCCGTGGCACAGGTACAGAAGACCGCCTACAAGGCCCAACAACTGGTCAGCGGTCAACTGCATAGGCAGTTCCGGGACGACGGTGCCCCGACCGGCATCGAGGTCTCCACCGTCCGCCCGCGACAGGTGCTCGTGATCGGAAGCCTCAACGAGTTCACCGACGGCGGCGCGGCGAACCCCGAGAAGATGACTTCCTTCGAGCAGTACAGGCGATCCATCCAGGATGTCGAAGTCATCACGTTCGACGAGCTCTACGAACGGGCCTGCTTCATCGTGCAGGACAGATGAAGCACGACCGAGCGGGAAACTCCCGAGCTGAGAGCAGCCAGTCCGAACATCCCGGCTGGCTGCTCCCCCTCGCCAGCCGTCAGCGAGCGTCTCGGGCGACCCGCCGGCCGACCGTTGACCTCGATCACGCGGGGACCGCTCGCCGTCAGCCGTAGCTCGACTGAAGCACCCCCAGCTCAGGCCCAGAGCCCGGACCGCGGCGGCCACGACCCCTTCAACAGGCCGCTCGACCTACTCGGCATCGCCTAATGGGACTTGCCGGGTCGTAGAGACTCGGTGCCGTAGCCGCCAGCAGGTGAGCACTTTCATCGCCTGAAGCACGTGACTTCTGAGGTCAGACCGTGCCCCTGCTGGTCGGCCGGGAGGCCAGACCGCTGATGGGGTGGCGTGCCCGCCGGGCAGTAGGGCGTGAGCTGTCCTCGTGGGCGGCGGGCTAGCCCCAACGGGATTCCGATGACCGGCCTTCACGCGAGGGGCAACATCCGCGACAGGAACAGGAAGCTGGGACCGCTGCCAGGCCCACGGTGCGTCCAACACGGCGGTCGCGCCGCTCTCGCCGACGTCGTCGGCCCCCGTCGCGGTGTTGATCGTACGGATGTGCGCAATCTCGTCGGCCACTGGCGCTGCAATGACGGCGCCGACGGCGCCGCGGAGCCGGTCGTACTCGGCGGTCTCCGGCTCACAGTTGCACCCGCTCCTGTGGCGCGGCTCAACCCCTCAACGCCGCGGAAGGCAGAGATCGAAAAGGCCGACGGCCAGCACGGCTCTCGCACCGCGGTGCGACGGACGTGTGTGCACGTCGGTCGTCTGTAATGCCAACGCTGCTGCTGACAAAATGAGTTGCCAGGACGAGTCGCGAGGAAAGGTCGACTTCGTGCAGGGTGACAGGCGGCAGATCCAGACGGCGGTCCTGGGCAGTGCGGACTCGGAGGAGCCGCTGCTGCTGCCCCTGGAGGCGTTCGAACTGGATGCCTTCCGCCGTCGGCACGAGCACGACACCTTCTGGTGCGGGCTGCTGCTCGGAGGCTGCGGCGGACGGCTCACCACCAAGCTGTATACCGACAGGGCCTGCCACTTCGCCCACCGCCCGGACCCCGACGGGCAACTCCACGAATGTCGGCGCCGATCGCGGGGCGTGGCCAGCGCCGACCATCTGTACGTGAAGGCGGCCGCCGCCGCATGGCTGCATGACCGGGGCGAGCGGGCCAGCTTCGACTTCAGCCGTCCCGGTGGTGTCCCGGTCGGCTCCGTCGTAGACATCCAGTTCAAGGACCGGGGGCTGCGCGTACACCTGGACCAGACCGTCGCTCCGGTGTGGGACGGCGAGCGGGAACCGGTGCTCGGGGTGTCGGTGCCAGTGGACCGGGACATTCTGATCAGCCGCTGGTACGTGCATCGCATCCGCCTCGACAGCGAGGGCACCGCCCGCCGGGTAACGATCGGCACGGAGGCGTTCGCGAGGCCCACCGAATGGTTCGGCCTGGACGAGTGCGAGATGACGGAACGCGGCCTCTCCACGCCGGCAGTCGAACGCATCGTCCAGTCCCACAGCACCCCAGGCCCGTCGAGGTGGTCGCCCGGCAAGCCGCGGAAAGTACCGGAGCCGGACGGCCGGGCGCAGGGAATGCTGCGCCGACTGCTGTACGCGCGCCGGATCGAATCCGTGGTCATCGTGACGCAGGTGTGCGGTGAGATCGCCGAACTGACCGGGGTAAGCGCAGAAGTCCAGGGCCAGTTGGAGGCCGCCGTGCGCCACGCGCACATATGGCTGGAGGAGCAGGACGAAGCCCGGCGCCAGCTGTTCGCCCGCCTGGAGCGAGCGGTGGCCTTCGGCAAGCCCGGCGACGTCCGCAGGCTGCTGATCCGCGTCAACGCTACGGCGTCGCATGGTCGAACGGCGGCTGAGGAGGCTGCTGCGGAGCGCGCGGCCACCTTCTACGCCAGCCTTGACCGGGGCGTACTGAAGGTGGCGGAGGCGGAGGCTGCCACTGAACGGGCCGTAGTGGAAGCCGTCGGCCGTGTCCGGAACCTGCTCAAAGCCCTGCGCGGGCACGACGCGTACACACGGGACGTCCAGTCCCAGGTGGAGGCTCTCATCCGGGCCGCGGACAAGGCAGGGGATCGCCTCTCTGCGGACCAGACACGACGTGCTGCCGTCTGGCGTCAGCGCGCGGCGGACGGCCTACAGCCGTCGCTGCACAACACGGTGGCGCGCCGGTACTGGACGGGGAGGAACTGTCCGCGCTGCGGCGCGGACCAGGGAAAGTCCTGCCTCCTGGTCGACGACAGCGACGCCGGCAAGGCACGTACGTTCCCCCACCCGGAACGGCTGCAGCCCATCGTGGACGCACGGAAGGCCAAACAGAAGGCAATCCCACGGCCGTGGCGGGTGTACGACGTCACTTGCCCGGACTGCGGCAGAGGCTACAACGCGCCCTGTGCAAGCCCGGCCGGGCCGCACCGCAAACGAGTCGAACTGGCCAAGGAGAACACGCGACTCCGAAAGCCCCCACCGAAGAGGTGACAGGACGACCGCACCATGCATCCGCGGAAGACGCAGCTTGAGCCAGAGGTGCACGGGGGGCCGCCCGAAGGGGGGCGGGCGGCCCTGGCTCGGTGGGCTGGTCGAGTTGCTGCTGGTGGCACTGCTGCCCGGCCGTGCTCAGGCCTATTCGGTCTCGACGAGTTGTCCCGAGGGGGTTGACCCGGCATTGAAAGAGGTCGAAGGGGCCGCCCCGTTCGGACAGAGTTGTGGGGTGGGCGGTGAGCTGCAAGACCTGTTGGCGGGGCGCCAGCCCGTCCCGTACTGCATCCGCCTTACTCCGGCGGGGTTGGTCTCCCATTTCGGCCAGATGTTGGACCAGGGTCCCGAGTGTCTCCCGGTCCCGGTTGGTCGTGGTCAAGGAGCCGGGCGCCTCGTGCAGGACGGTGCGGACGGTCTGGGCGCTCGGCTAGGTGGCCGGATTTGCGTCGGCGGCGCTGGTCCGCGGTCGCACCAGGGTGTTCTCCAGTAGGTCGGCTGTCCACGGCTCGCTACTGTCGAGCGAAGGATCAAGCCTGAAACGGGAGACCCTGCAGAGAAGAAAACACTGGCCAAGAACCCGTGAAGCTCGCCTTGCGGTGTTCCGATGGATCACTCGGTACAACACGAGAAGGAGGCACTCCGCCCTCGGTCAGATCAGCCCGATCGCCTTCGAACGGCGATCAGTTACGCTGGCCGCTGCCGCATAGCAAACGGTGTCCACGCTTCAGTGGAAGCCCCCGTCGGCCAGGACCCCACGGCGGTGCTCAGCCGCTCTGCTTCTTCAAAGTCCTGGTGGGCTGAGGAAGTGTCCATGGCGGACCGTCTGGCTCTACTTCCCGTCTCCTGTGGGTGTTGGGACGGCTCGCGCCGAGAGCCTGTGGCGGTGCAGCGCGGCCACGTGATGCAGGCCGCCGGGCAACTGCTCGGCGCCCAGGGCCTGCCGCTGCTCAGGGATTGCCACCGTCGTCGGCAGTCGACTCGCCGACGTTCGTCTGTTCAGCTGGTTCATCGGTGCCGTGCGCCGGGTCGGCCGCTCGGTCGGCTTGTGCGGGAGGGGCTGTTCGTGCGACGCGGTCGATGATGATCTTTCGGTAGGTGTCGGCGAGCCGTACCAGGGGGTGCTGCATGACCTCGTCCGCGGGCGGACCGCTCGGTTCGCCGGTCTTCGTGGCGTTGAACTGCTCAATGAGTGTTGCCAGTTTGCCGAGGGCTTCGATGTGCTGCAATGCGTCGGCGGCTCGCCGCAGGATCAGGGTCTCGGCGTCCGTGAGGTGTTCCCCGGAGGCATTGAGCCAGGCCTCCTCGTTGCCGTCGGGAGCGCTCGCCGCGGCATCGTCAGTGAACGCGGCGAGGATCACCTGGTGCACGACGCTGAGGCGTGCGGGAATTGACTGGCCGGGCCAGGTGTCCGCCGACACCTCGGGGATGCCGGCCAGGGTCTTGGCCAAGGCGGCGGCCCTTGGCGGTGGCCAGCCTTCGGGCCAGGCGGCACGGGCCTGCCACAGTTGCAGGATGGCGGTCCTGGCCTCCTCCGCCCGTGCGGGAGCGCCGACGTCGCCGGCGCGGGCGGCATCGTCGGCGGCCTGCATAAGCCGGGCGGTGTGATGGCTGAGCCAGCGGATGAGCGTGTTGTTGGTGCGTTCTTCACCGAGTTCCGCGAGGATCCGCTCGCCGAGGTCGGCGAGCGGATCAGTGCACTGTTGCCCGGCCGTCTGCGTGGATGAGGTAGAGCCAGCTTCGGCGGTCGTCGGGTCGGGCAGCTGTTCTGTTGCGGCGTCGTCCAATTTGGACCTCCACGATGAAGCTGTATCCAGTGGTCGAGAGGTACTTCAGGAGCGCGTCGCGGGTCACGTGGACGCGTGATCCGTTGGTTGTCCTGCCTGCGCGGCTGTCGTCAGGGTCGCCGTCCGACCACTGCGTCCACTGGGCGAGAACGGTCTGGTCTGCTGCGAGGAGCCGGACGCCGTCCTGGTCCGGGTGTGCGTGGGTCTGCCGTCGGAAGGCGTGTCCGGGCAAAGGGCCTTCGGCGCGCAGCTCCTGTGCGTAGGGGTCGTGCTCGTCGAGGTTCTCGGGTCGTGAGGCGGGGTCGCGCAGCCAGCCGCGAAGCTCGAAGAGCCCGTGGTCGACCTCGTGCGCGGTTTCGTCCTCGTCGGGGAGTTTCCAGTCCCAGGGCTCCGTCGCTGCGGCCAGGGCTCGTTGGAGGTCCTCTGCGCGGTCAGGGCGCACGAGTGCCGAGGCGACGTAGACGTTCTCGGAGCCGCCTGCCCACGTGGTGTTCATGGAGGCGGCGACGAGCACGGACGGGGGCAGGTCGTCGTGCACCAGGCCGAAGATCTCCTCGCTGTCCGTGAGCTGGGGGGCGGCCCAGGCGCTGTCGTCCGGGCCGGAACCGAGGAACACGTAGGGCTGTGCGGGCGCGGGCTCGCTGAGGTCGGCCAGCCATGGTCCATCGGGCAGCACGTGCCGAGCCAGCCACTCGTCCCAGGGATTCTCGTTCTCGGTCCATTTCTCGATCAGCAGGGGATGGCGCTCGTCGACGAGTTCGCCGGCCGCGGCCAGCATGGAGTGGTACTCCAAGTAGAGCCGCAGACTCTCCTCCGGTGGGATGGAGCCGTGGCGGTGGCCCATGCGGGCCGAGACCCGCTCGCTGCGGAGTTCACGCGTGTCGGTCCACCAGTCCTTCTCGCTCAGGCCCCACTTGTCCAGGATCCAGGTCTCGGCCTTGCGTGCGATCCTGTCGGCGGGGAGGTTAAAGGCCATTGCGAGCGGCCGGAACCAGTAGGGGACGGTGTCGATCGCATCGAAGCGGTAGCGGCCGTCGGCATCGCTGAGGCCGCCGCTGTGCTCGTGATTGAGGGTCCGGTCGATGCTGCAGCGATCGGGGCTGTTCACGGCCTCGAGCTGGTCACGGGAAGGGTCGTCAGGAGCCGCCAGGGCAAGGGCGGTACGTCGCGCGAGTTCGCGGATCTGCGCGTGCGGTAGGTCGGCGCTGGTGGCGTGCCGGACGAAGGCCGCGAGGTGCTCTCGCATCAGCGCAGGCTTGTCACGGGCGACCCGGTGCAGGGCGGTGAGCAGACCCGTGACAGCCGAGAGCCGGTAGAAGTGCAGGGCCGGTGCCCGGTAGGGGGCGGCATCGGCGCGGTCCAAGCAGGCGACAAGGGCCGCGGCCAGCGGCCGTGCCGTGGCGTGGTCTTGGTGGCTGAGCAGTTCCCTCGTCGCGTGCGCAGCCCGCCACCGGATCTCACGCCGGGGATGGCCGAAGGCGCTCCACAGCAGTGCGGGCAGCGGACTGTCGTCCCTCTCGCCCGGCTCGTGATGTGCCGGGGTGATGGCAGGGTACGGGGATAGAAGGCCGGTGAGGGCGTCAGCTGCGGCAGCGGGTTCGCACAGGCGACCGAGCACGACGGCGACGGTCTGCCAGCCGAAGGCGGTCAGGCGCGTCTGCGCACGCGGCAGTGCGCGCATGATCGCGCTGCGGATCGTGGCGTCGTCGCCGAGGCTGCGCAACTGCCCTGCCAGGCGTGGGGGATCGTACGTCCAGACCAGGTCAGGCAGATGCTCTGCGAGGAGGGCGGTCACAGTGGTCGTGGCCCACGTTTCGACGCCCGGCCATGTCCGCCACTGCTCGACGAGGCCGGCCAGGGCCTCGATCACGGCCGGCGCGTTGGTGGAGGCCAGGGGCACGGCTGCGTCGAGGGCAGACAAGCGCTCGGTCATCGGCGCGGCTTCAACGACACGGGTGAGGTGCTGCACCAGCGCGTCACCGTACGGCGCAGCTGTTCCCATGGCTTCGATATCCGGGGCGAGCGTGCGCCAACTGGCCTCGGACACCGACGCCGCGGGCGCCCCCTCGCCGGGGAAGGCCTCGGTGTCCCCGATCCGGGTGGCCGAGACCCCCTCTGATTCATCGGCTCGGCCCTGCGGAGTCAGAGCGATGACCGGTTCGAGTTCTGGTTGGACGGCCGCAGCCTGGTCGAGGGACCGAGCCGCACTGAGCAGCTGCGAAGCGAGCCGGGTTTGTGATCGGACGGGGACTCGGAGCCGCAGCCAGGTGGCGGCGCGGACCAAAGCTGTCCGCGCGGTCGCACGGCGACTCGCCGACCCTGCGGAGGCGAGATGCCGTGCCACGGTGATCTGGAAGGCGAGGCGCCGAGCGTCGTCGTCGATCAAGTGGTCGAGGGCGAGTGCTTGCCCGCCAGGCAGCGCTCCCGCGGCGACAGCCCCTTCGAGTGCGGCCGGCAAGGCCCGTGCGAGTGCGATGCGGTCCTCGTCGTCCCAGCGGCTCGCCGTGGCCAGACCCAGGCAGCAGTCGAGGCCGGCCGTGGTCTTCAGCACCTCCTCGTACGGGATGACACCGGCGTCGGTGACGTGCGGGGTGACGGCTTCCACGGCCGCGACCAGACGTGAGGCTGTTAGGGCGCGGTCCGGCGCGGACAGGTCGGCGCGCTGCGCCAGGTCGGCGTAGACGCTGAGCAGCCGGGCAGACTCGTCGTTGATGCCGGCGGCCGCGTCGACGGCCTGGTCGAACAGGTTTCGGCCGAGGTCCGCGTGCAGGGTGCCCGCGATAGCAGCGCTCCGGGCCAGAAGCTCCAGGCGCTCCGCGGCGTCATACCCGTCGTCGCGCGCGGCCTGGGCTGCCTTGAGGCACAGGTCGGCTGCCGTGTTCGGATGGGCTCCGCGCTCGGCCAGCATGTCCGCCAGGTCCAGCCACAGGGTGGGTGCCCCATCGCGCAGCAGCCCGGGGGCCGCGTCTGCCAAGTGGTCGATGATGCCCGCGGGGGCACCCGTCTCGATGGCGGCGTAGGCCACCATTGTCGCCCAGGCGCGGAACTCTCGGTCATAGGTGAACCAGCGGTATGTGGTGAGTTTGGTGCGCGTCTGCAGACCAGCCGTGCAAAACGCCTCCACCTCACCGGCTTGGGCCTGGCCCAGGACGGCCCGAACGTGGAGTAGGTCAGCGGTGATCAGCGGGTCGACCCGCTTCACCCAGCCTTCGCGTTCGCCGGTGTGCGGGTCGTAGTTGTGGCCGGTGCCCTGAGCGGGTGGTTGCAGGGAGGCGGGGAGCAGTTGTTCGGCGTCCGTCTGGGTGTCGCTCAGGGCGGCAGACGCGGCGTGGCTGTAGAGGGTGATCGTTGCCGGGCCCGACGGTGAGTTGAACGCCCACTGGAATGCGGGGAGTTCACCTGCCCAATGCTCGGCCAGGGCCAGCGCGGATTGACGGTCACCGAAGCGCAGGGCGACATCGAGGAGCTTCCGGTGCCATGGCGGGTGAGGCTCAGTGGCCGGCACACGGGTGAGGGCGGCCGTGACCTCGTCCACCCATTTCGTGGGAGGCGGAGACGCCGCGCTGCCGAGATGGGCCAGCACCGGCGCCTGGGCATACGCAGGCACGCGGTGCTGGGTCAGGGCGTTGTATGCCTCCTGGGCGTCCAGTTCCCCGGCGAGCCTGGCCGCGAGACGTTCCGTCACCTCCGTGACGAAGGAGGCTGGCCGCCACAGCCGCAGCATGCGGATCGCGGCCTGCATGCCATCGAGCCGGTAGCGTGCCTCCGCGGCGGCCGCTACGTCGTCGGCGTCGACCTTCCAGGATCTTCCTTCCTTGTCCTGGGAATCCATCCAGCGCCGCACCCAGGCACCGGCCTTGTCCAGGGCGTTCCTCGTCTCGGCCTCCCGCTGCGGGTCACGTGACAGCACGCCCGCGAGCCGCATCCACACCGGGCCCAGCCACTGGGTATCGCCGTGCCGGGGGGCGTAGGCCTGTAGCAGGTCCACGTCGGCATACTGGGCCACCAGATCCATGTGGGAGTCGACCAGCTCCGACAGGCTTTTGGAGCGCGATGCGGTGTCGCATCCCCGCGCGGCAAGCCGGACCGCGTCTGACGCCGATCCGGTCTCGGCAACCGCCAGCGCGGCCAGGCGCAACCGCTCCATCTGGACCTGTTCGCGGCGGAATCCATCGGCGATCCCGGCCGGGGAGTCCTCGGTCAGGACCAGGCCGACCAGTTCCGTCAGCCGCTTCGCCAGGTAGAGATGGGTGGCGATATGCGCCGCGGCGTCCGCGCTGGTCGCACGCTGCTCAAGGAACAGGTCGGCCAGGCGGCCGTGCGCCTCGACGACCGCCTCGTCGTCCACGCGGCCGCGGACGAACGTCTCGAAGTCCTCGTCTCGGAACTGGATCCGCTCCCCGACGAGCCTGATGCCGGGAGCCAGTCCCTTCGCGAACGCGGTCACCTTTTCGATGGGCACATCCAGCGCGGTCGCCAGGGTGGCCATGCTGACCGGGCGGGCCAACGCCAGCAGAAACGCGAGCCACCTCTCTCCGCCCGCATCCGAGCCGCCGGCCTGCAGCCCCGACGCGAGCAGCACCTCAAACATCTGCTGAGGAGTCCGCTCGCTCTTCTCCAGCAGCGTCGCCATGTCCCATGCTTCGGTGCGGGCCTGCTCCAGGGTGTAGTTCTGCGCCCTGGGATTGCCGCCGCTACGACCGTGGAAGTCCAGGCACTCCTCGTCGACGGCGCCGGGCTGGTAGCGGCGCAGATGCGCGGCCGACGTCTCGGCCCTGAACGGCGGCAGCAGCACCTGCGCGGCGCCGTCGGCCCCGAGTGAAGGGACGCGGTGGGATCGCGCGGACAGGACCACGGACACACGTCCAGGCAGCGACAGCCGGACCAGGTCCGTAAGGAAGCTCCGCTCGTCGCGCTCCCTGGCTGCGACCGCGCTGTTGTCCGCCGCGTCCACCGCCAAGACCAGCACCGCGCCGTCGGGAAGAGTCGTGACGGCCTGCTCGAGTGTGCGGCTCAGCCTGCGCCACAGTTCCCCTTCGTCGGCCGGGGCCTGCACCAGCAAAGGGGTGCCGCAACGCTGCGCCACCTCGTTCACGACCTGGGTGACGAACCGTCTGGGGGTGTGCCGTTCCTCCCCCGCGCTGAGGTACTCGCCCGCCCCGTAGCAGTCGAACAGCACCACCTGCGAGCCGTCCGGAAGGTGGTCCCCGATCTGCCTCATCGCCGTGGTCTTCCCGACGCCTGCGTCACCGTGCGCGACGGTCAGCCTGCCGATGTCGGCCGTGACCGCCGCGGCGATGGCCTCGGCGCCCACCGTCGGCAGCGGGTTCTGGAGCGGCTCCAGGCGTGACGGCGCCGGATAGAGGTCGAGCAGATCGGCGACACCCAGCGTCGCCAGCACATCCTGGGCGGTGACGCCGCCCCGGCTCGAACCCGGCAACGCCTGCTGACGGACCAGGTCGAAGAGCCGGTTCGCCGAGTCCAGGCCGTGCCCGGGCGTCAGCACGCTCGCTCCCGACTTCACCGCCCGCGCGAGCCCGGTCCGGTCCATCGTCCCGGTCGTCGACAGGTCCAGGAGCTGCAGGAAGCGGCAGAACTCAGCGCTCTTCAGACGCTGCCCGATGGTGTCGGCCAGCGTGCCGATCACTGCGCCCTGGTCGGGCGGAAGGGCGGCCTTCAAAGCCGCCCTGGTCGGGGCGGTCTGCCCGGCCGTCCACTGCGCCGCTGCTCGCACGCTCTCCAGCAGCAGGGGATCTCCGGGACAGTTGCTCACCAGCGCAATCCGGGCCTTGCCCAGTGCCTGGTCACCACGGTCGTCCCGAAGACGCGTGTACGCGGCCACGAGATCAGCGATCACCGACCGTTCCGAGTCCGGCTTCCCCTCCGCCTTCTTGACCCGCTTCTGGCACAGGCGGGCAGCCGTCCACGCAGTCCCCGCGTGCCGGGTGCTGTACTTCAACTGCGACAGCACAATCCGGTCCGCGCTCGCTACGTCACGCCCTCCGAAATACTCCGCGACATCGACCGTCTCGTAGTGCTCGTCCGGGTCGTCGACAACAGCAAGGCCCTCGACCGTGACAAGCCCAAGCTCCGTGCCAGGGGAAACGAGCTCAAGAGCCCGCCCAGCCGTCCACCAGAAGTGGAAATCATCCCCAGCATTGGATTCGGTCGCGCCCACCCGCACTCCTCCCGCACCACCGACGACACGCCACAACCTACTCCGGTCAGACCGCAACCCGGACGCAACAAGAGCAGCCGAAGCTGACACGGATCAGCCATGACCGGGAGCGCACGGCGGACGCCGGGCACAACAGCGGCGAGAAGCAGAGGTGGGGTCCGCTCACCACCACCGCGACCTGAGAGAGGAGCTGCGTCACTGGCAGCAGACCGCCCCGGACTCGCAGGGTCAGATCGACGCCGCGTGCGTCCTCATGTCCCCCCGGGTCGTAGATGCGGTCCGCAGCTGCCTGGGCCGTCTCGACGGCACTGTTATGGCTCTGCTGTTCACCATGTCCGGGATCACCGAGCAATCGGACGAAGCGATCGTCGGGGACCGCAGGAATGGACTTCTCCTCGTTTTCGAGGAGATCGACATCCTCAGGGCTCTGAGAGACGCGCAAGAGTTGCGTGTACTGCTTCGCCCGCAAGACGCACAGCTACCTGGACCTCGACACGGGACTCGGCTTCGACACCCAGATCGTGGTGAAGGTCAACGCCCCGGAGCTGTTGCGCGCCCACCTCGGTTCGCGCCGCTGGCACGGCGAGCACATCGCGATGGGCACCAACGTCGACTGCTACCAGCGCGCCGAGGGCCGCTACCGGCTGATGCCGGGCATCATCTCGGCCCTGCGCGACCACGCGAACCCGTTCTCCATCCTCACCAAGGGCACCCTGATCCTGCGCGACCTCGACCTGCTCAAGCAGGCGTCGGAGGTCACCGACGTCGGTATCTCCGTCTCCGTCGGCTTCGTCGACCAGGAGCTGTGGCGCACCGTCGAACCGGGCACCCCGGCACCGGAGCGCCGTCTGGACGTGGTGCGCACCCTGAGCGAGCACGGCATCGACTGCGGTGTGCTGATGGCCCCGGTGATCCCCTTCCTCGGCGACGACCCGGCCCAACTGCGCACCACCGTACGGGCGATCGCCGCCGCCGGGGCCACCTCGGTGACCCCGCTGGTACTGCATCTGCGCCCGGGCGCCCGCGAGTGGTTCATGGCCTGGCTGGAGCACCGGCACCCCTGGCTCGTACGCCGTTACGAGCGGTTGTACGCGGAGGGCGCGTACGCCCCGAAGTGGTACCAGCGCCGGATCACCCGTCAGGTGCACGAACTGGCACGGGAGTACGGCATCGGGCCCACGCCCGCGGGGCTGCCGCGCAGGATCCGGCGACCCGAGCCCCCGACGCCCGTCCCCACGCCGACCGGGCCCGCCCTGGCCGAGCAGGCCATGACCGGGCCGACCCAACTCTCCCTCCTGTGACCGCGTCGCCGGGCATCCGAGGGCTTCCCGCTACCCAATCGGGTCAAGTGGCGCCAGAACATGCCCTTCCGGGCTGTCCTTTCCGGGACCATGCGGCGAGGACCTGACAGCCGTGGTCCACCCCCTCCGTCCTGGGAGGACTGAGATGAGAAAAGGCGCAGCCGTGCTGTGCGGTGCCGCCGTCATGATGGCCGGGATGCTCACCGCGGTCCCGGCCGACGCGAGCCCGCCACGCGCCGCGGACACCGTGCAAGCGGCCGAACCCACTTGGAAGAACTGCGCCACCGCCACGCATCCGACGCTCCAGTGCGCGTCCGTGACGGTGCCGCTCGACTACGCCAACCCGCGCGGACGACAGATCACGGTGGCGCTGTCGCGCGTCCCGCACACCGCGAAGACATCTCAGGGGCCGCTGCTGGTCAACCCGGGCGGTCCCGGCGGCAGCGGTCTGAAGCTCGCCGCCTTCGTCGCGTCCGCACTGCCCAAGGCGGTGGCGGCGCAGTACGACGTCATCGGCTTCGACCCGCGGGGGGTGGGAAAGAGCGAGCCGGCCCTGAACTGCCGCCCCGGCCACTTCGACCCGGTGCGCCCGGACTCGGTGCCCAGCACCCCTGCGCTGGAGTCGGCCAACCTCGACCGCGCCGCCGGCTTCGCCCGGGACTGTGCCCTGAAGTACGCGGGCGTGCTGCCCTACATCAACACGGTCAGCGCCGCCCAAGACCTGGACACGATCCGGCAGGCGCTCGGGGCCGAGAAGGTGAGCTACTTCGGCTACTCCTACGGCACCTACCTGGGCGCCGTCTACGCGAAGCTCTTCCCGCAGCGGGTGCGCCATCTGGTGCTCGACTCCATCGTCGACCCCACGGGCGTCTGGTACGACGACAACATCCAGCAGGACTACGCGTTCAACGACCGTCATCTGGCGTTCCTGGCGTGGGTCGCCCGGCACGACAGCACCTACCGGCTGGGCACCGATCCGGCCGTGGTCGAGGCCAAGTGGTACGCGATGCGGGCGGCGCTGGCCAAGAGTCCCGCCCAGAACACGGTGGGCGCCTCCGAGCTGGAGGACACCTACATGCCGGGCGGCTACTACAACGGCTACTGGCCGCGTCTGGCCACCGCGTTCGCGGCCTATGCGAACGACGGGAACCCCGGGCCGCTGGTCGACGCCTACCGGACTCTGGGCGAGGTCGGCGCCTCGGGCGACAACGGCTACAGCATCTACGCCGCGGTGCAGTGCCGTGACACCTCCTGGCCGCGCGGCTGGGAGCAGTGGCGCAAGGACACCTGGGCGGTGTACGACAAGGCGCCGTTCATGGCCTGGAACAACACCTGGTACAACGCGCCGTGCGCCTTCTGGCCGACGGCCGCGCTGCGGCCGGTGAACGTGGCCAACGACGCGCTGCCGCCGACGCTGCTGTTCCAGGCGACCGACGACGCCGCCACCCCCTACCACGGCGGAGTGACGGTCCATCATCTGCTGCGCGGCTCCAGCCTGGTGGTGGAGCAGGGCGGCGGCAACCACGGCATCTCGCTGAGCGGGAACTCCTGCCTCGACCGGTACCTCGCGGCGTATCTCACCGACGGCACGGTGCCGCGTGGCGGTGGCGGGATCGACGCGGTGTGCCCCACGTTGCCCGATCCGGAGCCGACGGCGGCCAAGGGGGCCGGCGCCTCCGAACGGGGTTCGACGCTGCACGGCCTGCTCGGCTTCCGCGGCTGAGCGGTCCGTCCGGCCCGTCGGGGGCGTTGTCACACCCGTGGTCCACCATGGACCCATGAGTGAGCTGACCAGGATCCCCGCCCCCGACGGGGTCGCCCCCGCCGCCGCGTACACGCATGTCGTCATGGGCACCGGACGCTTCGTCGCGGTCTCCGGCCAGCTCGCGCTGGACGAGCACGGAGGGCTCGTCGGCGAGGGCGATCCGGCGGCACAGGCCCATCAGGTCTTCGCGAATCTGAGCCGCTGCCTGGCCGCCGCCGGGGCCTCGTTCGACGACGTGATCAAACTGACCTACTTCGTCACGGACATGGCGTACCTGCCGGCGATCCGTGTGGCCCGCGCCCATCACATACCCGACGACCGTCTGCCCGCCTCGTCGGCGGTGCAGGTGGCGGCGCTGGTGGGCCCCGAGTTCCTCATGGAGATCGAGGCGTTCGCGGTGCTGCCGGAATAACCCGTGGCCCGGCGCGGCCACGCCCGTCTACGGTCCCGCCATGGACGGCCGACTGCGAATCCGCGACATGACGTCCGCCGACTGCCGACGCGTGAGCGAGATCCGTGTCGGCGGCTGGCGGAGCGCCTATCGGGGGCTGCTCCCCCAGTCGTATCTCGACGCCCTCGACGTGGACGCCGACACCGAGCGGCGCCGCGCCCGTCTCGCGGAGGGCGACGGCCGGGTGGTGAACCTGGTCGCCGAGGAGGAGGGCGAGACGGTCGGCTGGGCCGCGCACGGACCGTACCGGGAGGGCGAAGTCCGCACCGCGGACGCCGAGTTGTACGCGCTCTACGTGGCCCCCGGCCTGCTCGGGGGCGGCATCGGCCGGGCCCTGCTCACGGAGGCGGTCCACCGGAGCGCCGCGGCCGGCCACCCGCGGATGTGTCTGTGGGTGCTCAAGGACAACGCCCGCGCACGGCACTTCTACGAGCGGGCCGGATTCCGGGCCGACGGCACCGCGGAGGCGTTCGAGGCGCACGGGGTGGCCGTACCCGAGGTGCGGTACGCGGCGCCACTGCCGTTGCCGGTCTGACGGCCGCACGGCCGCACTGCCGCTGCCCGGCTGAGGTTCAGCGCCGCGCGGGGATGCGGGCGAGTGCGTGCACCGCGGCCTGGGCGAGCGCCGGATGGGCGAGGGCCTCGTTCAGCACGGATCCGGCCCGGGCGTCGCCCAGCTCGCCGAGTCCCTCGACACACGCGAGCGCCACCTTCCGGTACGGGTCGTGCGGCCGCAGTCTGCGCCGCAGGGTGGTGATCAGCGCGGGCACGGACTCGGGGGCGCGCAGTTCGACGAGCAGGCGTACGGGGTGGAGCGCGTAGGCGACACGGAGTTCGTTGGTGGCGAGGGCCGCCGCCGCGCGGGCGGTGCGTGGGTCGCCGAGCCGGGCCAGGGCGTGGGCGGCCGACGCGCACCGCGGGGGATCGCGGTGGTTGAGCAGGAGGACCAGCGTCTCGAACGCCCTGCGGTCCCCGGCGACCGCCAGCCGGAAGGCCGCCAGCTCCCGGGCCCACAGCGGCTGTCCGGGCTCGGTCAATACGGCGGCCAGCGCGTCGAGGCCGTCCGTGGCGACGAGCCGCCCGTACCCGGGCGAGGAGCCGGCCTCGGCCCGTACACGCTCCGTGAGTGATCGCAACGCTTCGTCCATGAAGCCGAGCGTAGGGGCGGCGGACGTACCTGAGGACCCACATCACAAAGTCGAGGGGTGGCGCGCTCGTTACCCGCGGGTTAAGCTCAATCGAGCGAGTTACCCACTCGCGGCTTGTGGTGGTTTGGTGACGCAACCACCGCAGGAGGCACCTCCCACGCCGTCAGGGCCGGGGAGGCGCCGGTCGGTTCGGTACATCGCGTACCGCAGTACGACCCGGCTCCGGGACAGGGCCGGTCGGATCACCGTTCCCGGACGTGTGCGCGTCCGCGGACACAGCCGGGCGTGTGCGCTTCTCGGCCCGGCAGACACCGCGCTCTCCGCACTGTGTGCGCCCCTTGGCGTATCCAGCCGCGCTCCCTCAGTCGTCACCTCATTCCTGGAGTCCCGCGATGGCCACTCCCCTGTCCGACACCCCTCTGTCCCCGCTCAAGACCATTGCCGTGATCGGTCTCGGCACCATGGGCACCGGCATCGCCGAGGTGCTGACCCGGACCGGCCGCGAGGTCGTCGGCGTCGACATCAGCGAGGCCGCGGCCACGAAGGCCGTCGGCGCCCTGGCCGCCGCCACCGCCCGCGCCGTGAGCCGCGGCCGGCTGACCGAGCCGGAGCGCGAGGACGCCCTCGCCCGCTTCCGCACCTTCACCGACCTGAGCGCGGCGGCGGACGCCGACCTGGTCATCGAGGTGGTCCCGGAGTCGTACGAGATCAAGCAGCAGGTCTTCCGCGCTCTCGACGGCATCGTGCGCCCGGACGCCATCCTCGCCACCGGCACCAACGCCCTCTCCGTCACCCGGCTCGCGGCCGACACGGCCCACCCCGAGCGGGTCCTCGGACTGCACTTCTTCAACCCGGCGCCGGCCATGAAGCTGGTGGAGGTCGTCTCCTCCGTGCTGACCGCGCCCGCCGCCGTCACCGCGGTCACGGACCTCGCCCTCGACCTGGGCAAGGAGCCGGTCGCGGTCGGCGACCGGCCCGGATTCGTCGCCGACGGGCTGCTGTTCGGCTACCTCAACCAGGCCGCCGCGATGTACGAGGCCCGGTACGCCTCCCGCGAGGACATCGACGCCGCGATGCGGCTGGGCTGCGGCCTGCCCATGGGCCCGCTCGCCCTGCTCGACCTGATCGGCGTCGACACCGCCCGCACGGTGCTGGAGGCCATGTACGCGGCCTCCCACGACCGGCTGCACGCGCCCGCGCCGATCCTCAAGCAGCTCAGCGAGGCGGGCCTGACCGGCCGCAAGTCGGGGCGCGGCTTCTACACCTACGAGGCGCCCGGCAGCCCGACCGTCGTGCGCGACGCGCAGACGCCCCTGAAGGACGCCGGCCAGGCTTCGGGCCGTCTGGTCCGCTCGGTCGGTGTCGCCGGCTCCGGCACCATGGCGTCCGGGATCGTCGAGGTCTTCGCCAAGGCCGGGTACGAGGTGGTCCTCGCCGCCCGCACCGAGGAGAAGGCGCGGGCCGCGAAGGCCCGGATCGGCAAGTCGCTGGCGCGCTCGGTCGACAAGGGCCGGATGACGGCCGAGGCGGCCGCGCAGACGCTCGACCTGATCCGGCCGACGGGCTCCTACGACGACTTCGCCGACGTCGACCTGGCCCTGGAGGCGATCGCCGAGGACCTGGAGGTCAAGCGGCAGTTGTTCGCCACGTTCGACAAGGTCTGCAAGCCCGGCGCGATCCTCGCGACCACCACCTCCTCGCTGCCCGTCGTCGCCTGCGCCCGCGCCACCTCGCGCCCGCAGGACGTGATCGGCATGCACTTCTTCAACCCGGCGCCGGCCATGAAGCTGGTCGAGGTGGTCCGTACGGTGCTGACCGCGGACGATGTGCACGCGACGGTCCGCGAGCTGTGCGCGACGGTCAAGAAGCACCCGGTGGACTGCGGCGACCGCGCCGGATTCATCGTGAACGCGCTGCTGTTCCCGTACCTCAACAACGCGGTGAAGATGGTGCAGGAGCACTATGCGTCCCTCGACGACATCGACGCGGCGATGAAGCTGGGCGGCGGCTACCCGATGGGGCCGTTCGAACTGCTCGACGTGGTCGGTCTCGATGTCTCGCTCGCCATCGAGAAGGTTCTGCACCGCGAGTTCCGCGACCCGGGTCTGGCGCCGGCGCCGCTCCTGGAGCACCTGGTGGCCGCGGGCTGCCTCGGCCGCAAGACCGGCCGCGGCTTCCGCGAATATGCCAAGCGCTGACGGGCCCGGCGACTGGTTCGAAGGCGGCGCCGACTGGGGCGGACTGCTCGATCCCCAGGCCGACCCCCCGCCCGCGCGGGGCGGGGGGAACCCGGGGCATGCGCGCCATCCTGGGCACATGCAGTACGTTCGGGTCATGCCCCAGCCCGCCAGGTCCTCACGTACACCAGCTACGCCCGACGCACCGGAGAGTGCCGCAGGCAGCCGCGCCGCCGCCCAGCGGCTCAAGATGCGCCGAGAACTGGCGGCCGCGGCGATGGAGCTGTTCGCCGCGAAAGGGTACGAAGCGACCACCGTCGACGAGATCGCGGCGGCCGCCGGGGTCGCCCGGCGCACCTTCTTCCGCCACTTCCGCTCCAAGGAAGAGGCCATCTTCCCCGACCACGACGACACCCTGGTCCGCGCGGAGGCGGTGCTCAACGCCGCGCCCGCGCACGAGCACCCGCTGGACACCGTGTGCCGGGGCATCAAGGAAGTCATGAAGATGTACGCGGCCCAGCCGGAGATCTCCGTCCAGCGCTACAAGCTGACCCGCGAGGTGCCGACCCTGCGGGAGGCGGAGATCGCCTCGGTGGCCCGCTACGAGCGCCTGTTCACCCGCTATCTGCTGGGCCACTTCGACGAGCACGCGCACGACGACGACGCGAACGACGATCCGCTGCTGGCGGAGGTCGCCGCGTCGGCGGTCGTCACCGCCCACAACCACGTCCTGCGGCGCTGGCTGCGGGCCGGCGGCCAGGGGGACGTCGAGGCCCAGCTCGACCATGCCTTCGCGATCGTGCGCAGGACGTTCGGCACCGGGATCGGGGCCGGCCGGGGGTCCGCGCCCCGGACCGCTCCGGCCGCCGTGACCGCGCAGGGCGAGGTGCTGGTGGCGGTGGCCAGGACCGACGCGCCGCTCGACGAGGTCATGCGGACCATCGAGCAGGCGCTCAAGGAGCACTCCTAGCCGTTCGTCAGCCCCTCCCCAGCCGGACGCACCACGGACCGGTGGCGGCACCTGATGCCGCCACCGGTCCGTTCCTTTTGCCCGCCCTGCCCATACTCGTCGGTAACTTTGATCGATCATCGCTCATTTGTTACGTAAAGATTTCATCTGAGATCGATATCTGGCACCCAGTGCCTTGCGGGGTGACACGCCGTGCCATACGTTGGTGTTGTCCGGGCGGCCGGCGTGCAGAGACCTTTCGTACGCCGGCTGTCCCCGCAAGCCTCTCCCAGGCGAGTGCGCCCGGACGCCTGCGTCACAGGCACCCTCTCGCGCCACAAAGCGCTGCCACCGCACCACTGCGCCGAACCGACGGCACCCCTCACACCAGCAGCAGCACCGACGTAACCCTCAGCGTCGCCCCTCAAGACGCTCTTTCGCCGGAGGCAATACCGTGAAGGACATCCTGGACGCGATTCAGTCGGGGACGGCCACGTCCGCCGACTTCGCCGCTCTGCCGCTCCCCGAGTCGTACCGCGCGGTCACCGTGCACAAGGACGAGACGGAGATGTTCGCCGGGCTCAGCACCCGCGACAAGGATCCCCGCAAGTCGCTGCACATCGACGATGTCCCGCTGCCCGAGCTGGGACCGGGCGAGGCCCTCGTGGCCGTGATGGCCTCCTCGGTCAACTACAACTCGGTGTGGACCTCGATCTTCGAGCCGCTGCCGACCTTCGGTTTCCTGGAGCGCTACGGCAAGCTCTCCGAACTCACCCGGCGCCACGACCTGCCGTACCACATCATCGGGTCCGACCTCGCGGGCGTGGTCCTGCGCACCGGCCCCGGCGTGAACGCCTGGAATCCGGGCGACGAGGTCGTCGCGCACTGCCTGTCGGTCGAACTGGAGTCCTCCGACGGCCACAACGACACGATGCTCGACCCGGAGCAGCGGATCTGGGGCTTCGAGACCAACTTCGGCGGCCTCGCGGAGGTCGCGCTGGTGAAGTCCAACCAGCTCATGCCCAAGCCCGGCCACCTCAGCTGGGAGGAGGCCGCCGCGCCCGGCCTGGTCAACTCCACCGCCTACCGGCAACTGGTCTCCCGCAACGGCGCCCAGATGAAGCAGGGCGACAACGTGCTGATCTGGGGCGCGAGCGGCGGTCTCGGCTCGTACGCGACCCAGTTCGCGCTCGCGGGCGGCGCCAACCCGGTCTGTGTCGTCTCCTCGCCGGCCAAGGCGGAGATCTGCCGCTCGATGGGCGCCGAGGCGATCATCGACCGCAACGCCGAGGACTACCGGTTCTGGAAGGACGAGCACACCCAGGACCCGAAGGAGTGGAAGCGCTTCGGCAAGCGCATCCGCGAGCTGACCGGCGGCGAGGACGTCGACATCGTGTTCGAGCACCCGGGCCGCGAGACCTTCGGTGCCTCGGTGTACGTCACGCGCAAGGGCGGCACGATCGTCACCTGCGCCTCGACCTCGGGCTACAACCACGAGTACGACAACCGCTACCTGTGGATGTCGCTGAAGAAGATCATCGGCTCCCACTTCGCCAACTACCGCGAGGCCTGGGAGGCCAACCGGCTCGTCGCGAAGGGCAAGATCCACCCGACGCTCTCCAGGGTCTACCCGCTCCAGGAGACCGGCCAGGCCGCCTACGACGTGCACCGCAACCTCCACCAGGGCAAGGTCGGCGTCCTGTGCCTCGCCCCCGAGGAGGGCCTGGGCGTGCGCGACGAGGAACTGCGCGCCCGGCACATCGACGCCATCAACCGCTTCCGGAACATCTGAGGGCGACGGAGGTAACAGATGACCGAGCGTCAGCCCTCCGAGTCCCGGAGGCAGAAGGACCGGCCGTGGCTCATGCGCACGTATGCCGGTCACTCCACGGCCGAGGCGTCCAACGAGCTGTACCGGCGCAACCTCGCCAAGGGCCAGACCGGCCTGTCGGTGGCATTCGACCTGCCGACACAGACCGGCTACGACGCCGACCACGTCCTCGCCCGCGGCGAGGTCGGCCGGGTCGGGGTCCCGGTCGCGCATCTCGGTGACATGCGCCGGCTGTTCCAGGACATACCCCTGGAGCAGATGAACACCTCGATGACCATCAACGCCACGGCCATGTGGCTGCTGGCGCTCTACCAGGTCGTCGCGGAGGAGCAGGGGGCGGACATCACCCAGCTCCAGGGCACGACCCAGAACGACATCGTCAAGGAGTACCTGTCGCGCGGTACGCATGTCTTCCCGCCCGGGCCCTCGCTCCGGCTGACGACGGACATGATCGCGTACACGGTCTCCCACATCCCCAAGTGGAACCCGATCAACATCTGCAGCTACCACCTGCAGGAGGCGGGCGCCACGCCGGTGCAGGAGATCGCGTACGCGATGTCCACGGCGATCGCCGTCCTCGACGCGGTGCGCGACGGCGGCCAGGTGCCGCAGGAGCGCATGGGCGATGTCGTCGGCCGTATCTCCTTCTTCGTGAACGCGGGCGTCCGCTTCGTCGAGGAGATGTGCAAGATGCGGGCGTTCGGGCGGATCTGGGACACGATCACGCGTGAGCGGTACGGCATCGAGGATCCCAAGCACCGTCGCTTCCGCTACGGCGTCCAGGTCAACTCCCTGGGGCTGACGGAGGCGCAGCCGGAGAACAACGTCCAGCGGATCGTGCTGGAGATGCTGGCCGTGACCCTCTCCAAGGACGCACGCGCGCGTGCCGTGCAGCTCCCGGCCTGGAACGAGGCGCTGGGCCTGCCCCGGCCCTGGGACCAGCAGTGGTCGCTGCGCATCCAGCAGGTGCTCGCGCACGAGAGCGATCTGCTGGAGTACGACGACATCTTCGAGGGCTCCAAGGTCATCGAGGCCACGGTGAACGGGCTGGTCGAGGAGTCCCTCGCCGAGATCGAGCGGATCCAGGAGATGGGCGGCGCCATGGCCGCCGTCGAGTCGGGCTACCTCAAGTCGCGGCTCGTGGCGTCCCACGCCGAGCGCCGGGCCCGGATCGAGTCCGGCCAGGAGAAGATCATCGGCGTCAACATCTTCGAGACCACCGAGCCGAACCCGCTCACGGCCGACCTGGACACCGCGATCCAGACGGTCGACCCGGCGGTCGAGGCCCGCGTCGTCGCCTCGCTGCGGACGTGGCGGGACACCCGCTACCAGCCGCCGTTCAACCACCCGCGCCCCTGCAAGGCGCTGGAGCGGCTGAAGGAGGCGGCCCAGGGCACCGAGAACCTCATGGAGGCCACCCTGGACTGCGCCCGCGCCGGTGTCACGACCGGTGAGTGGGCCGGGGCCCTGCGCGAGGTGTTCGGCGAGTTCCGCGCGCCGACCGGCGTGTCGTCGGCGCCGGTCGCGGTGGCCGCCGAGGAGGGGACCGCGCTCGCCCAGGTGCGCCGCAGGGTGGAGGCGACGGCCCGGGACCTCGGTGTCGGCAAGCTCCGCTTCCTGGTGGGCAAGCCGGGCCTGGACGGGCACTCCAACGGCGCCGAGCAGATCGCCGTGCGGGCCCGCGACGCCGGGTTCGAGGTGGTCTACCAGGGCATCCGGCTGACGCCCGAACAGATCGTGGACGCCGCCCTCGCGGAGGACGTGCACGCGGTCGGGCTGTCGATCCTCTCCGGCTCGCACACCCAACTGGTGCCGGACGTGCTGGAGCGGCTCCGGGAGGCCGGCGCGGCCGACATCCCGGTCATCGCCGGCGGGATCATCCCGAACGCCGACGCCGAACAGCTCAGGGCCGCCGGAGTGGCCGCGGTCTTCACCCCGAAGGACTTCGACATCACCGGGATCATCGGCCGTATCGTCGACGAGATCCGCACAGCCAACAAGCTCGACCCCCTGGAGGTCCCCGCATGACAGTCAACCGTCTGCGTCCCCGCCGCTCCTGTCTGGCGGTCCCGGGAAGCAACCCCCGCTTCCTGGAGAAGGCGCAGGGCCTCCCCGCCGACCAGGTCTTCCTGGACCTGGAGGACGCGTGCGCGCCGCTCGCGAAGCCCGGGGCGCGGCACACCATCGTCAAGTTCCTCAACGAGGGCGACTGGACGGGCAAGACACGGGTCGTGCGGGTGAACGACTGGACGACCGAGTGGACGTACCGCGACGTCGTCACGGTGGTCGAGGGCGCGGGCCCGAACCTCGACTGCATCATGCTGCCGAAGGTGCAGAACGCCCAGCAGGTCGTCGCGCTCGACCTGCTGCTGACCCAGATCGAGAAGACGATGGGCTTCGAGGTCGGCCGCATCGGCATCGAGGCGCAGATCGAGAACGCGCAGGGCCTCAACAACGTCAACGAGATCGCGCAGGCCTCCCCGCGCATCGAGACGATCATCTTCGGCCCGGCCGACTTCATGGCGTCGATCAACATGAAGTCGCTGGTCGTGGGCGAGCAGCCGCCCGGCTACCCGGCGGACGCCTACCACTACATCCTGATGAAGATCCTGATGGCCGCCCGCGCCAACAACCTCCAGGCGATCGACGGCCCCTACCTGCAGATCCGCAACGTGGACGGCTTCCGCGAGGTCGCCGGCCGCGCCGCCGCGCTCGGCTTCGACGGCAAGTGGGTGCTCCACCCGGGTCAGGTGGACGCCGCCAACGAGGTGTTCTCGCCCTCTCAGGAGGATTACGACCACGCCGAGCTGATCCTGGACGCGTACGACTACTACACGTCCGAGGCCGGCGGCAAGAAGGGCTCCGCGATGCTCGGCGACGAGATGATCGACGAGGCGAGCCGCAAGATGGCGCTGGTCATCGCGGGCAAGGGCCGGGCGGCCGGCCTGCGGCGCGCCAGCGCGTTCGAGACCCCGGAGGCGTGAGGGCCATGCAGTTCGGACGGACCTACGAGGAGTTCGAGGTCGGGGCGACGTACAAGCACTGGCCCGGCAAGACGGTCACCGAGTACGACGACCACCTGTTCTGCCTTCTGACCATGAACCACCACCCGCTCCACATGGACGCGAACTATGCGGAGAAGACGACGGACTTCGGCAAGAACGTCGTCGTGGGCAATTACATCTACTCGCTGCTGCTCGGCATGTCCGTCCCGGACGTCTCCGGCAAGGCGATCGCCAACCTGGAGATCGAGTCGCTCAAGCACGTGGCGCCGACCTTCCACGGCGACACGGTCTACGGCGAGACGACCGTGCTCGACAAGTGGCCGTCGAAGTCGAAGAACGACCGCGGCATCGTCCATGTCGAGACCAAGGGCTACAAGCAGGACGGCACGCTGGTGTGCGTGTTCCGCCGCAAGGTGATGGTGCCGACCGAGACGTACATCAAGGAGCGCGGCGGCGAGCAGCCCGCCCGCCCGTCCGTCTCCCCCCACCCTCAGACGACGCCCCCGCGGGGCGACACCCCGGGTTCCGGGCTGAAGCAGCAGGAGAGGTAGAGATGAGCCGTCTCGCCCAGACCCACGGCCTCACGGACGTCCAGGAGGAGATCCTCTCCACCGTCCGCGACTTCGTGGACAAGGAGATCATCCCGGTCGCGACCGAGCTGGAGCACCGCGACGAGTACCCGCAGCAGATCGTCGACGGCCTCAAGGAGCTGGGCCTGTTCGGTCTGATGATCCCCGAGGAGTACGGGGGCCTGGGCGAGTCGCTCCTGACGTACGCCCTGTGCGTGGAGGAGATCGCCCGCGGCTGGATGTCGGTCTCCGGCATCATCAACACGCACTTCATCGTGGCGTACATGCTCAAGCAGCACGGCACACAGGAGCAGAAGGACCACTTCCTGCCGAGGATGGCCCTCGGTGAGATCCGCGGCGCCTTCTCGATGTCCGAGCCCGCGCTCGGCTCCGATGTGTCGGCGATCACGTCCAAGGCGGTCAAGGACGGCGACGAGTACGTCCTGACCGGCCAGAAGATGTGGCTGACGAACGGCGGCACGTCCTCGCTCGTGGCCGTGCTCGTCCGGAGTGACGAAGGACACCCCGAGGGCACCGCACCGCACAAGTCGATGACGACCTTCCTGGTCGAGAAGGAGCCCGGCTTCGGCGAGGTCCGCCCGGGCCTCACCATCCCCGGGAAGATCGACAAGATGGGTTACAAGGGTGTCGACACCACGGAACTCATCATGGACGGTCTGCGCATTCCGGCCAATCGGGTGCTCGGCGGGGTCACCGGCCGAGGGTTTTACCAAATGATGGACGGCGTCGAGGTCGGCCGGGTGAATGTAGCGGCGCGTGGCTGCGGTGTCGCTCAGCGCGCCTTCGAGCTGGGTGTGTCGTACGCGCAGCAGCGGCACACCTTCGGCAAGCCGATCGCCCAGCACCAGGCCATCCAGTTCAAACTGGCGGAAATGGCCACCAAGGTCGAGGCCGCACATGCCATGATGGTGAACGCAGCTCGCAAAAAGGACTCAGGTCAGCGAAACGACCTCGAGGCGGGCATGGCGAAGTATCTCGCCTCCGAGTACTGCAAGGAAGTCGTGGAGGATGCCTTCCGCATCCACGGTGGCTACGGCTTCTCCAAGGAGTACGAGATCGAGCGCCTCTACCGCGAGGCCCCGATGCTACTGATCGGTGAAGGTACCGCCGAAATCCAGAAAATGATCATCGGCCGCCGACTGCTCGAAGAGTATCGACTGCAAGGCTAGTTGTCCGTCTACGGGGTGTTTTCTTCGCGAAGAAGATCACACCCCGTCAACGCTCTCTACCACCGACTCGGCTTCCTGGCTTGCCGAGTTGCGGTCCACGCCCGGTACGATCGCCGAAAAGCCGCCGTCCCCCGTCGAAGCGCGGCATCATCCGCTACGAAGGTCATCCATGCCCCACAGCCAAACCTCTGCACCACGCGACAGCCTGGCCGGCGTACGCCTCGCGCGCGGAGCATCGCCGTGGCTTCTCCCGACTCTTGCCACCGCAGCACTCAGTCTGGCCCGGGCGCGCCGTTCCGGCACGGCCAAGGCCGTGGCCGTACCCGCCACCGCACTCGCGGCCGGCATGCTGTGGTTCTTCCGCGACCCGGAGCGCGAGATCGCCCAGGGCCTGGTCATCTCGCCCGCCGACGGTGTGGTGCAGAGCATCATGCCGTGGAAGGACGGCCGCACCCGCGTCGCGATCTTCATGAGTCCGCTCAACGTCCATGTGAACCGGGCGCCGCTCGCCGGCACGGTCACCTCGGTCGAGCACATCCCGGGCGGTTTTGTTCCCGCTTTCAACAAGGAGAGCGAGAACAACGAGCGCGTAGTCTGGCATTTCGACACCGAACTCGGCGACATCGAGATGATCCAGATCGCCGGCGCGGTGGCCCGTCGCATCGTGCCCTACATCCCGCAGGGCACGAAGGTCGACCAGGGCGACCGTATCGGTCTGATCCGCTTCGGCTCGCGTGTCGACCTCTACCTGCCACAGGGCGTGGAGGTCGCGGTCGAGGTCGGCCAGAAGACCGTGGCTGGGGTGACTCGTCTTGACCGTGATTGATTCCGATACCAAGGCCGGCTGGGTGCCGGAGGCCGACGAGGCCGACGACGCGGAGGAGATGCCTCTCTCCCTGCGCCTCTCGATAGCGGACACCCTCACCCTCGGCAACGCGACGTGCGGCTTCATGGCGGTGTACTTCACCACCACCGGCATCCTGATCCCGCACCTGACGGGCAACGACGAGTCGACGGGCATGGCCCGGCACAGCGCCGCCACGGCCGTGATCCTGATGCTCTGCGCGGCGGTCTTCGACCTGTTCGACGGCCTGGTCGCCCGTAAGCTCCGTTCGTCGCCCATGGGCGCCGAGCTGGACAACCTCTCGGACCTGATCAGCTTCGGTCTGGCCCCGGCGTACTTCGTCCTGGTCTACGGCATGGTGGCGGACGACGCACACCAGCGGGTGGCCGCGGTCGGAGCGATCGTGGTGCTGCTCGCGGTGGTGCTCAGGCTCGCGAGGTTCTCCTGCGTGACGATGAAGGACGGCATGTTCCAGGGCATGCCCTCACCCTTCGGCGCGCTGACGGTGGTCTCGATCGTCCTCCTGGAGCTGCCGTTCTTCGCCACCCTGCTGGCGATCCTCGGCACCGCGTGGCTGATGGTGAGCCGGGTGGAGTACCCGAAGCCGCGGGGTCCGCTCGCGGGGGCGATGCTGGCCTGGATCGTCCTGTCGATGGGCCTCCTGGCGGCCTGGGCCTTCGACGCCCCGAGCGGCCAGCTGCTCCTCCAGACGGGCTGCGCGCTGCAGCTGGTCATGGGCGCGGTGATCCCGCTCTTCGCGACGGCGCGCCGGGTGAACAACTTCCGCGACAACCGCCGTGAGGCGCGCGCCACGCAGTTGCCGTAACGGCCGCACGACCCCGAAGGGTCCCCGAACCATCCGGTTCGGGGACCCTTCGCGTATGCGGGTTCAGGCCAAGAAGTCCCGGGCGATCCGTTCCGCCACCCGCTCCAGGATCGGCCCCGCGTCCGCGATGCACCGCGCGAGGTCCGGTTCGGCCTCCGTCAGCGGATACGCGCGGCGGATCCCGGCCCGCCCCAGCGCCTCCGGCGGCAGGGCCAGCCGCCCGCACACCGCCACGACCTCCGTGCCGGCCTCACGGGCCGCCGCGGCGACCCCCGCCGGAGCCTTCCCGTGCAGCGTCTGCTCGTCCAGCGAGCCCTCACCCGTGATCACCAGGGAGGCCCGCGCCAGCGCCGGCGCGAAGCCCAGGACCTCCAGCATGACCTCGATACCGGGCCGGAAACGCGCCCCGAGGACCAGCGCGCCGTACCCGATGCCGCCCGCGGCGCCCGCGCCCGGCGACGCCGCGTACTGCGCCGCACCCGGACCGATCGCCCCCTCCAGCATCTTCGCGTAGTGCGCGAGCGCCCTGTCCAGGGCCTCCACGTCGGCCGGTGAGGCGCCCTTCTGCGGACCGTAGACCGCGGGTGCCCCCTTCGGACCGGTCAGCGGGTTGTCCACGTCGCTGGCGAGCACCAGGTCCACCGAGGACAGCCTGGAATCCAGGCCCGACAGATCGGCGCGCGCGAGCCGCGCCAGTCCGCCGCCGCCCGGCGCCACCGGCGCTCCCTCCGCGTCCAGGAACCGCGCCCCGAGCGCGGACAGCATCCCCGCGCCCCCGTCCGTCGTCGCGCTCCCGCCGACCCCGAACACGATCGTCCGCGCCCCGGCGTCTAGCGCGGCCCGCAGCAGCTCCCCGGAGCCGTACGTGGACGCGGTCAGCGGCGCGAAGACCCCGGCGGGCAGCCGCTGGAGCCCGCTCGCCTCGGCCATCTCCACGACCGCGGTGTCACCGCGCAGCGCGAACGCCGCCGTCACCTCCTGGCCGAGGGGGCCTGCGACCCGTACCTCACGCCGCTCGAACCCGGCCGCCACGGCCGCGTCCACGGTCCCGTCGCCCCCGTCGGCCACGGGCAGCGCCTCGACCTCGAGGCCCGGCACGGCTCTGCGCAGCCCCGTGGTCACCCGCGCCGCGACCTGCACGGCCGTCAGCGACCCCTTGAACTTGTCCGCGGCGATGAGCACCCGCTGGGTCCGCTGCGCCGTCCGGGTGTCGTTCACTGCAGCGTCCGCCACCTGCACTCCCCTTGCTCTTCAGGCCTTGCGCACGTCAAGGCAGTCGCGCCGCTGCGACCCTAACCGGAGCACACCGCCACCGCCATGCCCCGTCCGGCTCGCGGAACCCGGCACAACACCGGAGGAATCGGGTAGACAGAAACCATGACCCATGTGGGCACCGAGCTCGCCGACCGGATCCTCGGGGGCTGGCTGGGCCGGATCTCGGGCAACATGCTCGGCAAGCCGGTCGAGCGGGGCGACCTGTGGACGCATGAGCGCATCGACCGCTATCTGCGGGAGGCCTCCGCCCTGCCGCTCACCGACTACCTCCCCGAGCCCGCCACCGAGACCGACCGCCTGGAACTGCGCCCCGAGTGGCGCCAGTGCGTACGCGGACGCGTCCACGGCAGTTGCCGCGACGACGACGTCGACTACGCGATCCTCGGCCTCGACCTGCTGGAGACGCACGGCTTCGGCTTCACCACCGAGCAGGTGGGCGCCCTGTGGCTGCTGCGGTTGCCGTATCTGCAGACGTTCACCGCCGAGCGGGCCGCGTACCGCAATCTCGCGGGCGGTCTCAAGCCGCCGCTCACGGCCACGTACGACAACCCCTACCAGGAGTGGATCGGCGCGCTGATCCGCGCCGACATCCACGGCTGGACCAGCCCGGGTGCCCCGCGCCGGGCCGCCGCGCTGGCCCGCCGGGACGCCGTTCTGTCGCACAGCGGCAACGGGGTCTACGGCGCGATGTTCGCGGCCGCGCTGATCTCGGCGGCGTTCACCGCGCCCACGGTCCGCCGCGCCCTGGACTCGGCGCTGGAGCTGATCCCCGCGAGCAGCCGCCTCGCCCGCACCGTACGCCGGGTTATCTCGCTGCACGAGGCCCGGCTGAGCTGGGAGGAGACGCTCGACACGGTCATGGCGGAGACGGCCGGGCTCGGCTGGCTCCACACCGTCCCGAACGCGGCGGTCATCACCGCCGGACTCCTGTACGGCGACGGCGACTTCACCCGGACCATCGCGCTGACCGTCCGCAGCGGCCTGGACACCGACTCCAACGGCGCCACCGCGGGTTCGGTCGCGGGCGTCCTCAGGGGCGCTCAGGCGATCCCGGCGCAGTGGAAGGACCCCTTGGAGGACACGGTCCGCAGCGCCGTCTTCGGCTTCGACGGCGTCCGTATCAGCGAACTGGCGGACCGGACGCTACGGCTGGCGGAGGCCGACGCCCCGTGAGCCGTACCGCTGCCCGGTCTCCGGCGGCCCCCCCGTCCGCCCGCGGGCCGGCGGGACCGGCGGACCACGTGCCGAAGGGGCGGCCCGGCGGCTGGTTACTCTTCCTGAGTGACCACTCCAGACTTCGCCACGTACATCGCAGGCCTGCCCCGTGTCCTCGCGGGAGCCGCCGTCCTGTTCCGCGACACCGCCGGGCGGGTCCTGCTCGTCGAGCCCAACTACCGTGAGGGCTGGGCGCTTCCGGGCGGCACGATCGAGTCGGACGACGGCGAGACCCCGCGCCAGGGCGCGCGTCGCGAGACGCTGGAGGAGATCGGCCTCGATGTGGAGCCGGGCCGGCTGATCGCCGTGGACTGGGTGCCCGGGACGGCACGGCCGCCGCTGGTGGCGTATCTCTACGACGGCGGAGTCCTCGGCGAGGAGGACCTCAAGGCGATCCGCCTCCAGGAGGAGGAGTTGCTGTCCTGGCGCCTCGTCTCGCGCGAGAAGATCATCGACCATATGCCGGGCGCGCTGGGCCGCCGCGTCCTGGCCGGCCTCGACGTCCTCGACGCGGGCTCGAACACGGCGGAACTGGAGGACGGCCACCGCGTCGGCTGACCCGGGCTCCGGGCTCCGCGCCGGTTGCCCCGGCAGCCTCACCGGTTGACCGTCCCAGGTCTCGAACGTGCGCACGTGTGCGAAGGAGTCGCGCGGGACGGGTTTGAGGGGGGTGCTCCGCAGGCACTCGGGGACTCAGGGACCTGGAGCAGCGTGCCGACGGCGGCGCGCGGTGACGACCAGGAGCCCGAGGAAGCGAACATGCCCGGAACATCGCTGAGCTGGAGTGTCCACACGGCACGGTCGATCCCCACGGAGCTCGAGGACCTGCCGCCCGGCCTGCCCCGCCGCATGTGGTCGCCGATCACGGCGACCCTGATCACGGGCGAGCGCGACGCGGTGCTGGTCGACGCGCTGCTGACCAGGGAGCAGGCCCGCCACCTGGCGGACTGGGTCGCCGCGAGCGGTAAGAACCTCACCACGGTCTTCGTCACCCATGGGCACGGTGACCACTGGTTCGGGCTGGGAACACTGCTCGAACGCTTCCCGCGTGCCCGTGCCGTCGCCACACCGGCCGTGGTGGCACAGATGAAGAAGCACATGGCGCCGGAGTTCGGCGCGTCGTTCTGGAACACGCGCTTCCCCGGCCAGATCCCCGACCCGCTCGTCACGGCTGAGCCGCTGGCCGGCGACCGGCTGGAGTTGGAGGGCGACGGACTCGTCGTGGTGGAACTCGGGCACACCGACACCGACGACACCACCTGCCTGCACGTGCCGTCCATCGGCTTGGTCGTGGCCGGCGACGCCGTCTACAACGATGTCCACCTCTACCTCGCCGAATCGCCCCCCGAGGGCCGCCAAGCCTGGCTCCGCGCCCTGGACACCATCGCCGCGCTGGACCCGCGGGCGGTCGTCGCAGGACACAAGCGCCCGGGCGCCCCCGACTCCCCACGGACCATCGCCGAGACCCGGACGTACCTTCACGACTTCGAGACGGTCGCCGAGCGCACCACAACCGCCCTGGAGCTCTACCGCGGCATGCTGGAACTCCACGCGACCCGGGTCAACCAGGGTGTGCTCTGGGGCTCGGCGAGGTCCGCCAAAGGCTGACCCGAGCACGTTGACCAGCGACGCACTGCCGCTTCGGCGCTGCCGACCGGCGCCTCCGGCATGCGCCGGCGAGATGTGCGGGTTACGATCGCGGAACAGGGCCGCCTTGCAGGCGCCGCCACGGTGCCGCAACTGCGATAACCCCGACGAACCTTACGCATCCGACGGAATTCGATCGTCGATCTCCGCGAAACTCCGGGCCTCAACAGCAAGCAGATCTGCCGGCAGGATCGTCGTGCCCTCTGCGCGAGGGGCGCGCAGGGAGTGGTTGAGGAATGAGAGCTGATGAGAGCTATCCGATTCGCTCACCATGGCGAGCCGTCCGAGGTTCTTGAAACCGACGACGTACCCCTCCCTGAACCTGAGGACGGGCACGTGAGGGTTCGTATTCTGGCGACTCCGGTGAACCCGTCCGATCTCCTGTACGTCCGGGGATACTACGCGGGCGTCGAAGCCCGGTTTCCCGCGCCGGTCGGGTTCGAAGGCGTCGGAGTCGTGGACGCCGTCGGGCCGGGAGTGAAGAACGTGTCCACCGGACAGCGGCTGTCGGTGGTCAATGGCACCGGGGGAAACTGGGCGGAGTATGCCGTCGTCCCCGCGGGTGACCTGTTCCCGGTACCCGACGAGATCCCCGATGAGCAAGTGGCCTCCTTCGTCATCAATCCGGCCTCCGCGATCCTCATGGTCCGCCGGGTGCTGGCGGTCCCCAGAGGTGAGTGGCTCCTCCAGTCCGCGGCAGGGTCCGAACTGGGACGCATGATCATCAGGCTGGCCCAACGCGAGGGCATCCGCACCGTGAACGTCGTCCGCAGACGCGAATCGGCAGCCGAACTGGAACGCCTCGGTGCCGACGCCGTCATCGTGTCCACCGAGGGGCCGATCGACGAACAGGTCCGCGACATCGTGGGGCCCGAAGGCGTCAAGTACGCCCTCGATCCCGTGGTCGGAGAAACCGGAACCCAGATGTTCAAGGCGCTCCACGAGGACGGACGCATGCTGGTGTACGGCTCACTGACGGGCGAGCCGATCCGGGTCGGTGAGGATCCTCGCACCATTCTGGCGGGCCGCCGCATTCTGGAGGTCTACTGGCTCGGCTACTGGCTGCCCCGGCTCACCGACGCGGAACGGCAGCAGTTGGGGGAGGACATCGTGACGCTGATGCGTGAGGGAGTCCTCGAGACCTCCCCCGGACGTACCTACGCTCTCGACGAGATCGGTGACGCCGTGGCCCAGGCGGAGCAGAAGGGCCGGCAGGGGAAGGTGCTCCTCGTACCCGGAAGGGCATAGCGAGGACCGGTCCGGTCTCACCCGGGTCTGGTCCCCGTCCGGCGCCTGCCCGCCGAGCGGTCGGAGAACCAGGAGGTGTGACGTGACGGAGCTGCGCTACGAGGTGCTGGTCTCCGACGGGGTGCGACGTCAACGGTCCATGCGGTTGCCCGACGGAGGCCCGATCGTGTCCTCGCCCCTGGCATCGACGCTGATCCTGGGCGAGACGGACGCGGTCCTGGTCGACCCGCCGTTCACCTTCGGACAGGTGCGCGCGGTCGGCGACTGGATCGAACACTCGGGCAGACGACTGGCTCACATCTACGCCACCCATGGGCACGGCGACCACTGGTTCGGCACCGATCTGCTGATGCGACGTTTCCGCGACGCCGTGCCGTACGCGACCGAGGGCACGATCCGGCTGATGCGCCAGCAGGCGACCAAGGGGCGCGAAGAAACATGGGATGCGGACTTTCCCGGGCTCATTCCGGACAGTCCCGTGGTGTACCAGGTGATTCCCGCGGAGGGGTTCGACCTGGAGGGCCACCGCCTGCTGGCCGTGGAGACCGGCCACACCGACACCGACGACACCACCGTCCTACACGTGCCGTCGATCGGCCTCGTCGTGGCCGGCGATGTCGCGTACAACGGCGTTCACCAGTACCTGCTGGAAAGCGTCGGCGGCGGAATCGAGAAGTGGCTCACCGCACTTGACACCGTCGCGGCGCTGCGCCCGCGCGCGGTCGTCGCGGGACACAAGAACAGAGACCTGCCCGATGACCCGTCGATCCTGGAACAGACCCGCGACTATCTGCTCGATGCACAGCGCCTGTTGGCGGACAGACCGAGTCCGCGTGAGTTCTACGACCAGATGCTGCGGCTCTATCCGGATCGGCTCAATGTGAGCCCGGTCTGGTACAGCGCGCTGGCACTCCTGTCATGAACGGCAGTGACGTGGACGGCGCCCCTGGCGACGGTGTCCGCACCGAGGTCGCGCGCTGGTTCTTCGACGACTACCTGCCGACCTGGGTGGGAGTGGGAAGCGGTGCGATCTCCCGCGGTCCGGAGTTCATCCTGGACTACTGGGCCGTGCCGTTGCACATCAGCACGCCGGCGACCCGGACGTGGCTCCTCGACGGCGACGCCGTCAGCGGCTGGCTGGGGCGCAGCCAGACCGCGTTGCGGGCGCAGGGATATTCCTACACCGCCGTGCCGGACAGGAGGGTGACGGTGTACCACGACGCCGGGGCGGCGATCGACGTGATCTGGTCACGTCGTCGTTCGGACGACAGCGAAATCGAGCGGCTCGCCGTTCATTTCGAGGTGGCCCGGGATTTCGCGGGGTGGCGGGTCGTCGGCATCCAGTACGTGCCGACGACGGCCGATTCCCTGGATGCGGTGTGGCGGACGGGAGGAGCGTGACGTCCCGGGGGCCGGGCACCGGCCCCACGTCGAGCAACCCGCGGCCGTGGCACGCATCCTCACCGCCTTCGTGACCAGGGTCGCGGCCGCACACGAGGTGAACGGCTGATGAGCTTCGAGGAAGTATTCGTGCCCACCGCAGACGCCGTACGCCTGCACGCCTGGGTGTTCCGCCCGCCCACGGGCAACGGCCCCTTTCCGGCGATCACGATGGCGCACGGCTTCGCCGGCGTGAAATACCGTGGCTTGCAGGGCTATGCGGAACGCTTCAGTCGCGCGGGGTTCGTCGTTCTTGTCCACGATCACCGTGGCTTCGGTCTCAGCGGTGGCGAGCCGCGTGGCGACATCGACCCTTGGCAGCAGCTCGCGGACTGGCGACGGGCCGTCTCCTTCCTGGAGACCCTCGACGACGTCGATGTCCATCGGATCGGGATCTGGGGTTCGAGCTATGGCGGCGGCCACTCGATCGTCCTGGCGGCAACCGACAGACGGATCAAAGCCGCAGTCGCACAAGTCCCGACCATCAGCGGCTACGAGCAGGGCCTCCGCCGGGTGCCCCCCGACCGGAAACGGGCGCTCGAGGAGCGGTTCGACGAGGACGAACGCGCTCAACTGGCAGGTCGTCAGCCCGAGTATCAGCTCCTCAACAGCCTCGATGCACAGGTGCAGGCCGCCTACCACTCCCCGGCCATGGACGAGTTCAACGCCCGTTTCCCCCTGCCCGCGGACATCGAAGAACCCGACCACATCACGCTGCGGTCCACGCGCAAGGCACAGATGTACGAGCCTGGGGCATGGGTCGCGCGCGTTTCCCCGACGCCGCTGCTCATGGTCCTGGCGACGGCGGACACGATCACGCTCAGTGACCTCGGCCTCGCCGCGTATGAGCGTGCCCTCCAGCCCAAGCGGCTGGCGATGTACGCCGGTGACCACTTCGACGCCTACGTCGCGGCCTTCGGCACGACGAGTGCCGCCGCCACCGAGTGGTTCCGCGAGCATCTGGCCGGACCGGGATGAGAGTCGACGCCCGCTCAGGGACCGGCGCGCAGCCTTATCCGTTGGCCCTGAGCAGGCAGGCGTCCTACCCTCGGCCTATGAGCAGGCCTCTCGTCGCCATCCTCAGTGGCGCAGGTGTTTCCACCGATTCCGGCATCCCTGACTATCGCGGGCCCAGCGGGCTGTGGCGACGGGATCCGGAGGCCCAGAAGCTCGTCACCTACGCGTACTACATGGCCGATCCGGAGATCCGGCGGCGCTCCTGGCAGATGCGGCGCAAGAACCGGACGCTGAAGGCCGAGCCGAACGCCGCGCACAGGGCCGTGGCCGACCTGGAGCGGTCCGGGGTGCCGGTCCGGGTGATCACACAGAACGTGGACGGGCTGCACCAGCGCGCCGGCCTGCCCGCCCGCAAGGTGCTGGAGCTGCACGGCACCGCGCGCAGTTTCGTCTGTACGAAGTGTCACGCGCGCGGGCCGATGGAGGACGCCCTCGCCCGGGTCGAGGCCGGCGAGGAGGATCCGCCGTGCCTGGAGTGCGGCGGGATCCTGAAGTCGGCGACCGTGATGTTCGGGGAGCGCCTCGACCCGGTCGTCCTCGGTGAGGCGGTCGCCATCAGCAAGGCCTGCCAGGTCTTCATCGCCGTCGGTACGAGCCTCCAGGTCCAGCCCGCCGCCGGACTCGCGGGCCTCGCCGCCGACCACGGCGCCCGGCTGATCATCGTCAACGCCGACCCCACACCGTACGACGACCGGGCCGACGAGATCGTACGTGACCCCATCGGCACCGCACTGCCGGCCCTGCTCGGCACACTGGCCGCTTAGACACGGGCAGCGGTCGCGGAACGCCCTCCCGTCAGAACAGGGCCGTACCGCTCTCGAAGTCCAGCAGGCGCTGCTTACGGTCCAGGCCGCCGCCGTAGCCGGTCAGGCTGCCGTTCGCGCCGACGACGCGATGGCAGGGCACGATGATGCCGATGGGGTTCCGGCCGTTGGCGAGTCCGACCGCGCGTGAGGCGCCCGGGTTGCCGAGGGCGTCGGCCAGTTCACCGTACGAGCGGGTCTCGCCGTAGGGGATCAGCCGTAGCTGCTCCCAGACGCTGCGCTGGAACGGGGTTCCGTCCAGGCGCAGTTCGACGGTGAACTCCTTCAGCTCGCCCGCGAAGTAGGCCGCAAGCTGGTCGGCCGCCTCGCGGAAGGGCGCCTCGCCGAAGGGCGCCTCGTCGCGGTCGCCGAAGGTCTCCTCGGGCGGGCGGTGGCGCTGGTCGGCCATGTACAGGCCGCACAGCACGCCGTCGTCGGCGACGAGGGTGAGCGGGCCGTACGGGCTGTCGATGACGGTGTGCTGCTTCATGGAACGTCCTTACACCGGGAGGAAGTTGATCGGGTGGCTGTCGGTCGCCCACAGGTACTGGACCGCGTACGCCCGCCAGGGCCGCCAGGCCGCCGCGCGGGCCGTGAGCGCCGCCGGGGTGGACGGCAGGCCCAGCTCCTGTGCGGCACGCCGGATACCGAGATCGGTCGGCAGGAACGCGTCGGGGTCGCCGAGGGCTCGCATCGCGATCACATCGACCGTCCAGGGGCCGAAGCCGGGCAGTGAGAGCAGCCGGGCCCGGCTCTCCTCCCAGTCGCTCTCGACACCCAAGTGGAGGGTTCCGTCGGCGAGTTGACGGACCAGCGTGGTGAACGTGGTGCGGCGGGTGCGCGGCATCGCGAGCGACTGCGGATCAAGCGCGGCCAGTGCCTCGGGCGCCGGGAAGAGATGGGTGAGGCCGCCCTCGGGGTCCTCGACCGGTTCGCCGTGCGCGGTGACCAGGCGGGCGGCGTGGGTGCGGGCGGCGGCCGTGGAGACCTGCTGGCCCAGCACGGCCCGTACGGCGAACTCGGCCTCGTCGACGGTGCGCGGCACCCGGCGGCCGGGCGCCTTGTCGACCAGCGGCGCGAGCAGTGGATCCGTACGCAGCAGGTCATCGATCGCGACCGGGTCGGCGTCCAGGTCGAGCATCCGTCGGCAGCGGCTGATGGCGACGGGCAGGTCGCGCAGGTCACTGAGGGTGAGACGGCACGCGATGTGGTCGGGCCGCGGGGTCAGGGCCACGATTCCGTGCCCGAACGGCAGCCGGAGCGTGCGGCGGTAGGCGCCGTCGCGCCACTCCTCCACGCCGGGGACGGCGGTCGCGGCGAGGTGACCGAAGAGGTTGTCGGGGTTGAGCGGGGCCCGGAAGGGCAGGCGCAGGCTCAGGGCTCCGGGGGCGCTCACCGTGTTCCTGGGCAGACGGCCGCGCAGTTCGCCCGGGGAGAGGGCGAAGACCTCGCGGACGGTGTCGTTGAAGGTGCGGATCGAGGAGAAGCCGGCCGCGAACGCGATCTCCGCCATCGGCAGGGGGGTCGTCTCGATGAGCAGCCGGGCGGTCTGGGCGCGCTGGGCCCGGGCCAGGGCAAGGGGTCCCGCGCCCAGCTCGGCGAGGAGCTGGCGCTCGATCTGGCGGGTGCTGTAGCCGAGGCGGCGGGCGAGTCCGGGGACCCCCTCGCGGTCGACGACGCCGTCGGCGATCAGCCGCATGGCGCGAGCGACGAGGTCGGCGCGCTCGTTCCAGGCGGGCGAGCCGGGGCTGGTGTCGGGGCGGCACCGCTTGCACGCCCGGAATCCGGCCTGCTGGCAGGCGGCCGCGCTCGGGTAGAACGTCATGTTCTCCGGTTTCGGCGGCACGACCGGGCAGCTGGGACGGCAGTAGATCCGTGTGGTCAGGACGGCGGTGAAGAACCAGCCGTCGAAGCGCGCGTCCTTGGACTGGACGGCGCGTACGCAGCGCTCCCTGTCGGTGTGCATCCCGTTCCGCATGTCTCCAGCATCGGCCATGGACGGGGGCCGGGCTGGCGGAAATCCGACATGAAGGTGGGCCGACCTGCCGCTCTCCCGATCGCCCCGGGCACCAGGGTCGGGCCGGGCCGTTGATCTGGTGCGCATCATCCCGGTGCACCGCCGCCGACGGGGAGGGTGAGCAGGGCGACGAGGCCGCGCTTGAGGAAGTCGTTGAGTCCCTCACGAATTCCGGGTTCATGGAGTGGCCAGCTGACGGCTGCCTCCTCGGCGAAGGCCATCCATGCCTGAGCGATGGCGGCCAGGTGGGGCCTGTCGGGCAGGCCGGCACGGCGGTGGTATTCCAGGACTCGGTCGGCAAGTGTTCTGCGGGTCTCGTCGACGATGTCCCGGACCGCCGGGTTGTTGACGGGGGCACCTCGGACGAGGGAGAGGTAGCCGGTGCGGTTCCCCAGCACGTGATCGACGAAGCCGGTCATGGCGGCATCGAGCCACGCTTCCGCATCCAGCGAGGGGTCGGGGGCGGTGGCGGCGATCAGCTCATCGCACGCCGTGCGGACGATGGCCTGGTGGAATTCCCGTTTGTTCGCGAAGTAGTGGAAGAGCAGGCCGCGGGAGATCCCTGCCCGGCGGGCGACCTCATCGGTGGACAGCTCGTCCAGGGACTGTTCGGTGAGCATCTGCAGCCCGATGCTCACCAGCTGCGCCCGGCGTTCTTCGGGGTGGAGACGGGTGGCTCGTTTGTCGGGCATGGTCACCGGTCCGGAGTGGGTGGGCGGGATGATCACCGGCTGTGGTCATCGTGCGGGGTGCGGTCCGGCTGGTGCCCCGACAGGCAACGCAGCCGGGTCACCCGGGGGAATCTCGCTCCCGGGTGACCCGATCACCGGGTGGTCAGGCATCGTCCGATGTCCTGTCGGTATGTCCTGAAGGGGCGGCTGCCAGACGCGCTCGTCGCTCCTCTCACCGTTTGTGGGCCGCCAGGTGTTCCCGGATGAGAGGGATGACCTGGTCGGGCACCTCCTCCGGCAGCCAGTGGCTGGCCCCCTCGAGGATTTCGAAGCGGTACGGAGCGTCGATGAAGTCCTTGGTGTTCTGTGCTGCTTCGCGGCCCAGGGCGCCGTCCTCGCTTCCCCAGATGTACAGGGTGGGGACGGCGATGCGGCCGGCGGGGACCGTGAAATCGTCGTCGACGGCGCGGTACCAGTTCAGGGTGGGAGTGAGCGCCCCGGGCTCGGACAGACGGCGGACGTTGTCCTCAACCAGGTGCTCCGGGATGCGGTTGTCATAGGCGCGGCGCAGCCGGGCCCCGCCGTCGGCGAGCAGGGCCGCTTCGGCGACGTGGCCGGGCTGACGGAAGAAGCGCACGTAGTCGAGGCGGTGATACTGCCCCTCATCGGCCGCCGCAGCCCCGTTCAGTGCGCGGGGGTGGGGGGTGGCGAGCACGGTCAGGGACCTCAGACGCCCGGGGTGGGCGGTGGCCAGGGCCCAGGCGACCATTCCGCCCCAGTCGTGGGCGACAAGGTGGAACCGGTCCGCGCCCTGCGCGTCGGCGAACGCCAGCGCGTCCTCCACCAGGTGGTCCACGAAGTAGTCGGAGATCTCTGTCGGGCGGGCTCCGGGCGAGTAGCCGCGCTGGTCGACGGCGACGGCCCGGTACCCGGACTCGGCGAGAGCGTGCAGCTCCTCGGTCCAGGAGCTGGCGAACTCGGGCCAGCCGTGCAGAAGCAGGACGAACTCGCCGTCGCGCGGACCGGCGGCAAGGGCGTCGTATCGGTACGGACCGACGTCGATCGTCAGTTCTTCCAAGCTGCGCCGGGGTGCGGCCATGAGGATTCCTCCTGGTCAGCGCGGTCGGGCAGGACCCATGCCGCTTATTGAGCTGTGCTCAACAAGCAGCTTAGACCCGCATCCGCGTGTGCCGCTCAACAGGCGGACGCGGCCCCCGGCCACGCGGGACGGCTGCTGCTGGTGGGCATGTCCCAGGACCCGTCGATGTCGGCTACGTGCCTCCGACCGGCCCGCCGTCCTTCAAGACCCTCTGGATCCTTCGGCCCCTGGCCCGCTCAGCTCTTCCTGCCGGCGCCCCGCCCTTTCTTCTTGCGCTTCTTGGTCGGCTCGGCTGCCGCCGCCCAGGGGTCCGGAGGCGCTCCCTCGGGTGCCTGGTGTTCCAGCTCTCGCCTGACCTGGGCCAGTTCGCGGCGTGTCTGCCCACTGACGTGCGGGTACTGGGGGGCGATGTCGATCAAGGTGTGTGCCAGTACCGCACTCGCGCACAGGCGTGCGAACCACTTGTGATCGGCAGGTACCACGTACCAGGGCGCCCAGTCCGTGCTGGTGGCGGACAGCATCTGTGAGAACGCCCGCTGGTAGTCGTCCCACCGGGCGCGTTCGCGGACGTCGGCCGACGAAAACTTCCAGTTCCGCTCGGGAACGTCTATCCGCTTCAGGAAACGGACACGCTGCTCTTCCCACGACAGGTTCAGGAACAGCTTCACGATCCTGAAACCGTTGTCGGTCAGGTAGCGCTCCCAGTCGTTGATCTCTCGGTAGCGTCTCTCCCACACAGTCGGGCCGCCTGCCGCGTCAGGCAGCTTCTCGCGTCGCAGGTATTCCGGATGCACGCGCACCACCAGCACTTCTTCGTAGTGGGAGCGGTTGAAGATGCCGATCTCTCCGCGCTGGGGCAGATGACAGACATGGCGCCACAGGTAGTCATGGTCGAGCTCCTCGTCCGAGGGCACCTTGAAGCTGACCACGCGCACCCCCTGCGGGTTGACGCCGCTCATGACATGACGGATGGTTCCGTCCTTGCCACCGGCATCCAGTGACTGCAGACACACAAGGACCCCGTAGGTGTCCTGGGCCGCCAGTCGGCGCTGATAGTCGGCCAGCAGCTCGATACCGCTGCGGAGCAGCTCGACGCCCTCCTTCTTCTTACGAATACCCGCCTTGAAGCCAGGGTCGAAATCCTTCGGCAGACGCACCTTGGTTCCAGGCTCGACCCTCAGAGGGCTGATGAACTCTGCTATGCGCTCGGCTCTGTCATCACCATCGCCCATTCGTCCCTTCTCCTTTCATCCCCCGGTCCACCGATCCCCCTCTGCGCCCATTTCGCCTCGTCAGCAGCATTCATCAGGGCAGTGAGGTCTTCTCAGCAACGTGATGGTTGCGGTGCGTGATCGCCCAGCGTGCGCGGGGTGGTGACCCGGCGTCAGGTATGCGTGAAGCCCCTGATA
>NZ_JBSFXK010000065.1:0-42875 GCF_053595355.1 Streptomyces sp. NPDC002513 | reverse complement strand
ACGCTTCCTTCGTACTCACCCGAGAGACTCTCTCAGGCTTTCCTCCGGGCGCTTCCCTTCGGTGTTCCCGACTCTATCAGATCTTTTTCCGATCCAATTTCCTCGGCGCTTTCCAGGTTCCCGCTCTCGCGTTTCCCTTTCCGGCTTTCCCGACTCTATCAGATCTTTCCGGATCCGATTCCCGGTCGGCGGGATTCGTCTTGGGCTCCGAGCTTTCGGCCCTGGCCTTTCGACATTCACTACGTTAGCCGATTCCCGTCGTGACTCATAATCGAGTTCCACGAGTTCGAATTCGGGCATGCAGGCACGCCGAATTCCCCCTCTGCGAGGGATGACATGAGTAGTGGGTTGGCCGCCTCCGGATGCTGGCTGAACGCCGTACCCGGCTCAAGCGGCTCAGGCTACATTACGCATCTCCCAAGGGCGCGTCAACTTCGGCGCCGACGGGGCGTGCACGCCCGATACGGGCTCACCGTCGGGTCGTTGGCGATCCAGAAGCACCAGGGGGACCCCTCTGCCCCCGGCGCCTCCGGTGCACGGGCCGTTGCGTACCTGGTCAGAGGGCACCGGCGTACCCGTCAGCCCCCGCAACGGGGGCTCGCCGGCCGCGCACGCGTCCGTGCCGTCGAGCGCGCGGTCCACGCCCAGGGCCGTCGCCATGTCTTCGGACCCCACTCCGCGCCGACTCACCGGCGAGGCGCACAGCGGCTCAGGCTCCGGCGGACGGTTCGGCTCTCGGGCTCAGTCGGTACGCCGAGACCGTTGGATCACCGGCGAGGTAGAAGCGGTGTTGCCAGTCGTGGGCTCTGCTCACGCCCACCCGAGGACCGACCCGGATGAGTGCGGCGGGTACTGGCTCACCCTCGGACAGCGTGACCGAGGCGCCTGTCAGTAGGTCTGTGCCGTTGTGCTCTGCCGTGATGCCGAGTGCCTGGCAGAAGTTCCCCGGCCCCCGCGCGAGACGTGGACTCTCGGCCTTGCCCCCTCGTCGCGTGCGTGCCAGGTCTTCCCCTTCGATGACCCTGCCTGCCCGGATGAGGACGGCTGAAGCGATGCCGTCCGCCCCGGTGACGATGTTGGCGCACCAGTGGAGACCGTGAGACCGGTAGACGTACAGGTGTCCTGCGGGTCCGAACATGACGGCGTTTCGGGGTGTCCTGCCTCGGTAGGCGTGGGAGGCGGGGTCGGCCGTACCCGAGTACGCCTCGGTCTCCGTGATGGTGATGCTCACGGTTCCCTCGGGTGTCTCGTGGGTGAGGATGGCTCCGAGCAGCTTGGGGGCGACTTCTTCAGCAGGGTGAGCGAGGAGGGCAGCGTTCATGCTGATCGCCTTGACATGCCGTAGGTGAAGTAGACGTACACATGGCCGGGCGGACCGTCCGGGGTGGTGCGGACGAGGATGCGTCCCAGCAGGTCGGGGGCGGCCTGGAGGACGGGGCGGTCGAAGAAGTCCCTGGGGAGGGGCGTACGGTCGGGGGTCGCGATCACGGCGTACGAGCGTAGTCCAGAGGGGTGCGACCCCAAGGGTGGTCAAGGCTCCCCGCCCTTGGAAGGTGCGGCCACGGAACCGGCCCGGGGCCGGATCGCGTTGGTAGGGATCAAGGATCCACGTACGCGTGCACAAGGCGGGGCGGCGGATCGGACGTCGTCCGGGAGGGAAGATTCATGGGGTTCAAGCGGCTGCTCGCGAGCCTGGGGGCCGGCGGGGCGTCCGTCGAGACGGTGCTGACCGAGGTCAACGTCGTACCGGGTGGCGTGGTCCAGGGCGAGGTGCGGATCCAGGGCGGGTCCGTGAACCAGTCGATCGAGGGTCTGAACGTGGGGCTGCAGGCCAAGGTCGAGGTCGAGGGACACGACGACACGGAGCACAAGCAGGACATCGAGTTCACCAAGGTGCGGCTCGGCGGTGCCTTCGAGCTCCAGGCGGGCGCCGTGCACGCCGTGCCGTTCGGACTGGAGATCCCCTGGGAGACGCCGGTCACCGTGATCGACGGGCAGCCGCTGCGCGGGATGCACATCGGGGTGACCACGGAGCTGGAGATCGCGCGTGCCGTGGACTCCGGGGATCTGGACCCGATCAACGTGCATCCGCTGCCGGCGCAGAAGGCGATCCTGGACGCGTTCATCCAGCTGGGCTTCCGCTTCAAGAACGCGGACATGGAACGCGGCGTCATCCGGGGTACACGGCAGAGGCTGCCGTTCTACCAGGAGATCGAGTTCTACCCGCCGTCGCAGTACCGCGGCCTGCACCAGGTCGAGCTGAGCTTCGTCGCGGACGAGCGGGAGATGGACGTCGTCCTGGAGATGGACAAGAAGCCGGGCCTGTTCAGCGAGGGCAGCGACTCCTATCGTGCCTTCACGGCCGGTCTGCACGACTACCACGGCACGGACTGGGCCGGCTACCTCCACCAGTGGCTGTCTGAAGTCGGCAGCAAGCGCAGTTGGTTCTAGGCTCTGCACTGGAACCAGTTGATCCACTGATTTTCTTGGAGGTGCCGAGGTGACCGAGCTGAAGAGGCGGCCCCTGCCCCATGATTTCCATCCGCCCGTGCCGTCGTTCACGGTGACGAGTGAGGACATCGAGCCGGGGGCCACGCTCGACGACGCTCAGGTCTACGCGGCGGGGAACGTTTCGCCGCAGCTGCGCTGGGAGGGCTTCCCGCCGGAGACCAAGAGCTTCGCCGTGACCTGCTACGACCCGGACGCCCCGACCGGGAGCGGGTTCTGGCACTGGGTCCTGTTCGACATCCCGGTGTCGGTCACCGAGCTGCCGACGGGCGCGGGCAGCGGGAAGTTCGAGGGGCTGCCCGCGGGCGCGGTCCAGGCGCGCAACGACTACGGGACGAAGGACTTCGGCGGTGCCGCGCCGCCGCCCGGGGACGGGCCGCACCGGTACGTCTTCACGGTGTACGCCGTCGACCAGGAGAAGCTGGGGCCGGACTCGGACACCTCTCCCGCGGTGGTCGGTTTCAATCTGCGATTCCACACGCTGGCGCGCGCCCAGCTCATCGGTGAGTACGAGAACCCGGCCAAGGGCTGACACACCCGCCGAAGACTGACGTTCATTGAACGTTTGCCCGCCTCCGGACTTGGAAGTGATCGGAGGCGGGCATTTTTTATTGCGTTGTCCATCTCGGCGCGCCCGTTCAGAGTTGATCCAAGCCCGCCGCGGGGTGGGCCGGTGCACACGGGAGGTGGGCTGGATGCGTGACACGCTCGTACTGAACGCGAGCTTCGAGCCGCTGTCGACGGTGACGCTGAACCGAGCCGTCGTTCTGGTGCTGCAGGACAAGGCCGTCGTCGAGCAGACCCACCCCGAACTCCGTATGCGGGGCGCCGATGTGGACATACCCGCGCCCCGCGTCATCAGGCTCTGCCGATACGTACGGGTGCCCTTCCGAAGACAAGCTCCGTGGTCGAGGCGGGGTGTCCTGGTGCGGGACCGGCACAGGTGCGCGTACTGCGGGCGGCGGGCGACGACCGTGGACCATGTGGTGCCGCGGTCGCAGGGTGGCGGCGACACCTGGCTGAACACGGTGGCCTCCTGCGCCGAGGACAACCACCACAAGGCGAATCGCACCCCGGAGCAGGCGGGGATGCCGCTGCTGCGGCAGCCGTTCGAGCCGACGCCCGCGGACGCGATGCTGCTGGCGCTCGGGCAGGACGATTTCGAGGCGCTGCCGGAGTGGCTGGGGCAGCCCGCGGCCTAGAGCGCGCGCGGCGGGCGGGCGGTCCTACGACACTGGGGCCCGGCTCCCGAAGGAGGCGGGCCCCAGTGTCGTAGGACCGCTGTCCTGTCAGTCGATGGACGGCCGCTCGCGGCGCTCGGCCTCGGTGCCCGAACCGCCGTTGCCGGACGCCCCGGAAGAGCCGCCGCTGCCCGAACCGCCGCCCAGGGAGCTGAAGTTGCCCATGGCGCCGGAGAGTCCCTTCAGGGCGTCGCCGATCTCGCTGGGGACGATCCAGAGCTTGTTGGCGTCGCCTTCGGCGATCTTCGGGAGCATCTGGAGGTACTGGTAGGAGAGGAGCTTCTGGTCCGGGTCGCCGGCGTGGATGGCCTCGAAGACCGTACGGACGGCCTGGGCCTCGCCCTCGGCGCGCAGGGCGGCGGCCTTGGCCTCACCCTCGGCGCGCAGGATCTGGGACTGCTTCTCGCCTTCGGCGGTGAGGATGGCGGCCTGTCGCGTACCTTCGGCGGTGAGGATCGCGGCGCGCTTGTCACGGTCGGCGCGCATCTGCTTCTCCATCGAGTCCTGGATGGAGGTCGGGGGCTCGATCGCCTTCAGCTCGACGCGGTTGACGCGGATGCCCCACTTGCCGGTGGCCTCGTCGAGGACGCCGCGCAGGGCCGCGTTGATCTCCTCGCGGGAGGTCAGGGTGCGCTCCAGGTCCATGCCCCCGATGATGTTGCGGAGTGTGGTGACGGTGAGCTGCTCGATGGCCTGGATGTAGCTGGCGACCTCGTAGGTCGCGGCCCGGGCGTCGGTCACCTGGTAGTAGATGACCGTGTCGATGTTGACCACCAGGTTGTCCTGGGTGATCACCGGCTGCGGCGGGAACGGCACCACCTGTTCGCGCAGGTCGATGCGGTTGCGGATCGAGTCTATGAACGGGACCACGATGTTCAGGCCCGCGTTCAGGGTGCGTGTGTAGCGGCCGAAGCGCTCGACGATGGCGGCGCTCGCCTGTGGGATGACCTGGATGGTCTTGATCAGGGCGATGAAAACCAACACCACCAGAATGATCAGGACGATGATGATCGCCATCGTGCTCCCCGTACCCTTCTCCGCCTCGGCGCCTGTGGAAGATCTTATGGTTGTTGAAGATCTTGCTGGTCGAGTCTGACAGACCGTCGCGTTCCGCGTGGTCTGTTCGGTCGAGTTACGTCCTGCGAGGTCACATCACGATCGCCGTGGCTCCTTCGATGTCCACGACGTCCACTTCCTGGCCCACCTCATAGGTGAGTTCGCCGTTGAGGGAACGCGCCGACCAGATCTCTCCGGCGAGCTTGATCCGGCCGCCGTTGCCGTCGACACGCTCCAGGACGAGGGCCTGCCGGCCCTTCAACGCATCGATGCCGGTGGCGAGTCGGGGCCGCTGGGCACGGTGCCGCGCGGCAATGGGCCGGACGACGGCGATGAGTGCGACGGAGACGACGGCGAAGACCACGACCTGGAAGACGGCGTCGCCGCCCAGGGCACCGACCGCGGCGGCCGCGACGGCGCCCACGGCGAGCATCCCGAGTTCCGGCATCGCGGTGATCACGAGCCCGATGCCGAGCCCCGCCGCGCCGATCAGCCACCACACCCACGCGTCGATGTTCACATGGTCATGGTAGGGCCGAGGGTCCGGTCGCGGACAGGGCGCCGTGGTGGTCGGACGAGCTTCGGCCGGGGGCCTTCGAGGTCAGGACAGGGGCAGACCGTGAGCGGTCCAGCGCTCGCCGACCTGTTCCACCACGAGCGGGAGGCCGAAGCAGTGGGAGAGGTTGCGCGAGGTCAGCTCCAGCTCCAGCGGGCCGGCGGCGAGCACCTTGCCCTGCCGGATCATCAGGACGTGGGTGAAGCCGGGGGCGATCTCCTCGACATGGTGGGTGACCATGATCATGGAGGGGGCGATCGGGTCCTGGGCGAGGCGGCCGAGACGGCGTACGAGGTCTTCGCGGCCGCCGAGGTCGAGGCCGGCGGCGGGCTCGTCGAGGAGGAGCAGTTCGGGGTCGGACATCAGGGCGCGGGCGATGAGGGTGCGCTTACGCTCGCCCTCGGAGAGGGTGCCGAACTTCCGGTCCAGGTACTCGCTCATGCCCAGGCGGTCGAGGAAGGCGCGGGCGCGCTGCTCGTCGACGTCCTCGTACTCCTCCTGCCAGCCGGCCGTCATGCCGTACGCGGCGGTCAGCACGGTCTGCAGAACGGTCTGGCGCTTGGGGAGCTTCTCGGTCATGGCGATGCCGGCCACGCCGATGCGCGGGCGCAGCTCGAAGACGTCGGTGCCGGGCCTGCCGAGGGTTTCGCCGAGGATGGTGGTGGTGCCCTTGGTCGGGTAGAGGTAGCTGGAGGCGACGTTCAGAAGGGTGGTCTTCCCCGCGCCGTTGGGGCCGAGGATGACCCAGCGCTCCCCCTCCTTGACCGACCAGGAGACCTGGTCCACGAGAGCCCGGCCCTCGCGGACCACGGATACGTCCTCCAGCTCCAGCACATCGCTCATGAGCGCGTTGTCTCCCCTTGCAGTGTGGCCAGTGTCGGCTCTCGCGTACGCCTGTGGGCGCGGTCCGCCACGCCGGTGGGCGCAGCCCCCAAGAAATCTACGCCACTGGTCGCCCGGCCGATTCCATAGGTCCGGTCCGTAGGGTGGAGGCATGCTCTCGGAACCACGCTCAGGCCGGCTGGCCGCATGGGGAAATGCTCTGTTGGCCGGATTTGTCTCGCCGGATGACGCCGCGTCGGCCATCGTCGGGGACGATGCGGTGCACCGGGTGGAGGGGCTGCCGGGTGAGTCGGCGCCCGTCGGTCTCACTCTCGCACTGGGGCGGCTGCGCGCGCTCGGGGTGGCCGGACTGCTGGTGGCGCTGCCCGCGCCGGGGCATCCGCTGGGGCTCAGCGGCCCGCCCGAGTTCAACGCGCGGGCGTTGGAGGCCGAGGAGGCGGTGGTCTGTCACGGGGCCGCGTTCGGGCTGGTGCCGGAGGTCCGCGAGGCGGGGCCGGACGGCGATGTGCATGTCGAGGTCGTCTGGCACTGTCTGCCGGTGCGGGAGGCGCCGCCTGCCGATGTGCCCTCGCTCGGGGAGGCCGAGCGGGAGCTGGCGGAGGCGCTGCGCGAGGCGACGGAGGTGTTGTCGCGGCTGGATGTGGCGGGGTCGGGGCCGGTGGCGGAGGCGGCGATCGACGCGTACCGGGCGCGGGCCGAGCGGGGGCGGGAGGTCCTGGCGCCGGGGTATCCGCCGCGGGCGGTGCGGGTGCTGGAACTGGCCCGGCGCGTGGGCCTGCTGATCTCGGTCGCGTACGAGAACGGGCACGGGGGCGCGGTGAGCGCCTCCGAGATGGCGGCCCGGGCCCAGGCGCTGCGCCCGGTGGAGCGGACGGCACGGCGGGCGCAGGTGGCGGCGTACAACTCCATCGTGGAGCAGCGGGAGGTGCGGTGATCCGTGGCCGTACCCGGCCGGCCCCCGGGGACTCCCGGTGAGGCCGCCGTGAAGAGCGGACCGTCGCCTGCCTCAGTGGTCGAGACCCAGGTTGCCGAAGGCCTGGTTCAGGGCGCCGACCACGTTCACGGTGTTGCCGACCGCATGGACGGGGACGTGGACCGGAGCCTGGATGACGTCGCCCGACACGACGCCCGGGGAGCCCGCGGCCCGTCCGTCGGCGTGCGCCCCGTCGTGGGCGGAGGCGAGGCCGGCACCGGTGGCGATCAGTCCACCGGCCACCAGGGTGACGGCTGCGGCCTTCTTCAGGTTCTTCACTGCTGAGCCCTCTCCTTGCGAGCACTGCGGCAGGCGCCGCGGCACGCCTTGGGGAACGGCCGGAATCGATCGAGGATGCGCCACCCGGAGGACATGCACCCGACGGTACGAAGATCCGCTCAGCCGTTAGCACCGTGCCGTACCGCCCAGAGCGCGGCCTGGGTGCGGTCGGCCAGGTCCAGTTTCATCAGGATGTTGGAGACATGGGTCTTGACCGTCTTCTCCGACAGCACCAGCGCCCGGGCGATCTCCCGGTTGGACCGGCCGTCCGCGATCAGGCCCAGCACCTCCCGCTCGCGCTCGGTGAGCGAACCGCCTCTGCCCTGACCGGAGTTGGCCTCCTCCTGGGACAACAGCGCGCCGGCCACCTCCGGCTGGAGCAGGATGTGCCCCGCGTGCACGGACCGGATGGCTCCGGCGAGGGCGTCGGGGTCCACGTCCTTGTACACATAGCCGGCGGCACCCGCGCGCAGGGCCGGCACCACCGTGCGCTGCTCGGTGAAGCTGGTGACGATCAGCACGCGCGCGGGATGGTCGAGCTCGCGGAGCCTGCGCAGCGCGTCGATGCCGTCCATCCCCGGCATCTTGACGTCCATGAGGATGACGTCGGGGGTCAGCTCCTGGGCGAGGGCGACCCCTTCGGCGCCGTCGGATGCCTCTCCGACGACCTCGATGTCGTCCTGCACTTCGAGGAAGGTGCGCAGCCCGCGGCGGACGACCTGGTGGTCGTCGACGAGCAGCACCTTGATCGCGTCAGCCACCAGGGACCTCCATCTTGATGGTGGTGCCCTTCCCGGGCGCCGATTCCACGGTCAGCGAGCCACCGACCCCGCTCGCCCGGTCACGCATGGAGACCAGGCCGAGATGGCGCCCGGCCCGGCGCACCGCCTGGGGCTCGAACCCGCCGCCGTCGTCCATGACGTGCAGGGCGGCACCCGGGCCGCGCTTCTCCAGGGTCACCTGGACCCGCCCGGCACCGGAGTGCCGCAGGGCGTTGTGCAGCGCCTCCTGGGCGACCCGCAGCAGCGCCTCCTCCTGGGCGGCCGGCAGGGCGCGGACGCCCAGGCTGGTGAAGGTCACACGCGCGACGTGGGCGCGGTCGAGGACCTGGACCTGGGTGCGCAGGGTGTTGACGAGGCCGTCCTCGTCGAGCGCGGCGGGGCGCAGCTCGACGACGGCGGCGCGCAGTTCGTCGGCGGCCTCGGCGGCGAGCGCGGCCACCTGCTGCAGCTCGCCCTTGGCGCGCCCCGGGTCGCGGTCGACCAGGGCCGTCGCGGCCTGCGCGGTGAGCCGCAGGGAGAAGAGCTTCTGGCTGACCGCGTCATGCAGCTCGTGGGCCAGCCGGGAGCGCTCCTCGGCGATGGTCAGCTCCCGGCTGCGCTCGTAGAGACGGGCGTTGGTGAGGGCGATCGCGGCGTGCTGGGCGAGGATCGAGAGCAGTTCCACGTCGTCGTCGGTGAAGCCGCAGCGGCCCTCTCGTCGCGGGCACCTCTTGTTGGCCAGGAACAGCGCGCCGATGGTCTCGTCGCCGTCGCGGATGGGCAGGCCCAGGAAGTCGGACATCTGCGGGTGGGTGCTCGGCCAGCCCCCGAAGCGCGGGTCCCGGCGGACGTCGGCGAGCCGCACCGGCTTCGCCTCGTGCAGCATCGCGGCCAGGATGCCGTGCTGGCGCGGGAGCGGGCCGATGGCCTTCCACTGCTCCTCGGTGACGCCGTCCACGACGAACTGGGCGAAGCCGCCGTGGTCGTCCGGGACGCCCAGTGCCGCGTACTCCGCGTCGAGCAGCTCGCGGGCCGAGGCGACGATCGTCTTGAGGACGTCGCGCACCTCCAGGTGCCTGCTCATGGCCAGCAGCGCGGAGCTCACCGCGTACAGGCCCGACCGGGGTCGATGGCTCATGACCTCACCGTACCGGCGAGGGGTGACGGCGGTATCCGGCCGGTGACCGCTCCCGCCTCCGCCGGTGGACCTAGGCCGAAGGGCCCCGCTTCCCTGCGGCCCGCGTCCGAGGCGGCCGGGGCCGCGCCGTTCCTACGGTGAGGTCGCCGCCGATCAGCGGCGGCCGAGGGACGAGGGGACGGGTGGGCATGCCGGTTGCGATCATCACGGGGGCTTCCAAGGGGTTGGGGCGGGCGCTGGGCGCGGCCCTGGCGGCGCGCGGCTGGGACCTGGTGCTGGACGCCAGGTCCGCGACGGTCCTCACGGAGACGGCGGCGGCTCTGTCGGCACACGGGACGCGGGTGGTGGCGCTTCCGGGTGATGTGACGGACGCGGGGCACCGGGCCGGTCTGGTGACGGCGGCCCGCGAGCTGGGCGGGCTCGACCTGCTGGTGAACAACGCGAGCGCGCTGGGCGCGGAGCCGCTGGTGCGGCTCGCGGAGCTTCGGCTCGACGGGCTGCGGCGGGCGCTGGAGGTGAACGTGGTCGCCGCGCTGGGCCTCGTCCAGGAGGCGCTGCCGCTGCTGCGGGCGGCGGAGGCGGGGGCGGTGATCGCCGTCAGCTCCGACGCGGCGGCCGAGGCGTACGGGACATGGGGCGGGTACGGCGCGTCCAAGGCGGCGCTCGACCGGTTGGCGGCGGTGCTCGGCGTGGAGGAGCCGGGGCTGCGGGTGTGGGCGGTCGACCCCGGGGACATGGCCACGGACCTGTACGCGGCGGCCGTACCCGACGACGACGGTCCGCGGCCGGCACCGGAGCACGTGGTGCCCGCGTTCCTGAGGCTGCTGGACGAGCGCCCGCCGAGCGGCCGCTACGGTGCGTCGTCCCTGTCGGAGGTGCGGTGACCGCGGCGAGGGGGGTGCCCCCGCTCGCACGCGGCCGAGCGTGGCTGAGGGTTCCCGGGGAGCTGTCGGCGCGGGTGCCGGCCGAGCAGCGCGGGCCCGGACTGGCCCGGGACTCCGTGCGACTGCTGGTCTCGCGCGGCACCGAGGTGGCGCACCACACGTTCGCGGAGCTGCCGCGGCTGCTGCGGGCGGGGGATGTGCTGGTCGTCAACACCTCGCCGACGCTGGCGGCCGCGGTGGACGGCACGGTGGGGCACGCGCGCGTGGTGGTGCACTTCTCGACGTGTGGGGACGACGGGCGGTGGGCGGTCGAGCTGCGCGATCCGGACGGACGGGGCACGACGCGCGCGCGTGACCCGGGCGGGGCGCGAGGCGCTCGTCACAAGGCCGGTGGCGGGCCTGCGGGGACGGAGGTGCGGCTCCCGGAGGACGTACGGCTGGTCCTGGAGGAGCCCCTGTCGCCGAGGGGGGACCGGTTGTGGTGGGCCCGCCCGTCGGACAGGGACGTGCCGGGGCTGCTGGGCCGGCACGGGCGGCCCATTCGTTACTCCTATACGGAGCGGGACCAGCCGCTGTCCGCGTATCAGACGGTGTTCGCGCTGCCGTCCCCCGACGGCGCGGGCAGCGCCGAGATGCCGAGCGCGGCGCGCCCCTTCACCGTGCGCCTGGTCGCGGAGCTGGTGAGCCGGGGGGTGCAGTTCGCGCCGATCACACTGCACACGGGGGTGGCGTCGGCGGAGGCGCACGAGCCGCCGTACCCGGAGCGTTTCGCGGTGCCGGAGGCGTCGGCACGGCTGATCAACGCGGTGCGGGCCGGAGACCGGGGGCGCGGGACACCGCCCGGCACGGGCCGTGGCGGGGGACGGACGGGTGGCCGGGTGATCGCGGTCGGTACGACGGCCGTGCGGGCGGTGGAGTCCGCGGCGGGCGCCGACGGTGTCGTACGGGCGCGGCAGGGCTGGACGGATCTGGTGGTGACGCCCGAGCGCGGGGTGCGCGTGGTCGACGGGCTGCTGACCGGGCTGCACGAGCCGGAGGCGTCGCATCTGCTGATGCTGGAGGCCGTCGCGGGACGGGCCGCGATCCGCCGTGGCTACGAGGAGGCGCTGGCCGGGCTCTACCTGTGGCACGAGTTCGGTGACACGCACCTCATCCTGCCGGAGGAGACGCCTCACACAGAGCATTGCTCCAGCAACCGTTGGTGAGACACGCCCGGCCCGGATGTGAGGCCGCGCATAGGACCCACATCACGTACGAAGGAACATAGGAGACAAAGAAGCCTGTGGTGAGCGGGGCAGACATGTCGGTCTGCCCCGTTTCGCCGTGCCCGTGTCCACTACCGGGGATCGTACGTCACATCTTTGCCTGGTGTTTTTGCGGCAGCTAAGAATTGCTCACGTCGCTCGGCGCCGCGGGCTCTACCCGCGGCGCTTGTGCTGGAAACATCCGTCTTCCGCCGGCACCAGAGCGACCTCCGAGCTACACGAAGAGGTCCCTCAACATGCCCAAGAACATCACCGCCCTCCGTGCCCGCAGTCGTGACCTGACCAAGGCCCACAAGCTCTCCATCGCCGGTGTGGCCGCCCTCGGCTGCTGCGCCCTCGTGGTCACCGCCGCGCCGAGCGAGGCACAGAGCACGGTCCACGCGGCCCCCGTCGCGTCGGCCCCGGTGACGCTCGGCAACCAGCCGGCCAAGGAGATCAAGGTCAGCGTGACCGACCAGATGGCCACCCAGGCTCTGAAGGCCGAGGCCATCGCCGCCAAGCAGAAGGCCGCCGCCAAGCCGGCCGTGCAGCAGGCCGTCGCGCAGCCCCAGCAGCAGCGTCCCGTGCAGCAGGCCGCGAGCCGGTCCGCGGAGCGCCCGCAGGTCCAGCAGGCCGCTCCCGCCCCGAGGAGCTACGCCAACAACCTCGACGGCTGGATCCGCGAGTCGCTCGACATCATGGCGCAGAAGGGCATCCCGGGCTCGTACCACGGCCTGTACCGCAACATCATGCGGGAGTCCTCCGGCAACCCGATGGCCATCAACAACTGGGACATCAACGCCCAGAACGGCATCCCCTCCAAGGGGCTGCTCCAGGTCATCCCGCCGACCTTCAGCGCGTACCACGTCGAGGGCACGTCCTGGAACATCTACGACCCGGTCGCGAACATCACCGCCGCCTGCAACTACGCGGCGCACCGGTACGGCTCGATGGACAACGTCAACAGCGCGTACTGAGGTCGGCGCGGGCCTCTGCTCGCCTGAACGGAAGAAAGGGCGGCACCCCCTGAGGGTGCCGCCCTTCCGCGCGTCCTGGGAGCGGTCACTTCCGCATGACCTCGGGTTCGTGGCGGCGCAGGAAGCGGGCCACGAGGAAGCCGCAGAGCACGCCGAGCGCGATCAGGACGACCATGTCCAGGGTCCAGGCCGACGCCGTGTGGTTCCACAGCGGGTCCGTGCTGGTCGGGTCGTCCTTGTTCGGGGCGATGTTGTTGAAGTCCAGCGTCGTGCCGGCGGCCGCGACCGCCCAGCGGGACGGCATCAGATACGAGACCTGGTTGACGCCCACCGTGCCGTTCAGCGTGAACAGGCAGCCGGTGAACACGACCTGGACGATCACGAACATGACCAGCAGCGGCATCGTCTTCTCGGCGGTCTTCACCAGCGAGGAGATGACCAGGCCGACCATCATCGAGGTGAAGCCGAGCGCCATGACCGGCAGGCACAGCTCGAACAGCGTGGCATGACCGAGGATCAGGCCCTGCTCGGGGATCTCCCGGCTGGAGAAGCCGATCAGGCCCACCATCAGGCCCTGCAGCACGGTGATCGTGCCGAGCACGACCACCTTGGACATCAGATACGCCGAACGGGACAGGCCGGTGGCGCGCTCCCGTTCGTAGATGACCCGCTCCTTGATCAGTTCGCGGACGGAGTTGGCGGTGCCCGCCAGGCACGCGCCGACCGCGAGGATCAGCAGGACCGTGGTGGCCGTGCCGTTCGGGACGGGCATGCCGGTCTTCGAGCTGACCGGGTTGACCAGCAGGCCCTTGTCGCTGTCGATGAGCAGACTGACCGCGCCGAGCACCGCCGGCAGGATCACCGTCAGCGCGAGGAAGCCCTTGTCGGAGGCGATGACCGCGCCATACCGCCGGATCAGGGTGCCGAGCTGGGAGAACCAGCCCTGCGGCTTGGCGGGCTTGATCGCCTGCGGCGGCGGCATGGGGACGGACTGCGGGGCCACGGCGTCGATGTCCGCGGCGTACGTCTGATAGTGCTGCGAGCCCTTCCAGCGGCCCGCCCAGTCGTAGTCGCGGTAGTCCTCGAAGGCGGTGAAGACATCGGCCCAGGTCTCGTAGCCGAAGAAGTTCAGCGCCTCCTCCGGCGGGCCGAAGTAGGCGACGGCCCCGCCCGGCGCCATCACCAGGAGCTTGTCGCACAGCGCCAGCTCGGCCACGGAGTGGGTGACGACGAGGACCGTACGGCTGTCGTCGGCGAGGCCCCGCAGCAACTGCATGACATCGCGGTCCATGCCCGGGTCGAGGCCGGAGGTCGGCTCGTCCAGGAAGATCAGCGACGGCTTGGTGAGCAGCTCCAGGGCCACCGAGACACGCTTGCGCTGACCGCCGGAGAGGGAGGTGACCTTCTTCTCCCGGTGCACGTCCAGCTTCAGCTCGCGCAGCACCTCGTCGATGCGGGCCGCACGCTCGGCGGCCGTGGTGTCGGCGGGGAAGCGCAGCTTGGCCGCGTACTTCAGGGCCTTCTTGACGCTCAGCTCCTTGTGCAGGATGTCGTCCTGCGGGACCAGGCCGATGCGCTGGCGCAGCTCGGCGAACTGCTTGTACAGGTTCCGGTTGTCGTAGAGGACGTCGCCCTGGTTCGCGGGACGGTAACCGGTGAGCGCCTTCAGCAGCGTCGACTTGCCGGAGCCGGACGGGCCGATGACCGCGATCAGCGACTTCTCCGGGACGCCGAAGGAGACGTCCTTGAGGATCTGCTTGCCGCCGTCGACCGTGACGGTCAGATGGCGGGCGGAGAAGGAGACCTCACCGGTGTCGACGAACTCCTCCAGCCGGTCGCCGACCAGACGGAACGTCGAGTGGCCCACGCCGACGATGTCGTCCGGGCCGAGCAGCGCCGCACCGCCCTTGCCGATCGGCATGCCGTTGACGAACGTGCCGTTGTGCGAGCCCAGGTCGCGGATCTCGAAACGGCCGTCGGGCGTGGCGTGGAACTCGGCGTGGTGCCGGGAGACCTGGAGGTCGGAGACGACCAGGTCGTTCTCCAGCGCGCGGCCGATGCGCATCACCCGGCCGAGGGCGAGCTGGTGGAACGTGGTCGGGCCGCGGTCACCGTGGACCGGTGGCGCCCCCGTGTCAGCACCGGGACTCTGCTGCTGCGGGATCCGGGCAGCGGGCTGCTGGGGCGTCTGGCGGTTCTGCGCGGGCGCCTGCTGCGGGGCCGGCTGATGCGGGACCTGCTGCTGGGGTGCCTGCTGGTGCGGGGCCGGCTGATCCCAGCCGACCCCCGCGCCCTGTGCCGCGTACGGCTGCTGCCGGGGCCCGGTCTGCGGGGCGGCCACGGCGGTCGCGGCGGCGGAGAAGGTCAGGCCCGGCCCGTCGGTCGCGTTGCCCAGGTGCACGGTCGTGTCCGCGCCGATCTCCAGCTGGTGAACGCGCAGGCCCCCGACGAAGGTTCCGTTGGTGCTCCCCCGGTCCTCCAGGACCCAACTGTGCCCGTTCCAGCCGATCGTGGCGTGGCGCCAGGAGACCCTGGCGTCCTCGAGCACGATGTCCCCCTGCGGATCGCGTCCGAGGGCGTACGGCCCGGACGCGTCGAGCGTCCAGGTGCGTCCCTTGCATTCCACTACGAGTTCAGGCACTCCATGCCCCACTGAGTTGTCCCCCGAGTCATCCCCACTCACGGGGAGTGGAGGAATCTCTGACATCGTGGGGAACTATTTCAGGCTCGGCGCTCCGACCGAAAGCCGGGCCTGGTGACGAGCGTGAACCAGCGTTTCGACGCGTGCCGTCGCCGCCGGGCAGGGGTGCGCCGCCCGCCCGTGGTGACGTGTACGGGGCACGCACGATGATCGGGCTGATCGGGCAACCCGCCCCGCTGCCCCGACGCCGTCCCCGGGCGACGCCGCCGCCCTCGGACCTGGGGCCGCTCCCGCCGCATCCCCCGCCCCCTGGACCTCCTCCGCCCGGACGTCCCCAGGGGCGCGGCTGACGGGCCGCCCTGCCTCGCCCCCGCCCCACCCTGCGCCTTCGCCGCCGATCAAGCCGTTCGTCACCCACCCGCCATCCAGTGTTCCGTGTCCGCTAGACGGACCGGGCACGCCGTAGGCACTGGGTGCCGGATACGGTGGAAACACCATGAGCGCTGCGCAGACCACCGATGCCCCCACTCTCCTTGTCAAGATCTTCGGCAAGGACCGGCCCGGCCTGACGGCCGGCCTGTTCGACACCCTGGCCGCCTACGGCGTCGACGTCGTCGACATCGAGCAGGTCGTCACCCGGGGCCGGATGGTGCTGTGCGCCCTGGTGACGATGCCCCCGTCCGGGCTCGAGGGTGATCTGCGGGCGACCGTCCACAACTGGGCGGACTCCATGAAGATGGAGGCGGAGATCATCTCCGGGATCGGCGACAACCGTCCGCGTGGCCTCGGACGCTCCCTGGTCACCGTGCTCGGCCATCCGCTCACCGCCGAGTCGACGGCCGCCATCGCCGCCCGTATCGCCGCTGCCGGCGGCAACATCGACCGTATCTTCCGGCTCGCCAAGTACCCCGTGACGGCCGTCGAGTTCGCCGTGTCCGGCGTGGAGACCGAGCCGCTGCGCACCGCCCTGGCGACCGATGCCGCGGCACTCGGTGTCGATGTCGCCGTCGTCGCGGCCGGTCTGCACCGGCGGGCCCAGCGTCTGGTCGTCATGGATGTGGACTCGACGCTCATCCAGGACGAGGTCATCGAGCTGTTCGCCGCGCACGCGGGCTGTGCGGCGGAGGTCGCCGAGGTGACGGCGGCCGCCATGCGCGGCGAGCTGGACTTCGAGCAGTCGCTGCACGCGCGCGTGGCGCTGCTGAAGGGGCTGGACGCGTCGGTGGTCGACAAGGTGCGGGCCGAGGTGCGGCTCACTCCGGGCGCGCGCACCTTGATCCGCACGCTGAAACGACTCGGCTTCCAGGTGGGTGTCGTCTCCGGCGGCTTCACCCAGGTCACGGACGACCTCAAGGAGCGGCTCGGCCTGGACTTCGCGCAGGCCAACACGCTGGAGATCGTCGACGGGAAGCTGACCGGCAAGGTCGTCGGCGAGATCGTGGACCGGGCGGGCAAGGCGCGGCTGCTGCGCCGCTTCGCCGCCGAGGCGGGCGTACCGCTGGCGCAGACCGTGGCGATCGGGGACGGCGCCAACGACCTCGACATGCTGAACGCGGCCGGCCTGGGCGTCGCCTTCAACGCCAAGCCCGTGGTCCGCGAGGCCGCGCACACCGCGGTGAACTTCCCCTTCCTGGACACCGTCCTGTATCTGCTCGGCGTCACCCGGGAAGAGGTCGAGGCGGCCGACATACACGACGACATCCTCTGAAGACCCCTGAGCCGCACCCGTCACCTGGCTCAGGGCTCCGGGCGCAGGCTCGGCGACGCACGTTCACGCGGCGAGAGTCCCCCGCACGACGGAGTCCTGTGCCGCACGGCGCCGCCGGAGGCCGTGTACTTTGCCGGGCCGACACCGTCACCGGTGCCGACCCTCGCTGCCGTCCGTGACGGGTTACTCCGTGGGCGCCCAGAAGTCGATCAGGGTGGCCGTGCCCGGCTCCAGTGACTTCCAGGAGCCGTCGAGGGAGAGCACGGCGAAGGCGGCGGCGGGGAACCCGCGCCGGCCCATCCGCTCGGCGGCCTCGTCCTCGGCGGTCCCCGAGAGGATCTCGGCGAGGCCGTGGATGCCCGGATTGTGGCCGACCAGGACCACGCTCTGGATGTCGTCCGGGGTCTCGTTGAGCACGGCGATCAGCTCGCCGGGCGAGGCGTCGTAGATCCGCTCCTCATAGATGGTTTTCGGCCGGTGCGGAAGCTCCTGGACCGCGAGCTTCCAGGTCTCGCGGGTGCGCGTCGCGGTGGAGCAGAGGACCAGGTCGAGGGGGATGCCGGTGTCGGCCAGCTTGCGGCCGGCGACGGCCGCGTCCGTGCGGCCCCGGTCCGCGAGGGGGCGCTCATGGTCGGCCACCTGCGGCCAGTCGGCCTTCGCATGCCGGAAGAGGACAATCCTGCGGGGTTCTGCGGAGCTCATGGGTCCCAGCTTTGCATGAAACAGGCCAGGGAGCGCAGGGAGTTGACCGCGTCGCAAGCACGCCCTCGCGCGAGCGCCCCACCAGGCCCTTCCGCTGCCCGCCTCGGCAGACATGACCGTCACCGTCGGGCGCGGGCGGTGTCACCGCGCGTGGTGGGTCATCGTCTGCTGGATCCGCTCGACGACATGGCCGAGCGCGGGGTCGCCGCCCGCCCGTGCGTCCGCCGGATTGAGTATCAGCGCCAGCAGGACCACGAAGGCCAGCGTGGGCAGCGCGAGGGCCCACCAGTGCAGCCGCATGGCGGTGCCGCCTGTGGTCACCGCGTGGGGCCGGGGGTGCGTGGGGGCCGACATGGCTGCCTCCGTGGGTCTTCGGACGGTCCGTGGTCCGCCGCCGGGAGCCACATCTCGAAGGTACGGATTCGGCAGCCCTCAACCCATCCGGTGATCCACCCACTTGTCCCTGACACTGACCCCCTAGGGGATGCGGGGGACAGCCCCACCCCGGGAGCTCGGGGCATCCTCCGTCAGGGTGAGGCGATCGTGGCGATGATCGCGATGATCACGAAGATGGCGAAGAACGCGCCGAAGACGAGCAGCATCTTCTTCTGGCCGTTCTGGGGATTCGGGTCGAGCACGGGCATGGGCTCAGTTTCGCACTCCTCCCCCGGCCCGCCTCCGGCGGGGTGGCCGCCGACCGGCGGACCGCACCCGCCCGGGTCATCGCGGACACACCGGACTCCCTCAGCGCACCGCCTCGTCCTCCACGGTCCGGTCGCGGCCCGCCAGGACGCCCACCGCTACCTGCGGGACCATCAGCGCGGCCATGAGGGCGAGCGGCAGGCCCCAGCCGCCGCTGTGCTGGTAGAGGACGCCCACCAGCAGCGGCCCCGGGATCGACAGCAGATAGCCGGTGCTCTGCGCGAACGCCGACAGTCGGACCACGCCCGCGCTCGTGCGAGCCCGCATGCCCACCATGGTCAGGGCCAGGGGGAAGGCGCAGTTGGAGATCCCGAGGAGCAGCGCCCAGGCCCAGGCGCCGGCCGCCGGAGCCCAGTACAGGCCCGCGTACCCGGCGAGACCGCAGATGCCGAGCACGACCGCGATCGGCCCCTGGTGCGGCAGCCGGATGGCCAGCCGCGGGATGACGAAAGCGAGGGGCACGCCCATCACCATGGTGACGGCCAGCAGCACTCCGGCCGTGCCCGCGGACACCCCGGCGTCCCGGAAGATCTGCGGCATCCAGCCCATCGTGATGTAGGCGGCCGTGGCCTGGAGCCCGAAGAAGACGGCCAGTGCCCATGCGGTACGGCTCCGGATGATCCGCAGCCCGTCGGACTCGCCCCGGCCGGACCCGCCCCGGTCGGCGTCGGCGTCGGCGACGGGGGCGCTCTCCGCGGGACCGGCACCACGCGCGCGGACGAACGGAATCCACGGCAGGACGGCCGCCGCCGACAGTACCGCCCAGATCGCGAGACCCGACTGCCAGCCACCGCCCAGGACGTCGGTCATGGGGACCGTGGCCGCCGCGGCGAGGGACGTGCCGAGGGCGAGCGCCATCGAGTACAGGCCGGTCATCGAGCCCACCCGGTCCGGGAACCAGTGCTTGACGATCACCGGCATCAGGACGTTGCTGACGGCGATGCCCATCAGGGCGAGCGCGCTGGCCGTCAGGAAGCCCGCAGTGCTCCCGGCGTAGGGGCGGATCACGAGCCCGGCGGTGATCGCGGCCATTCCGGCGCAGACCACGGCGCCCGCGCCGAAGCGACGGGCCAGCCGGGGGGCCATGACGCCGAAGACGGCGAAGCACAGCGGAGGTACGGAGGTCAGCAGTCCGGCGAGGCTGCCGCTCATACCGAGCCCGTCGCGCACCTCTTCCAGGAGGGCGCCGAAGCTGGTGATGGCGGGCCGCAGGTTGAGCGCGGCGAGGAGGATGCCGGCGACCAGCACACGCGACGTCCACGCGCGCGTGCCGGCCGCCTCGCTCTCGGTCCGCGCGAGCGCGCTGTCGTGTCCGGTGGAGGAGCCGCGGACCGGTGTGGCCGTGGGTGTCGGTGCGGACGTCGCCGTCCCTGTCTCGTCGAAAGCCATAGCGCTCATCATAGAATCATGGGATGAATCGGGGTCCACTGCTTCCCTTGGGCTACGCTCCGGATTCTCCGGCCCCGCCACCAGGCCCGCACGAAGGACCGTCATGCCGCTGAGCCACCCCCGCCGATCCGCGCTGGCCGAACAGGTCATCGCCGAACTGCGGAACCAGATCACGTCGGGCGAATGGCCGGTGGGCGCCCGCATCCCGACCGAGACCGAGCTGGTCGACCAGCTCGGGGTCGCCCGCAACACGGTCCGCGAGGCCGTCCGCGCGCTGGCGCACAATGGTCTGCTGGACATCCGCCAGGGGTCGGGTACCTACGTGGCGGCGACCAGCGAGCTGGCGGGTGTGATGCACCGGCGGTTCGCGGACGCCGACCCGACCCATGTCGCCGAGCTGCGCTCGACCCTGGAGTCGGGTGCCGCCCGGGTGGCCGCCGAGCGGCGCACCGAGCGCGACCTCAAGCAGTTGGACGCGCTCCTGCTGCGCCGTGAGGAGGCCTGGGAGTCCGGGGACGCGGAGGCGTTCGTGACCGCCGACGCCACGTTCCACCTGGCCGTGGTGGCGGCGTCCCACAACGACGTCATGACGGCGATGTACGCGGACCTCGGCGAGGTGCTGCGGGACTGGCTGCGCGACGACGTCGGCGGGGAGCTGACGCCGGAGGTGTACATGGACCACTCGGGGCTCGTGGACGCGATCCGCGCGGGCGACGCGGCCGCGGCAGGCGCGGCGGCGGCGAGCTATCCGTTCATGTGCCGTCCGGGCCGTTCGCGGGGCACGGAGCGCTGACCGGGCTCACCCCAAGGCCCCGGACCCACGCCGAGCCGACCCGGCCCACCGGGCGGGGCCGGCCCACGCCGAGGCGCCGAACGGGCGGTGCCCCGCTCCCCGCGCGGAGCGCGGAAACGGGGCACCGACCTCGTACGACAGAGCCAAGGGTCGGATGGCCGAGAGCGCAAGCCCTCACGCCTCACGCCTCACGCCTCGCGCCCGTGGGCGCTCAGGCGCCGATGGCGTGCAGGCCGCCGTCCACGTGGATGATCTCGCCGGTGGTCTTCGGGAACCAGTCGCTCAGCAGGGCGACGATGCCCCGGCCGGCCGGCTCCGGGTCCTTCAGGTCCCACTCCAGCGGGGAGCGGGTGTCCCACACGGCGGCCAGGTCGCTGAAGCCCGGGATGGACTTGGCGGCCATGGAGCCGAGGGGGCCCGCGGAGATGAGGTTGCAGCGGATGTTCTGCTTGCCCAGGTCACGAGCGATGTAGCGGCTGGTGGCCTCCAGGGCCGCCTTGGCCGGGCCCATCCAGTCGTACTGCGGCCAGGCGAACTGCGCGTCGAAGGTGAGGCCGACCACCGAGCCGCCGTTCTGCATCAGCGGCAGGCAGGCCATGGTCAGCGACTTCAGGGAGTACGCCGAGACGTGCATGGCGGTGGCCACGGACTCGAACGGCGTGTTCAGGAAGTTGCCGCCGAGGGCGTCCTGCGGCGCGAAGCCGATGGAGTGGACGACGCCGTCGAGGCCGCCCAGCTCCTCGCCGACGACGTCGGCCAGGCGGCCGAGGTGCTCGTCGTTGGTGACGTCGAGCTCGATGACCTTGGTGGGCTTGGGGAGCTTCTTGGCGATGCGCTCGGTCAGCGTGGGCCGCGGGAAGGCGGTCAGAATGATCTCGGCGCCCTGCTCCTGGGCCAGCTTGGCGGCGTGGAAGGCGATGGAGGACTCCATCAGCACACCGGAGATCAGGACGCGCTTGCCCTCGAGAATTCCGCTCATGGTGATCAGTGACCCATTCCCAGTCCGCCGTCAACGGGGATGACGGCTCCAGTGATGTACGAGGCGTCGTCGGAGGCGAGGAACCGCACCGCCGCGGCGATATCTTCCGGCTGCGCGTAGCGGCCGAGCGGCACCTGCGACATGATGCCCTCGCGCTGCTCGTCGGTGAGCGCCTTGGTCATGTCGGTGTCGACGAAGCCGGGGGCGACGACGTTGAAGGTGATGTTGCGCGAGCCCAGCTCACGGGCGAGGGAGCGCGCGAAGCCGACCAGGCCGGCCTTGGAGGCGGCGTAGTTCGCCTGCCCGGCGGACCCGAGCAGCCCCACGACCGACGAGATGAGGACGACGCGGCCCTTCTTGGCGCGCAGCATGCCGCGGTTGGCGCGCTTGACGACGCGGAAGGTGCCGGTGAGGTTGGTGTCGATGACCGAGGTGAAGTCCTCCTCGGACATGCGCATCAGAAGCTGGTCCTTGGTGACGCCGGCGTTGGCGACGAGGACCTCGACCGGGCCGTGCTCGGCCTCGATCTCCTTGTAGGCCTGCTCCACCTGCTCGGTGTCGGTGATGTCGCACTTGACCGCGAGGAAGCCGGCCGGCGGCTCGCCCGAGCGGTACGTGATCGCGACCTTGTCGCCGGCGTCGGCGAACGCGCGGGCGATGGCGAGGCCGATGCCCCGGTTGCCTCCAGTGACGAGAACCGAGCGGCTCAACGGATCACCCTTTCGATAGCGGTCTGGAACCCCTGCACAGACAGGCGCCTTCGCTCAGAAACCTATCGGTCCGGGCTGCCGCGCGGACGATCGGGCACCGACAGTGGCGTAGGGGGCTGACTGTTGGATCCCTACAGTCGAGGCACCTGGGTCACTCCGCCGTGCCGGGAGCGTGAGCCTCCGGTCCGGTCTCCCGTGCGGCGTTCCCTGTAGATCAACGGTCGTCCTCCTCGCGCTCGGCGAGAAGCAGCTCAACCGGGTCGGGGCCGCCCGCGGGCAGCTCGTAGCGCGGCAGGCGGTCGACGTCGGAGGTGGTGGCCGCCTTGAGCCGGATCTCGCCCTGGGCCACGAGATCGGAGGAGCGGGCCGTCGGCACAGCCACCCGCGGGCTTCAGGACGTGGGCAGGGCGCACTCCGCCCACACGGTCTTGCCCGGCCCCTCGCGCTCGTCGACGCCCCAGCGCGCGGCGAGGGCAGCCACGAGGAGCAGCCCCCTGCCGCCGTCCGCGTCCGCGGGGTCCGGGACCGACCCGGGCGGCTTCGGGCGGCCCGGGTGGGTGTCGGACACCTCGACGCGTACGACACCGGCGGCGCGGTCGCAGCGCAGCCGCAGTTCGAAGTCCCGCCCGGGAACGCGGCCGTGCAGGACGGCGTTGGCGCTGAGTTCGGCGACGACGAGGGCGACCGTCTCGGAGGCCGGGCTGCCGTACGGCACACCCCAGACGTCGAGTCGGTGCGCGGCCAGTCTGCGGGCGAGCCTCGCTCCGCGCCGGGTGGCGGAGAGCCGCTGGGCGAACACACGTACGGTAACGGCCTCTTGGGCGTGTGGTGCGGGCATGCGGCCAGCGTTCCGGCTCGTCAGACCCCGCCAACAGGCACGACACCCATACAGGCGTGCCTGTACCAGTGCACACTCTGGACTGGGTGAGTAACTCGGCGTGACGCTGGGCGGGTTGGGCGGGTTGAGCGGGGACCGGCGAGAACGTGAGCACGGGAGGCGCGCGGCGATGACGGCGGAACATGGTGGAGGCGGCAGCACGAACACTGAAGCCGAACTCTCCGACAGTCTCAAGACCTTCGGCGCGGTTTTGAAGGCGCTGCGGGAGGAGTCCGGGCTGACTCAGGAGGAGTTCGCGGTGCGGGTGCGGTACTCGGCCGCGTATGTCGCGAAGATCGAGCAGGGGAAGCGGTTCCCGCCGGCGGATCTGCCCGCGCGGGCGGAGGAGACGCTGGGGCCGGTCGCGCTCAAGGTGCTCACAGCGGCGGCGAGGAGCCTGACCAGGAAGGCGGGGCTGGCTTCGTGGTTCCGGCAGTGGGCGGGCATCGAGGAGGAGGCGATCTCCTTGTACGCGTACGAGTGCCGGGCTGTTCCGGGCTTGTTGCAGCCGGAGGGGTACATGCGGGCGATCTTTGACCGGCGGTTGCCTCCGGTGACGGAAGAGCAGCTCGAACGTGAGGTCGCCGCTCGGCTGGACCGCCAACAGCTCATCGCGCAGAGGCCGAACACTGCGTTCACTTTCGTCATCGAACAGTGTGTCTTGGAGCGGCGCTTGGGGGGTGCCGATGTCACCCGACATGTCATCGATCACCTTCTGGATGTCGGTGCCTGTCGCAATGTCGAGGTTCAGATCATGCCCACCCAGCAAGAGGACCACTGTGGTGTCGATGGTCAGATGTACCTTGCCGAGACACCCGGTCACCAGTGGATCGGCTACACCGAGGGACAGCGGTCGAGCACCCTGATCTCCGCTCCCAAAGACGTCAGCGTGCTGCTCCAGCGCTATGGCAAGCTGCGTTCACAGGCCCTGGACTGCCGGGCTACCGTGAAGTTGCTGCAACAGATGCGAGGAGCGCTATGAGCACTGAACTGACCTGGTTCAAGAGCAGCTACAGCGGTAGCGAGGGCGACAACTGCGTCGAGGTCGCCGTCTGCCCCGAGGCAGTCCACATCCGCGACTCCAAGGACAAGGGGATCCGTCCTCTCGTCGTCACGCCCCGCACCTGGACGGCGTTCACCGCACTCGCGGCAGGGTCATCGCTGGACGCGCGAGGAGCGCTATGAGCACCACCCCTGAGCTGAGCTGGTTCAAGAGCCGCTACAGCGGCGGAGACGGGGACAACTGCGTCGAGGTCGCCGTGCGCCCCGAGGCCGTCCGCGTCCGCGACTCCAAGGACAAAGGGATCCGCCCTCTCGTCGTCACGCCGACCGCCTGGGCAGCGTTCACGGTACTCGCGACGGGCTCGTCGCTGGACGCGCGAGGAGCGCTATGAGCACCGAACTGGCCTGGTTCAAGAGCAGCTACAGCGGTAGCGGCGGCGACAACTGCGTCGAGGTCGCCGTGCGCCCCGAGGCCGTCCTCGTCCGTGACTCCAAGGACAAAGGGGTCCGCCCTCTCGTCGTCACGCCCCGCACCTGGACGGCATTCACCGCACTCGCGGCAGGGTCATCGCTGGACGACTGAGTACACGTCGTACGCCATGACAGAGGCGGGCGCCGGAGTTGTTCCGGCGCCCGCCCACTGCGTCGTGCCTCGTCGGCAGGTACACAGGACGCGGAAGGCGTCGCCGGCGGTGTCGGCGGTGTCGTCCTCGTCATCCTCGTGGTACGCCGTGCCGCCGTCGCGAGCGCGGCGTGTTTGACTTCCGTATCGGTGAGTCGGATGTCCGAACACAACGGACCTGATGGTCACAGCGAAGGGAAACCCCACCCGTGCCCCGTGAAATCGATCAGACGTTCCTGGCGCTTCCCCTGCGGGCCCTGGCCGACGCCGCGCTGGCACGCGCGCGGGCGCTGGGGGCCGAACACGCGGACTTCCGCTTCGAACGAGTACGCAGCGCCGGATGGCGGTTGCGCGACGGCAAGCCCGCCGGGTCGTCGGACACGACCGACCTGGGGTACGCGGTGCGGGTCGTGCACGGCGGGACCTGGGGGTTCGCCTCGGGTGTCGATCTGACGCTGGACGCCGCCGCCAAGGTCGCGTCGCAGGCGGTGGCGCTGGCGAAGCTGTCCGCGCAGGTGATCAAGGCCGCCGGGTCGCAGGAGCGGGTGGAGATCGCCGGCGAGCCGGTGCACACGGAGCGGACCTGGGTCTCGTCGTACGAGATCGATCCGTTCACCGTGCCCGACGTGCACAAGACGGAGCTGCTGGCCGACTGGAGCGCGCGGCTGCTCGCGGCCGACGGTGTCGACCACGTGGACGCCTCGCTGCTGACCGTCCACGAGAACAAGTTCTATGCCGATACCGCGGGGACCGTGACGACCCAGCAGCGCGTGCGGCTGCACCCGCAACTCACCGCGGTCTCGGTCGACGAGTCCACCGGCGAGTTCGACTCGATGCGCACCCTCGCACCGCCGGCCGGCCGCGGCTGGGAGTACCTGATGGGCACCGGCTGGGACTGGGCGGCGGAGCTGGCGGAGCTGCCGGAGCTGCTCGCCGAGAAGATGCGCGCGCCGAGCGTGGAGGCGGGGGCGTACGACCTGGTCGTCGACCCGTCCAACCTGTGGCTGACCATTCACGAGTCCGTCGGTCACGCCACCGAGCTGGACCGGGCGCTCGGCTACGAGGCCGCGTACGCCGGCACGTCCTTCGCCACCTTCGACCAGCTCGGCACGCTGCGGTACGGCTCGAAGCTGATGAACGTCACCGGCGACCGTACCGCCGAGCACGGCCTCGCGACGATCGGCTACGACGACGAGGGCGTCGAGGCCCAGTCCTGGGACCTGGTCAGGGACGGCACGCTGGTCGGCTACCAGCTCGACCGGCGCATGGCCCGGCTGACCGGGTTCGAGCGGTCCAACGGATGCGCCTACGCCGACTCGCCCGCGCACGTTCCCGTGCAGCGGATGGCCAATGTGTCGCTCCGGCCGGCTCCGGCCGGGCCCTCGACCGAGGACCTGATCGGCGGCGTGGACCGCGGCATCTACGTCGTCGGGGACCGCTCCTGGTCCATCGACATGCAGCGCTACAACTTCCAGTTCACGGGTCAGCGGGCCTACATGATCCGGAACGGCCGCCTTGAGGGGCAGGTCCGGGACTTCGCGTATCAGGGGGTCACGCCCCGGTTCTGGGGCTCCATGGAGGCCCTCGGAGGCCCCCAGACCTACGTACTGGGAGGGGCTTTCAACTGCGGCAAGGCCCAGCCGGGCCAGGTCGCCGCGGTCTCGCACGGATGCCCGTCCGCCCTGTTCCGGGGAGTCACCATTCTCAACACCACGCAGGAGGCCGGTCGATGAGCGCCCGTACGAACAAGCCGCACGAGATCGTCGAGCGCGCCCTCGCGATGTCCCGCGCGGACGGGTGCGTCGTCATCGCCGACGAGCACTCCACGGCCAACCTCCGCTGGGCGGGCAACGCGCTGACCACGAACGGGGTCACGCGCGGGCGCACCCTCACCGTCGTGGCGACCGTCGACGGCGCGCAGGGCACGGCGTCCGGGGTCGTCTCCCGCTCGGCCGTCACCACGGACGAGCTGGAGCCGCTGGTCCGGGCCGCGGAGGCCGCCGCGCGTGGCGCGGGCCCCGCCGAGGACGCGCAGCCGCTGGTGACGGGGGTGCCGCAGTCCCCGGACTTCACTCAAGCGCCGGTGGAGACCTCCTCCGCCGTGTTCACGGACTTCGCGCCGGCGCTCGGCGAGTCGTTCGCACGCGCGCGTGCGGGCGGCCGTGACCTGTACGGCTTCGCCAACCACGAACTCGTCTCGACGTACGTCGGTACGTCGACCGGGCTGCGGCTGCGCCACGACCAGCCGAACGGCACGCTGGAGCTCAACGCCAAGTCCCCGGACCACACGCGCTCGGCGTGGGCGGGACGTTCGACGCGGGACTTCAAGGACGTCGACCCGGCGGCGCTGGACGCCGAACTGGCGCAGCGGCTGGCCTGGGCGGAGCGCAGGGTCGAGCTGCCCGCGGGCCGGTACGAGACGCTGCTGCCGCCGACCGCGGTCGCGGACCTGCTGATCTACCAGATGTGGTCGTCGACGGCCCGGGACGCGGCCGAGGGCCGCACGGTCTTCAGCAGGCCCGGCGGCGGCACGCGCCTCGGCGAGCGGCTCTCCGGGCTGCCGCTGACGCTGCGCAGCGACCCGCACGAGCCCGGCCTGGAGGCGGCGCCGTTCGTGATCGCGCACGCCTCCGGCGACGACGCGTCGGTGTTCGACAACGGGCTGCCGCTCAAGGCGACCGAGTGGATCGGCGACGGGGAGCTGCGGCATCTGACGACCACCCGGCACAGTGCGGCCCTCACCGGCGTTCCGCTGGCTCCGTCGATCGGGAACCTGATCCTTGACGGCGGCGCCGACCGGTCCCTGGAGGAGATGGTCGCGGACACCGGGCGCGGGCTGCTGCTGACCTGTCTCTGGTACATCCGCGAGGTCGACCCGGCGACGCTGCTGCTGACCGGCCTGACCCGGGACGGCGTCTATCTCGTGGAGAACGGCGAGGTCACCGGGGAGGTCAACAACTTCCGGTTCAACGAGTCGCCGGTCGACCTGCTCGGCCGCGCCACGGAGGCCGGGCGCACGGAAAAGACGCTGCCGAGGGAGTGGAGCGACTGGTTCACTAGGGCTGCGATGCCGGCCCTGCGGGTGCCGGACTTCAATATGAGCTCTGTCAGCCAGGGCGTATAACCTCGTAGCCGGTGGTCGTGCGACCGCCCCGAAGTCATCCAAGGTCATCCAAGGAGATACGAGAACCGTGACGGACATCGTCGACGAGCTGAAGTGGCGCGGGCTGATCGCCCTCTCCACGGACGAGGACGCATTGCGCAAGGCGTTCGCGGACGGTCCCGTCACGTTCTATTGCGGCTTCGACCCGACCGCGCCCAGCCTGCACCTCGGCAACCTCGTGCAGATCCTCACGATGCGCCGGATCCAGCAGGCGGGCAACCGTCCGCTGGGCCTGGTCGGGGGTGCCACGGGCCTGATCGGCGACCCGAAGCCGACCTCGGAGCGCACGCTGAACGACCCCGAGGTGGTGGCCGGCTGGGTGGCACGGCTGCGCGGCCAGATCGAGAGGTTCCTCGACTTCGAGGGGCCGAACGCCGCGACCATGGTCAACAACCTGGACTGGACCCAGGGCCTGTCGGCCATCGGCTTCCTGCGGGACATCGGCAAGCACTTCCGGGTCAACAAGATGATCTCGAAGGAGGCCGTCTCCCGGCGGCTGCACTCGGACGCGGGTATCAGCTACACCGAGTTCAGCTACCAGATCCTGCAGGGCATGGACTTCCTGGAGCTGTACCGGAGGTACGGCTGCACGCTGCAGACCGGCGGCAGCGACCAGTGGGGCAATCTCACGGCGGGCGCGGACCTGATCCACAAGGTGGAGCCGCATGCCGCGGTGCACGCGCTGGCCACGCCGCTGATCACCAAGGCGGACGGCACCAAGTTCGGCAAGACGGAGTCCGGCACGGTCTGGCTCGACCCGGAGCTGACCACGCCGTACGCCTTCTACCAGTTCTGGCTGAACGCCGACGACCGTGACATCTCGAAGTTCCTGCGCATCTTCAGTTTCAGGTCCCGCGAGGAGATCGAGGAGCTGGAGCAGCAGACCGAGGAGCGTCCGCAGGCCCGCGCCGCGCAGCGCGCGCTCGCCGAGGAGCTGACGACGCTGGTGCACGGCGCCGAGCAGACGGCCGCCGTGATCGCCGCGTCCAAGGCTCTCTTCGGCCAGGGCGAGCTGGCTGACCTCGATGCGAAGACGCTGGCCGCGGCCCTCTCCGAGGTGCCGAACGTCCAGGTCTCCGCGTTGCAGCCGGTCGTGGACCTGTTCGCCGAGGTCGGTCTCGTGCCCAGCAAGTCGGCCGCGCGCCGCACGGTGAAGGAGGGCGGGGCCTACGTGAACAACGCGAAGATCACCGCCGAGGACGCCGTGCCCGCCCGGGAGGACCTGCTGCACGGGCGCTGGCTGGTGCTGCGCCGCGGGAAGAAGAACCTGGCCGCGGTCGAGGTCGCGACCGGCTGAGACACACTCGCGCGCCACGGGCCCGGCGCGCGGTCACGGCCGCGAAGGGGGGCGTTCCGTCGAGGAACGCCCCCCTTCCCCGTGCCGTCAGGTCCCCGTGCCGTCAGGCCCTCTCCCTGCGCCGGCCTTTGGTGGACATGTACACCGTCTCGCCGAGGAAGACGAGGACGACCGCTGCGGCGAGCTGAAGACCGTGACGGCCCCAGTCGATGCCCCGGGTCTCCGCGATCCCGATGGCGCGGGCGATGGCGTTGCCGACGATGCCGCCGATCATGCCCATGATCGTGGTCAGCCAGAGCGGGCTGTGCTGTTTGCCCGGCAGGATGAGCTTGGCCAGCAGACCCAGCACGAATCCGACGATGATCGCCCACAACCAGCCCATGACTGCCTCCTCGTACGGCTCGACGCGAGCGGTAGGCCCAGTCTCGGGCCGTCCGCGATACGGCGCATGTCGGGTGCGGCCGTACGCGCGCGTGTGCCGCGCATACGTCCGGGCAGGGGTGCCCCGGTCTCGTAGCAGACGCAGGCGCGGCGTAACGTGGTGAGTGTTCGGGCTCGGCCCCTGACCGGGTATGGAGCAGGTGTGCGGGCCGGGGAGAGTCCGAGTCAGGCGGGTGGTGGAATGTGATGCGGAAGCTGCACAGCGGCGAGCAGGCCCAGGTGTTCCGGATCACGGGCGCCCGGCAGGGGCTGGCGGCGGACGTACGCGGCCGGCAGCGTCGCTATGTCATTTCCATGAGCATCCGTACGGTTGCGGTGATCCTCGCCGCCACGCTCTGGAACGTCGAGCGGCCGGTCGCCGTCATCGCGCTGGTCCTGGGGGCGGTCCTGCCCTATGTCGCGGTGGTCATCGCGAACGCGGGCCGGGAGAACGTGCCGTCGCTGCCGTCGTCGTTCCTCAATGTCCCGGTGCGCCCGATGATCACGCCGCCCGGCTCGGACGCGCCCACGGAATCCGTTCCGGAAGACGGGCCGGCGCGCGACCGGGAGGAACCGCGCGAGCGGGCCTGAGCACGACGGGCCGCCGGAACCGGAATCCGGCTTCCCGTGAACCTCAAGAAAACCTCAGGACAATCATGTTGTTCCGGTGCCGGTCACCGGGTCACCCGTGACATACTTCGTACGCGCTCCGCATCCCCCGTCGGAGCGAAAGACCGACGCCGGGCAGCTCCCCCCGTGGCTGCTCGGCGTCGCCTTTTGGCGCTGTCGCGTGGCGACCGGTTCGTGGGGCACGGGCGGGGGCACGCTAGGGTCGGGCCTGTGATGCTCCCTGACCCCGATACGCCGATCTGCTCCGCCAAGGGCTGCCGTGCCGCCGCCGTGTGGGTGCTCGCCTGGAACAACCCCAAGCTGCACACGCCGGAGCGCCGCAAGACCTGGCTGGCGTGCGAGGAGCACCGCGAGTACCTGGCGAAGTTCCTGAGCGTACGAGGGTTTCTGAAGGACGTCGTGCCGCTGGCGGAGTGGGAGTCCCCCGAGGCGGGCCCGTCGGCGGAGTGACTCAGCCGCCGATCGCGGACATCGGCCGCTCCGGCTGCAGGAAGGAGGGGTCGTCCAGTCCCGAGCCCGCCTTCTTGCCCCATGTCGCGAGGCGCCAGATCCGGGCGATCTCCTCGTCGGGGGCGCCGGAGCGCAGCGCCCCGCGCAGGTCGGTCTCCTCGGTGGCGAACAGGCAGGTGCGTATCTGGCCGTCGGCCGTCAGCCTCGTGCGGTCGCAGGCCGCGCAGAAGGGGCGGGTGACCGAGGCGATCACGCCGACACGGTGCGGGCCGCCGTCGACGATCCAGCGCTCGGCGGGGGCCGCGCCGCGCTCCTCGGCGTCCTCGGCGGTCAGCTCGAAGCGGGTGCGCAGCGAGGCGAGGATGTCCCCCGCGGTGACCATGCCCTCGCGCTTCCAGCCGTGCTGGGCGTCCAGGGGCATCTGCTCGATGAAGCGCAGCTCGTAGCCATGGCGGATCGCCCAGGCGAGGAGGTCCGGGGCCTCGTCCTCGTTGAGCCCCGGTATCAGGACGGAGTTGACCTTGACCGGGGCGAGGTCCGCCTCGTGCGCGGCCCGGAGGCCGTCGAGGACGTCCCGGTGGCGGTCCCGGCGGGTGAGCGCCTTGAAGACCTCGGGGCGCAGGGTGTCCAGCGAGACGTTCACCCGGTCCAGGCCCGCCGCCTTCAGGGCCGTGGCCGTGCGCTTGAGGCCGATGCCGTTGGTGGTGAGGGACATCTGGGGGCGGGGGGTCAGCGCGGCGACCCGCTCCACGATGCCGACCAGGCCCGGCCGCAGCAGCGGCTCGCCCCCGGTGAACCGGACCTCCTCGATCCCGAGGGAGGTGACCGCGATCTCGATCAGGCGGACGATCTCGTCGTCCGTCAGCAGGTCGGGCTTGGCGAGCCACTGCAGGCCCTCCTCGGGCATGCAGTACGTGCACCGCAGATTGCACCGGTCGGTCAGCGAGACCCTCAGGTCGGTGGCCACCCGGCCGTAGGTGTCGATGAGCACGCCGGCCCCCTCCCTCGTGGTGGATCATTCTCCCGTCGTCTTGAGCCTACGTGAGGGCGCTGACATCGGCAGCGAACGGATCCCACGACGTGCGCGACGGCCGCATCGTAGATCCCTACGGGGTTCTCCGCGACGCGGCCGTCGGCGGGACGGTCAGTGCGCCCCGGTGCCGGTCAGGGACCGTACCTCCAGCTCCGCGTACTTGCCGGCATCCGGCTGCTCCTTGGACAGCAGCGTGCCGAGCCAGCCCAGCAGGAAGCCGACCGGGATGGAGATGATGCCGGGGTTCTCCAGCGGGAACCACTGGAAGTCGGCGTGCGGGAACATCGACGTCTCCTTTCCGGAGACCACCGGCGAGAACAGCACGAGGCCGACGGCGGTCACCAGGCCGCCGTAGATCGACCACAGGGCGCCGGAGGTGGTGAACCGCTTCCAGAAGAGGCTGTAGAGGATCGTCGGCAGGTTGGCGGAGGCGGCGACCGCGAAGGCGAGGGCGACCAGGCCCGCCACGTTCAGGTCCCGTGCGAGGGCTCCCAGGACGATGGAGACGGCGCCGATGCCGACCGTCGCCCAGCGGGCCGCGCGCATCTCCTGCCGCTCGCTCGCCCGCCCCTTCTTGATGACGTTCGCGTAGATGTCGTGCGCGAACGACGAGGACGAGGCGAGGGTCAGGCCCGCGACCACCGCGAGGATCGTGGCGAAGGCGACCGCCGAGATGGAGGCCAGCAGGATCGCGCCCGCGCTGGAGTCGACGCCTCCCAGATGGAGGGCGAGCAGGGGCGCGGCGGTGTTGCCCGCCTTGTTGGAGGCGATGATCTCGTCGGGTTTGATCAGGGCGGCGGCGCCGAAGCCGAGGGCGAGGGTCATCAGATAGAAGACGCCGATGAGGCCGATCGCCCAGTTCACCGACTTCCGGGCGGCCTTGGCGGTGGGCACCGTGTAGAAGCGGATCAGGATGTGCGGCAGGCCCGCGGTGCCGAGCACCAGGGCGAGGCCGAGGGAGAGGAAGTCCAGCTTGCTGGTGCCGGTGGCGCCGTACTTCAGTCCGGGCTCCAGGAAGGCCGCCCCCTTGCCGCTGTTGGTCGCGGCCCTGCCGAGCAGGTCCGACACGTTGAAGTGGAACTTCAGCAGCACCAGGAAGGTCAGCAGCAGGGCGCCCGCGATCAGCAGGACGGCCTTGACCATCTGCACCCAGGTGGTGCCCTTCATGCCGCCGATGGTGACGTACACGATCATCAGGACACCGACGAGGGCGACGATGCCGACCTTGCCTCCGTCGCTGGTGATGCCGAGGAGCAGGGAGACCAGGACGCCGGCTCCCGCCATCTGGGCCAGCAGATAGAAGATCGACACCACGATCGTGGAGGTGCCGGCGGCGGTGCGCACCGGGCGCTGGCGCATGCGGTAGGCCAGGACGTCGCCCATGGTGTACCGGCCGGAGTTGCGCAGCGGCTCGGCGACCAGCAGCAGGGCCACCAGCCAGGCGACCAGGAAGCCGATGGAGTACAGGAAGCCGTCGTAGCCGAAGAGGGCGATGGCACCCGCGATGCCGAGGAAGGACGCGGCGGACATGTAGTCGCCGGAGACCGCGAGTCCGTTCTGGAAGGCGGTGAACTGGCGGCCGCCCGCGTAGAAGTCGGCGGCGCTGCGGGTCTGGCGGCCCGCCCAGACGGTGATGACGAGGGTCGCCAGGACGAACACCGCGAACAGGGTGATGATCAGCGGCCGGTGCTTGCTCGCCTCACCGGCGGCCAGGACGACGACGGGGCTCATGCGCCGCCCTCCATCCGGGACTTGATGGCCTCGGCCTTGGGGTCGAGCTGGGCGGCGGCGTGGCGCGAGTACCACCACGCGATCAGGAACGTGGTGAGGAACTGGGCGAGGCCGAGCACCAGGGCGACGTTGACGTTGCCGAAGAGCTTGGTGCCCATGAACCCGTCCGCGTAGTTCGACAGCAGGACGTAGACCAGGTACCAGGCGATGAACGCCACGGTCAGCGGGAAGGCGAACGAGCGGTGGGAGCGGCGCAGTTCACCGAACTCGGCGCTCTCCTGGACCGCGATGAACTCGTCGGTGGGCGGAAGACCTGTTCCGGTCTGGGAGGGGGGAGGTGCGTCGGTGGCCACGATGTCTCCTCGCATTGCGAACCTCATAGTGATGCAGATCACATCACCGGGTGCGACGCTAGCGCTCCGGTGGGTGATCCGACAGGGGGCAGGCGACCGCCGTGGTGCCCCTGCCCGAGGTCACGGCGCACATCATGGACCGGTTCAACTCTCTTGGTTTCTTTTTTACGTGGTCTCCGCAATCTCATTGCCTACCGGACGGAGGGGCGGATAGCGTCGCCCCGCACCACCCGTCATGTACCTGCCGGTATGGCACCACATTCCGGCTTGTTCACGTTTCCAGATGTTATGGAGATCCCATGGCTCATCTGCGTTCCAGACGTCGGCTCGCCCTCGCCGTGCCGGTCGTGCTGTCGCTCACCGCATCGCTGGGCTTCCTGCAGAGCACCGCGTCGGCCGCCCCGCGCACCGACCCCGTGATACGGACCGCCGATGGGCCCGAACTCGCCTACGTCGTCAACACCCGGACGGACCGTCACACGCTCGCCTCGGTGCAGCGGGCGATCACCGCGGCCGGCGGCACGATAGTGGTGACGTACGACCGGATCGGTGTGATCGTCGTCCACTCCGCGAACCCCGACTTCGCCAAGACGCTCCGCGGCGTCCACGGGGTGCAGTCCGCGGGCGCGACCCGGACCGCCCCGCTGACCGCGGCGGGCACGACGGACGAGGGCGCGGCGCAGTACCTGACGAAGGCGCAGGCGGCGAAGGTCACGAACGCCTCGGCGACCGCGGGCGAGAGCGAGCCCCTCGAGGCCGATCAGTGGGATCTGCGCGCCATCGGGGCCGACCAGGCCGCGAAGATCAACCCCGGCAGCCGGAACGTCACGGTCGCCGTCATCGACACCGGGGTCGACGACACCCACCCGGACCTCGCCCCGAACTTCTCGGCGTCGCAGTCCGCGAACTGCGTCGGCGGCAAGGCGGACACCTCCTACGGCGCCTGGCGGCCCGCGAACCCCGATCACTACCACGGCACACACGTCGCCGGTGAGATCGCGGCGGCCCGCAACGGCATCGGGGTCGCCGGGGTCGCGCCGAACGTCAAGGTCTCCGCGATCAAGGTGGCCGACCCGGTCAGCGAGCTGTTCTACCCCGAGAGCGTCGTCTGCGCGTTCGTGTTCGCCGCCGACCACGGCGTGGAGATCACGAACAACAGCTACTACGTGGACCCGTGGCTGTACAACTGCATGGACGACCCGGACCAGCGGGCGATCGTCGACGCGGTCGACCGGGCCCAGCAGTACGCCCAGCGCAAGGGCACCCTCAGCGTCGCCTCCGCGGGCAACTCGGGCGACGACCTCGACTCCCGCTCCCTGGTCGACGCCTCCAGCCCCGACGACTCCACCGCGACGACCCGCACGGTCGACCCGCACGAGTGCTTCGATGTGCCGACCCAGCTGCCGGGTGTGGTCACGGTCAGCGCGACGGGTGTCACGAAGGCCAAGTCGTACTACTCCAGTTACGGCGACGGCGTGATCGACGTGGCGGCGCCCGGCGGTGACAAGTACCAGATCCCGGACACGCCGTCGAAGAACGGCCGCATCCTCTCCACCATGCCGGGCGGCCAGTACGGCTTCCTGCAAGGCACCTCGATGGCGTCGCCGCACGTCGCGGGCGTGGCCGCGCTGCTGAAGTCGGCGCATCCGCACGCGACTCCGGCCCAGCTCCAGGCGCTGCTCAAGGCGCAGGCGGACAACCCGGGCTGCCCGGCCGGCCCCTACGACGGCAACGGCGACGGGGTCGTGGACGCCACCTGCGTGGGCGGCAAGCGCGTGAACGGGTTCTACGGCTTCGGCATCGTCAACGCACTGCGCGCGGTCAAGTAGCCGGCCGCCCCACTTCATTCAGGAGGTCGCGGGCGTCCGGGCTGCTGACGGGCAGGTCCCAGGGGAGCCGCCGCACTGGGCCTGCCCGCCCCCTTGGCCATGATCCAGTACACCCGACATAGTGCCCCCATGACCGATACGGACGTGGCATGGGCGGCGCTGGACGGGGACCCCGCACTGGTGCGCAGGATCTCGAACGTCATACGGGAGGGGACGCTGACCTCGCGGCTGCCGGTACGGGAGGTGGCGCGGGCCTGTGTCGGGGTCTGCGCGCTGGCCGCCGCCGAGTGGGGCGCACGACGCGCCGGGCTGCCGGCCGTGCCCGAGGTCAGGGTGGACGACGGGGCCGTGGCCACCGCCTTCCACAGCGAGCGGCACCTGCGGGTCGACGGCCGGGAACCGGTCAACTTCGCCCCGCTGTCCCGGTTCTGGCACGCGGCGGACGGCTGGGTGCGCGTGCACGCGAACTATCCGCATCACCGCGAGCGGCTGCTCGGCGCTCTCGGACTGGCGGCGGACGCGTCCGTGGACACCGTGGCTGCCGCGGTCGCCGAGCGGTCGGCCGTCGAGGTGGAGGACAGCGTGTACGCGGCCGGGGGGCTCGCGGTGGCGTTGCGCACGCCCGGGGAGTGGGCGGCGCACGAGCAGGGGCGTGCGGTGGCCGAGCATCCGCTGGTGGGCCGCGAGCGGCTCGACCAGGCGCCCGTACGCCCGCTCGTCCCGCTCGTACGCTCCGCCGGGAAGCCGCTGCTGCCCGCCGCGGGTCTGCGGGTGCTGGACCTCACCCGGGTCATCGCGGGCCCGGTGGCCACCCGCACACTGGCGCTGCTCGGCGCGGACGTGCTGCGGATCGACAGCCCGCGCCTGCCGGAACTCCCCGATCACCATGCCGACATGGACTTCGGGAAGCGGTCCGCGGTCCTCGACCTGGCGGCGCCCGCGGACCGGCGGGACTTCGAGGAACTGCTGGCGGAGGCCGACGTGGTCGTCACGGGCTACCGGCCCGGCGCGCTCGACCGCTGGGGGCTCGCCCCGGAGCGGCTTGCCGAGCGACGGCCCGGACTGGTGGTGGCGCAGTTGTCGGCGTGGGGTGCCTACGGGCCCTGGAGCGGGCGGCGGGGCTTCGACAGCCTGGTACAGGTCGCCACCGGGATCGCGGTGACCGAGGGGTCGGTGCAGCGGCCCGGGGCCCTGCCCGCGCAGGCGCTGGATCACGGCACGGGGTATCTGCTGGCCGCGGCGGTTCTGCGGTCCCTCACGGAGCAGACGGATCAGGGCGGTACCCGGGTCGTACGGCTGGCACTCGCACGGACGGCGGCCTGGCTGACGGACGGGACGGACCGGGGAACCGAGCGCGCCGGAGCGGTGGACCCGGCCGCGTACGACGGTCCGGAGCCCTGGCTCGGGGAGACCGGCAGCGGACTGGGGCGGCTGCGGTACGCCCTGCCGCCGGTACGTTTCACGGACGGACCCTCCGACTGGGCACGACCGCCCGGGTGCTGGGGCCAGGACCCGGCCCGGTGGGCCACGGCGTCGCCGCAAGGCTGAACGGACCGTAGGCGCCGAGCGCGCGGCCTTGACCGCGCGGCACGCACCCGACCCGACCTGACCCGACTGCGGCACGCACCCGCCCCAGCTCGGCGTCGCCGCCCCCGCGCGTGGAGGTGGTGGCGCCGAGCCCGGTCGTCGGGGTGCCCGCACCGCCGACGGCGCTGCCGCCGCCGGTCCGCCGGTCGTGATCAGCCGCCCATGACCATGACCTTGAGGGCCGTGCGGTCGTCCATCGCCTTGTAGCCCTCGGGCACCCCCTCCAGGTCGACCGTCCGGTCGAAGACCGGCGAGGGGTCGATGGTGCCGTCGAGGACGTCGGGCAGCAGCTCGGGGATGTACGCGCGCACCGGCGCGACGCCGCCGCGCAGGGCGAGGTTCCGGTCGAACATGACGCCCAGGTCGAGTCCGCTGCCGCTGCCGTGCGGGACGCCGACATAGCCGATGGCGCCGCCGTCGCGGGCGATGTTCACGGCGGTACGCATCGACTGCTCGGTGCCGACGGCCTCGACGACGGCGTGCGCGCCCTGACCGCGGGTCAGTTCCCGGACGGCTTCCACGGCGTCGTCGCCGCGCTCGGCGACGACGTCGGTGGCGCCGAAGCGACGGGCGATGTCCGTGCGGACCTCGTGGCGTCCCATGGCGATGATCCGCTCGGCGCCGAGCCGCTTGGCGGCCAGCACGGCGCACAGTCCGACGGCCCCGTCGCCGACCACGGCGACCGTGGCGCCCGGGCGGGCGCCGGCGCCGAGGGCGGCGTGGTGCCCGGTGCCCATGACGTCGGAGAGCGTCAGCAGCGCGGACAGCAGACGGCCGTCGGAGGCGGCCTCCTTGGGCAGCCGGACGAGGGTGCCGTCGGCGAAGGGCACGCGCACGGCCTCGCCCTGGCCGCCGTCGTACCCGACCGAGCCCCAGAAGCCGCCGTGCTCGCAGGAGGTGGTGAGGCCCTCACGGCAGTAGTCGCAGACGCCGTCGGACCACATGAAGGGCGCGACGACGAGGTCGCCGCGCCGGACGCCGGTGACGTCGGAGCCGGTCTCCTCCACGAATCCGAGGAACTCGTGCCCGATCCGCTGTCCCGGCTGCCGGGACGCCTCACCGCGATAGGCCCACAGGTCGCTGCCGCATATACAGGCCCGCAGCACGCGGACGACCGCGTCGGTGGGCAACTGCACCACGGGCTCGGGCACGTCCTCCACCCGCATGTCGTAGGGGGCGTGGATGGTGGTGGCGCGCATGGCGGATTCCTTCTCGTGCGATCGTCTCGGGGTGCGCTCAGCGGTGGTCGAGCGCACTTCACGGTACGTCGTCACCGTCCCCCGTCGCGCGTCGAGTGCGTTCCGGGTACGGCGCCGTCGCACGGCGGCGTACGGACCCGGTGCGGGGCGCGGAACTCGACCCTCACACCCCCGCGGCCCCCAGCAGCGCCCCCGCCGCGTAGGTGACCCCCATCGCCAGCGCCCCGCCCGCCACGTTCCGCAGCACCGCGCGGCCCCGCTTCGCCGCGCCCAGGCCGGCGCTGGCCCAGCCGGTGACGACCAGGGCGGCCAGGACGGACAGGACCGTCACCGGGAGCCGCCAGGCCGTGGGCGGCAGCACGATGGCGAGCAGCGGCAGCAGCGCGCCCACCGTGAAGGCGAGGAAGCTGGCCCATGCCGCGTGCCAGGGGTTCGCCAGCTCGTCGGGGTTGATCCCCAGCTCCACGCCCGCGTGGGCGCGCAGCGCGTCCCGTTCCGTCAGCTGGACGGCGGCCTCGCGGGCCACCTCCCGCGACAGGCCCCGGCGCTCCAGCAGTTCCGTCAGCTCCTCCAGCTCCGCCTCCGGCTGCTCCCTCAGCTCCCGCCGTTCCAGGGCCAGCGCCGCCTTCTCCGAGTCCCGCTGCGTCGACACGGACACGTACTCGCCCGCCGCCATCGACATGGAACCGGCGAGCAGACCCGCCAGACCCGCCGTCAGCAGCGTCCCGCGGTCGGTCGTGGCGCCCGCGACGCCGACGACGAGTCCCGCGGTGGAGACGATGCCGTCATTGGCGCCGAGGACCGCGGCCCGCAGCCAGTTCAACCGCGTGCCGAGCGCGCCTTCGTGGGCCTCATCGTGCGCCGGGCCGCTCGCGGGCGCTCCGCCGGATACCGCATCGTTCACGCCGGGAGGGTCTCATTTCGAGGAGGGAGGGACGGCAGACCACGCCGACCGGGGCGCAAAGAGGATTCCGGTGCCGTCAACACCGGCGCGTGGGGGTGACGGCCCCACAGACACGCTCGCCGGCGCCCTGTTCGCCGTCTGCGTAAGGGCGTTGGCCCAGCCGGGCGCTTCCTCGGACGGGGGACCCGCGGAGCCCGTGCGCGTCCGTCACAAAAGCCTCACCGAAGTGCAACCCGGGCGGCCGGCTGCGGACGTCCGTCACCTGGGGTGAACTCCGGGCAGACCGGACAGGGTTGGGCGCGCCCCCGCACGACGGGCCCGGCCGGCCCGGGCGGGCACGCCGTTGTCCGTCCCGGCCCGTATCCTCGGTGACCATGCTCGAAGACCGGACGACCGCAGCGTCCTCCCCCACAGCGTGGCCGGCCGCGTATCCGAAGGGATACGCGGTCGTTGACGTGGAGACCACCGGCCTGGCCCGGGACGACCGGATCATCTCCGCGGCCGTCTACCGGCTGGACGCGCGCGGCGAGGTCGAGGACCACTGGTACACGACGGTCAACCCGGAGCGTGACCCCGGCCCGGTGTGGATCCACGGACTGACGAGCGAGATGCTCGAAGGCTCCCCGCTCTTCGGGGACATCGCCGAGGAGTTCGCCTCCCGGCTGGCGGACCGGGTGCTGGTCGCGCACAACGCCGTCTTCGACTGGCAGATGATCGCGCGGGAGTACGCGCGTGCGCGGCGCGAGGCGCCGGTGCGCCAACGGCTGTGCACCATCGTGCTCTCCAAGGAACTGGGCCTCCCGCTGCCCAACCACAAGCTGGAGTCACTGGCGGCGCACTTCGGCGTCGTCCAGCGGCACGCACACCACGCGCTCGACGACGCGCGAGTGCTGGCGGAGGCGTTCCGGCCCAGCCTGCGGGCCGCGGCCGCGGCCGGTCTGCGGCTGCCGCTGCACGAGTGCCTGCCGCTGACCGAATGGGTGGACCGGCCCGCGCCGCGCATCGGACAGCAGCCGGGCGGCCACGGCGGCTACCGGCCCGGGAGCTGGCGCCCCTCCCGCAGAAGGCCCGCGTGCCCCTATCCCAACCCGGGGCGTTACGAAGAGGGCAAACGACTCAAGCAGGGCATGCGGGTCGCCTTCTCCGGGGACACGTCGGTCGACCGGGAGCTGCTGGAGGACCGGGCGACCGAGGCCGGCCTGCATGTCTCGACGAGCCTGTCCCGGCTGACGAGTCTGCTCGTCACCAACGATCCGGACGCGGGCACGTCCAAGGCGGTCAAGGCGCGGCAGTACGGCACGCCGGTGGTGGACGAGGCGGCGTTCGGCCAGCTGCTGCGGGACGTCGAGCCGGCGGCCGACAGGACGGGGTCCGCGGCGGGCGGCGCGAGGTCCGCCGCGGGACGCGGGGCCGGCGCCCGCTGACGGACGGACGGGCGATCGGCGTACGGGTGATTGCCCTGCGACTCGCCCGCCGCGCGCTCGCCCGGGTCGCGGCGACGGCCCACCCTGTGGCGCATGGCGAGATGTGAAGTGTGCGGCAATGACTACGGAATGACCTTCGAGGTGCACGCGCAGGGCCAGGTGCACGTCTTCGACTGTTTCTCCTGCGCGATCCACCGTATGGCGCCGATCTGCGAGCACTGTCGTGTTCAGATCATCGGTCAGGGTGTCGAGGCGGGGGGCCACTGGTACTGCGGAGCCCACTGCGCCCGCGCCGAGGGGAAGGCGGGAATCGTCGACCGGGTCTGAGACACCCCCGTGACGGTGCCCCACGTCCCGAGATGTACGGTCGTGGGGTGTACCGCTTCCTGTTGTCCCGGCAGTGGGTGATCCTCACCCTCGTCGCCGTCGCGCTCATCCCGACGATGATCGAGCTGGGCTTCTGGCAGCTGCACCGCCATGAGCACAAGGTCGCGCTGAACAAGGTGATCGGCGACTCGCTGGCGGCGACGCCGGTCCCGGTCGAATCGCTCACCTCGCCCGGGGCGAGGATCGCGCACCAGGACCTGTACCACCGGGTGACGGCCAAGGGCGCCTTCGACCCCGCCCACGAGGTCGTGGTGCGCCGCCGCACCAACGCCGACGGCGAGGTCGGCTACCACGTCCTGACCCCCTTCGTCCTCGACGACGGGAAGGTCCTGATGGTCAACCGGGGCTGGATCCCGGCGAACGGCGCGCAGACCGCCTTCCCCAGCATCCCCGCGCCCGCGCGGGGCGAGATCACCGTCACGGGCCGGCTGATGCCGGACGAGACGACGGCGGAGAGCGGCATCAAGAACGTACAGGGCCTGCCGGACCGGCAGGTCATGCTGATCAGCAGCGGGCAGCAGGCGCAGCGTCTGGGCAAGCAGGTCCTCGGCGGCTATATCGAGCTGACCTCACCCGCCCCGAAGGGCGGCAGCCCCGAGCTGCTGCCCGACCCCGAGCACAGCGACATCGGCCCGCACATGGCCTACGCCATCCAGTGGTGGCTGTTCTCGGCGGGCGTCCCCTTCGGCTGGTTCGTCCTGGCCCGCCGGGAGGCCCGCGACCGCGCCGGGACGACGAGCCGGCCGGCGGAAGAACCGGCACCGGCCACGGTCTGACCCCCGCCCAGCGCCTTTGGCGGCGACGTGGTGGGGTCGGCGGCGACACCGCCGGTGGGCGCGTGGCGCGTGGACGACTGGCGCGCGGGCGGCCCGGTGCCGTTACCGAGGCCGCCACCCGCACCCTGGAGGGGGGACCGCCCTCGCCCTCCGCGGGGACCGGGCGGCAGGATAAGGACCATGGATCTTGGACTGAAGGAACGGGTGTACGTCGTCACCGGTGGCACCCGCGGGCTGGGCAACGCGGCCGCGCGGGAACTCGTCGCCGACGGGGCGAAGGTGGTCGTCACGGGCCGTGACGAGCAGCGGGCCGCCGAGGCGGCGGCCGAGCTGGGCGAGAACGCGGTGGGGGTGGCCGTCGACAACGCCGACCCGGAGGCGCCGGCCCGGCTGATCTCCGTCGCGCGCGAGCGGTTCGGCGGCTTCGACGGCATCCTCATCAGCGTGGGCGGGCCGCCGCCCGGTCATCTCGCCGACAACACGGACGAGCAGTGGACGGCCGCCTTCGCGTCGGTGTTCCTGGGCGCGGTACGGCTGGCCCGCGCGGCCGCCGCCGAGCTGGCCGAGGGCGGTGTCATCGGATTCGTGCTGTCCGGCTCCGTGCACGAGCCGATCCCCGGCCTGACCATCTCCAACGGCCTGCGCCCCGGGCTCGCGGGTTTCGCCAAATCCCTCGCGAACGAGCTGGGCCCGCGCGGCATCCGGGTCGTCGCCCTGCTCCCGGCCCGGATCGACACCGACCGGGTGCGCGAGCTGGACGCGCTCTCGGCGGACCCGAAGGTGACGCGCGCCGCCAACGAGGCCCGGATCCCGCTGCGCCGCTACGGCGCCCCGGAGGAGTTCGGCCGCGCCGCCGCGTTCCTGCTGTCACCGGCGGCCTCGTATCTGACGGGCACCATGCTCCCGGTGGACGGCGGCTTCCGGCACGGCTTCTGACGCGGCCCGCCGCGCCGAGCACCGCGAACCACCGCGGGCACGCCGCCGGACACCGCGACCCGCCGCCCCTGCGCGCCGGCCCGGACCTTCCGACCGGCCGGCGTCGCCGAGGTAGTGCACTCCGCTCACGCCCGTGCACAGTTCGAAGCGGAGCGCCGGGTCGTCGCGGAG
>NZ_JBSFXK010000064.1:0-43163 GCF_053595355.1 Streptomyces sp. NPDC002513 | reverse complement strand
GACGGACCTCATCCATCTCCTCGGGTGTCATACCCGATACAAGATCACACGCTACCGATCAGACGGCAGTTGGGCTACCTAACGAAGCCCTACTAAGGCCCTGTCGCGGTGCGCCGCCGCGCGCCGCGGGGGCGGGTCACAGGTTTCCGCGCTTGGCCTGCTCGCGCTCGATCGCCTCGAACAGCGCCTTGAAGTTGCCCTTGCCGAAGCCCATGGAGCCGTGCCGCTCGATGATCTCGAAGAAGACCGTCGGACGGTCCTGGACCGGCTTGGTGAAGATCTGCAGCAGATAGCCGTCCTCGTCGCGGTCGGCGAGGATCTTCAGCTCGCGCAGGGTCTCGACGGGGACGCGGGTGTCGCCGACCCACTCGCCGAGGGTGTCGTAGTACGAGTCCGGGGCGTCGAGGAACTGCACGCCCGCCGCGCGCATCGTGCGGATCGTGCGCACGATGTCGTTCGTGTTGAGCGCGATGTGCTGGACGCCGGGGCCGCCGTAGAACTCCAGGTACTCGTCGATCTGGGACTTCTTCTTGCCGATCGCGGGCTCGTTGATCGGGAACTTGACCTTGAGCGTCCCGTCGGCCACGACCTTCGACATCAGCGCGCTGTACTCGGTCGCGATGTCGTCGCCCACGAACTCCTTCATGTTCGTGAAGCCCATGACCTTGTTGTAGAACTCGACCCATTCGTTCATGCGGCCGAGTTCGACGTTGCCGACGCAGTGGTCGATCGCCTGGAAGGTGCGCTGCGCGGGCGGCTCGACGATCGGGTCGGCGGCGGCGTAACCGGGGAGGTAGGGGCCGTCGTAGCCGGTGCGCTCGACCAGGGTGTGGCGGGTCTCGCCGTAGGTGGCGATCGCGGCCAGGACGACGGTGCCGTGCTCGTCCTTCACCTCGTGCGGCTCGGCGAGGGAGCGGGCGCCGTGCTCGATCGCGTACGCGTACGCCGCGCGGGCGTCCGGGACCTCGATGGCGAGGTCGATCACACCGTCGCCGTGCTCGGCGACGTGCCGGGTGAGGAAGCGGCCCCAGTCGGTGACGGTCTTGACGACCGAGGTGAAGACGAAACGGGCGGAGCCGTTCTCCAGGACGTACGAGGCGGTCTCGCGGCTGCCGGTCTCCGGGCCGGCGTAGGCCACGAGCCGCATCCCGAAGGCGGTGGAGTAGTAGTGCGCGGCCTGCTTGGCGTTGCCCACGGCGAAGACGACCGCGTCCATTCCCTTGACCGGGAAGGGGTCTGCCTCGCGCGCGGTGTCCGGGGTGTGGTGTGTGGTCTGCGTCATGTCGGCAGCCTCACCCGTCTCCGCAAGGTGCGCAATAGTTTGCGTATCGGCTGGGCATTCTGCCCAGCAAGACGCCCGAATCACCGGGCGTTCTGTACAGGATGACTATCGGAAGGAGCGGTGTGGTGATCGATCATCTGGACGCCGGGCTCATCGTGCTGCTGGCGCGCGAGCCGCGCGTCGGGGTGCTGGAGATGTCCCGGCGGCTCGGGGTAGCCCGGGGCACGGTCCAGGCGCGCCTGGACCGCCTCCAGTCCCATGGGGTGATCCGCGGCTTCGGGCCGCAGGTGGATCCGGCCGCGCTCGGCTACCCCGTCACGGCGTTCGCGACGCTCCAGATCCGCCAGGGCCAGGGCCCGGACGTACGGGCCCATCTGGCGACCGTGCCCGAGGTCCTGGAACTGCATACGACCACCGGCAGCGGTGACATGCTGTGCCGGCTGGTGGCCCGCTCGAACGCCGACCTCCAGCGGGTGATCGACCGGGTGGTCGGCTTCGAGGGCATCGACCGCGCCTCGACGGCGATCGTCATGGAGAACCCGGTTCCGCTGCGGATCATCCCGCTGGTGGAACAGGCGGCACAGGACCGGGAGAGGGCCTGACCCGGCCGCCGACGGCTCCCGCCGGGCGGCCGGGTCGGGCTCGCGGCCTCCCAGGTCAGGCCTCGCGTCCTCCCGGGCCCGCCGTGGCGCGCATCACGGGGTCGTGCCGTAGCCGTAAGAAGGTGACGAACAGGATCAGGGCCTGCACCACGGCGCACACGCCGATCACGTCGGTCAGATACGACGGCGGGGTGAGGGCGAGCACGACGCCCGCCACGGGGAAGGGCAGCAGCAGGAGCAGGATGGTCAGGGAGAGGGTCGTCCCGAAGGCGGCGGGCGGGATGATCTGCGAGCGCAGGGTGCGCAGGACGATGGTGAGCCCTCCGTCGGCGGCCATGAAGAGGGCCACGAGCGCCGTGTAGCCGGCGTAGGAGGGAGCCCAGGGCACGGCGAGGCAGGCGGTGGCCGCGACCGTCGCGCTGACGACGCCGACCCCCCACAGGCCCGTCCGGTTGAGCGCGAACCGGCAGCAGGTGACCACGACCAGGGTGGCGGCGGCGGCCACCGACCAGAGCGTGCCGACGGCGGCCGGGGACCGGCCGAAGCGGCCCTCCACGAGGACGGGGCTCGCCGACTGCAGCAGACCGAGCACCAGATTGGAGCAGGCCAGCCCGGCCACGAGCCGGCGCAGGGTCGGCAGTGAGCGCAGGGTCTCCCATCCTTCCCGCATGCCTCCGCCCTTCCCCTGCCCGCTGCCGCGCCCGGCGCGCAGGGGCGTGGGCGGGGTCTGCAGGGCGAGCCCGGCCGACAGGAAGGACAGCACGCTCAGGCAGGCGAGCATGCGGGTCGGTCCGGTCAGCAGCAGGACACCGCCCAGGACCGGGCCGATGAGGGTGGCCATCTGGTCGATGCCGATCAGCACCGACTGCACCTTGTGGGACTCCTTTTCGGTCCGGCGGCTGACGATGGCGCCGATGGCCTCGTTGGCGATGAAGCTGAACTGGGTGAGGGCACCGGTCACGGCGGCCAGCGCCATGACGGCGACGGTCTCGGCCGTGCCCTGGGGCAGCAGGACCAGGAGGACACCGGCGCCCGCCACCAGCAGGGCCCGCGCGAGCGAGGCGAGGAAGCACACGATGGCCGCGCCGCTCCGGTCCACCAGGTCACCGGCGAAGCTGAACGCGGCCACCCGGGGGATCCACTCCAGCGCGAACGCCAGGCCCGTCAGGGATGCGGAGCCGGTGGTCGCCAGCACCACGAGCGGCATGGCGTAGGTCGCCATGGAGTAGGCGAGCGCGTCACAGGCACGGGGCGCGTAGACCCGCCGGAACAGACTGCCCGTGGGCGCTGCCGCATGGCGACCGGCCGGTTGGACCTCGTACAAGGAGACGGTCACGGAGTGAGGGGCTTTCGGTGAGCGAGAGTGCGAAAGGGACGCGAAGCGGCTTCCCGGGCCAATTCGGGCATGCGCATGCCACAAGTAGGGCCGTACACCTGGTTGAGGCGTGAACTACGGAGTGGTAACAACATAGCGGAACGATGAACCGTCTGAAGAGCCCCCGGGAGGCGCCACTCGACCTGCCGTCCGGGTTGCCGTCCGGTGTGCCGGGCGTCGCGACGGGACGAACCGCCGCCTATGGGGGCGCTAACAGCTCGGTACCGAGCCCTTGCCCTTCTCCAGGGCCACCAGCGCCTCGACCGCCCCGTTCAGGGTGGTCACCGGGACCAGACGCAGGCCCTTCGGCAGTTCCGCCCGCGCGTCGAGGCACTCCTCCTTCGGGACCAGGAAGACCGTCGCGCCGTCACGGCGGGCGGCCTGCACCTTGAGGGCGACCCCGCCGACCGCGCCCACGTCGCCGGCCGTGTCGATCGTGCCCGTACCGGCGATGGTCCGGCCGCCCGTGAGGTCGCCACCGCTGCCGTCGCCCTCCAGCTTGTCGATGATCCCGAGGGTGAACAGCAGGCCCGCGCTGGGGCCGCCGACGTCCGCGAGCTTCAGCGTGACCTTGACGTCCTTGTCGCTGACGTGCAGATACCTCAGTGCCGCCCGGCTGGCCGCGTCCTGGGACTGCTGCATCTGCTCGGCGTTGTGCCGCTCGATCTCCTTGATGCTGCCGTTCGGGTAGACCGCGTCGCGCGGCAACACCGCGCGGTCCGTGCGGAACCAGCCGTCGATCACGTCGCCGAGCGAGACGTCCGCGTCGGGGCCGGTCGCCTCGATCGTCGTCATCCGGAGCTGGCCCGCCGTCGTGCGCAGGGGCGCCCCGCTGATCGTGATCACGGGGGCGCCCTTGTTCTCGCCGAGGACGTTCGCCGTCATGCCGGGCTGCGCCACGGAGAACGGCAGCGGCGCGAACACCGCCGTGGCGAGCAGGGCCACGACGGGCAGGGCACAGAGGGCGACGGCCTTGGGGCGGGGGAGGCGAGAGAGCACGGGATCAATCTAACGCGAGGAAGCGTTCCGGCCGCGTGCCGGTCGGACCGGGCGCGGGTCATGCCTGACGGGGGGCGGTACGGGTGCGGGTCATCCCTGACGGGGGCCGGTACGGGCGCGGGTCATGCCGCTCATGGTCGTGCGGGCCGAGTGCCCGGCCCGCGGCAGACGCAGGGCGCGGACGCCGCGCCCCAGCGGCCAGGCGCGCTGCGTCTGCTTCACGACGTGGCCGAGGCCCGGGCCGGCCGCCGCCGGCAGGGCGTACGAGGCCGCCTCGGCGGGCGGCCCGGGGACCGCGGCGCAGGTCCCGGCGAGCCGGGCCCCGTCGGCGGTGTACGCGGCGTGCACGATCCGGACGAACGGCTGGTGCTGTGGCTCCGGACGAACGGCTGGTGCTGTGGCTCCGGTCGAGGGTGCTGGGCGGCTGATCCGGGGCCGCCGTCAGCGCAGTGCCTCCGCCACCTCCCGCGCCGCGTCCACGACCCGCGGTCCCACTCGCTCCGGCACCGCGTCCGACAGCATGACGACCCCCACGCTGCCCTCGACCCCGTTCACCCCGAGCAGCGGTGCGGCCGCCCCGCACGCGCCCGTCTCCAACTCCCCGTGGGTGAGCGTGTAGCCGGGCTCGGAGACCGGCTGCCGGCGGGCGTCGAGTATGGCCCGGCCGGCGGCTCCCCGGTCGAGCGGATGCCGGAACCCGGCCCGGTAGGCCACGTGGTAGTCGGTCCACGACGGCTCGACCACGGCCACGGCGAGTGCCTCCGCGCCGTCGACCAGGGTGAGGTGCGCGGTCGCGCCGATGTCCTCGGCCAGCGCGCGCAGCGCGGGCAGCGCGGCCTCCCGCACGAGCGGGTGCACCTGGCGGCCGAGGCGCAGCACCCCGAGCCCGACCCGGGCGCGGCCCCCCAGATCGCGGCGGACCAGGGAGTGCTGTTCCAGCGTGGCCAGCAACCGGTACACCACGGTCCGGTTGACGCCCAGCTTGGTGGACAGCTCGGTGACCGTCAGCCCGTGGTCCGTGTCGGCGAGCAGTTTGAGGACCTTGAGGCCCCGGTCCAGCGTCTGAGAGGTCTCCGCGGTCACGACGCCCACTCCTTCGTGGTGAGGACGGCGGCCCCTTCGCGGCGGATGCGTCGCCGAGTCCCGTCGGCGACGCGTTTCAGAGGCCGCCGATCGGCCTGCGGCCCGGGCGGCCCCCGGGCTCGGTCGCTTCACGGCTGCGCTCCGCGGCGGCGCTGCCACGGGGCGTGTGCGTAGCGGGACAGTAGCGACACGGTTCGCTGAGCGGAAGGCTCCGTCCAGAATCCGGTCCGCAACCGGTAGGCATCGGTTCCTTTTACGGTGATATATGCGCGGCGTACGGCGGAATGCGCACCTCATGGCGGGATGCGCGCGCCTCACGACGGAATGCGCACCGCTTACGGCGGAATGCGCACGGCTTACGGCGGAATGCGCACGGCTGACAGCGGGATACGCGCGAAGGACAGCACGAGCCCCGCACTCGGCACCCCGCACCCCCCACACCCGGCCACCCGGCCACCCGGCCACCCGGCCACCCGGCGCAGTGTCAGCTCAGTGCATCCGTGTAGCCCACTCCTGGACCTTGGCGATCCGCTGCCGTAGCTGGCCTGCGGTGCACTCGGCGCTCGGCGGGCCGCCGCACACCCGGCGCAGCTCGGTGTGGATCACGCCGTGCGGCTTGCCGCTCTGGTGGACGTACGCCCCGACCATCGTGTTGAGCTGCTTGCGCAGTTCCAGCAGCTCCTTGTGGGTGACCACCGGACGCCGTTCGGCGGGCAGTTCGAGCAGATCGGCGTCCGCGTCCGGCTTCTTGCGGCTGTGCGCGATCTGCCGGGCCTGCCGCTTCTGCAGCAGCAACTGCACCTGCTCCGGCTCCAGGAGACCCGGGATGCCGAGGTAGTCCTGCTCCTCCTCGCTGCCCGGGTGGGCCTGCATGCCGAACTCGGCGCCGTTGTACATGACCCGGTCGAAGACAGCGTCGGACTCCAGCGCCTCGAAGGGCAGCATGTCCTGCTCGCCGGTGTCCTCGTCCTGCTCCCGGTTGGCCTCCTCCATCTCCTTCTCGGATTCGGCGTACGGGTCCTCCTCGCCGTCCTTCTTCGGCTTGTCCAGGACGTGGTCGCGCTCCCGCTCCATCTCATTGGCGAAGGTGAGGAGGTCGGGGACCGTCGGGAGGAAGACGGAGGCGGTCTCGCCGCGGCGCCGGGACCGTACGAAACGGCCGACGGCCTGGGCGAAGAACAGGGGGGTGGAGATGGTGGTCGCGTACACCCCGACGGCGAGCCGCGGCACGTCGACACCCTCGGACACCATACGGACCGCGACCATCCAGCGGTCGTCGTTGCCGCTGAACTCGTCGATGCGGTCGGAGGCGCCGGCGTCATCGGACAGGACGAGGGTCGCCTTGTGCCCGGTGATGTCCCGGATGAGCTTGGCGTAGGCGCGGGCCGACTCCTGGTCGGTGGCGATGACGAGGGCTCCCGCGTCCGGGATGGCCTTGCGGACCTCGGTGAGCCGCTGGTCGGCGGCGCGCAGCACGCTCTGCATCCAGTCGCCGCGCGGATCGAGGGCGGTGCGCCAGGCCTGGCTGACGGCGTCCTTGGTCATGGGCTCGCCGAGCCGGGCGGCGATCTCGTCGCCCGCCTTGGTGCGCCAGCGCATCTGGCCGCTGTAGGAGAGGAAGATGACCGGCCGCACGACCCCGTCGCCGAGCGCGGACCCGTATCCGTAGGTGTAGTCGGCGGCGGACCGCCGGATCCCGTCGTTCCCCTCCTCGTACGTCACGAACGGGATGGGGTTGGTGTCGGACCGGAACGGCGTACCGGTGAGGGCGAGCCGGCGGGTCGCGGGCTCGAACGCCTCCAGGCACGCCTCGCCCCAGGACTTGGAATCGCCCGCGTGGTGGATCTCGTCGAGGATGACGAGCGTCTTGCGCTGCTCGACACGGTTGCGGTGCAGCATGGGCCGTACGCCGACGCCCGCGTAGGTGACGGCGACGCCGTGGTACTCCCGGCCGAGCGGTCCCGCGCTGTACTCGGGGTCGAGCTTGATCCCGATGCGCGCGGCCGCCTCCGCCCACTGCTTCTTCAGGTGCTCGGTCGGCGCGACCACGGTCACCTGCTGCACGACGTGGTGGTGCAGCAGCCAGGACGCGAGCGTCAGCGCGAAGGTCGTCTTGCCGGCGCCGGGCGTGGCGACGGCGAGGAAGTCACGCGGCTGCTCCTGGACATACTTCTCCATCGCCCCCTGCTGCCAGGCACGCAGCTTGCCGGCGGTGCCCCAGGGGGCGCGGCCGGGGAAGGCGGGAGAGAGGTGGTGCGAGGAGCTGCCGGCGGGGGCCGTGGCGGGCCTTTGGGACTCGCCGTTGAGGGTGGCGGCTGGCGGGCGGGAGGTAGTCACGGTCTCCGGTTCGGTGGGGGTCTGGGGCGGCTCGGCTACGTATGACAACCGGGCCACCCTACCGGTGTGCTGACCCGCCTCCCGGGCTGACGGTGCCGCATCCGGCCCCGGTGCGACCGGGGTCACAGATCACGGAGTACGGCGCTCGCGGGTCACCGCTCGTGCAACCGGGTCGTCACCCACGCCCCCACCAGGGCGACCGCCGCCATCGGCAGGAACACCGCGGCGAAGGCGGCCGGATGGGAGCCGCCGACAGCCGTCCCGGCCGCGGGGGCGACCGTGCCGCCGCCGAGCGCGGCGAACGCGGCACCGCCCGCGGCCAGCAGGACGGCGTTGGACAGACCGTCGGAGATCTGCAGGGCGGCCGAGTTGGCGCCCGCCTCCTCGGGGGGCGACAGCTTCAGCAGCAGCACGCTGGTCGAGGCGATCACGAGGCCCATGCCGAAACAGCCGAAGCCCCAGGCGACGGCGACGATCCACACCGGCACGGTGTGCACCAGCACACTCGGCGCCGTCGCGATCGCCGCCGCGACCACGATCATGCCGAGGGTCATCAGCCGGTCCCGATACGGTTCCAGGCGCGGCCTGGACTGGAGGTACGACCCGAGCGCCCAGCTTCCGCCGCCCGCCGCGAGGGAGAGTCCGGCCAGCGTCGGCGACAGCCCCCGCTGGGTGACGAGCATGAGCGGGACGAAGCTCTCCGCCGAGACGAAGGAACCCGCCGCCGCTCCCCGCAGCAGCACCACGGACGGCAGTCCGCGCGCCGCCCGGTAGGTGCCGCGCGGGAGCAGCCGGAGAACCGCCGGGACGAGCAGCGCGGCACCCACGACGCCGGGGACGAGCGAGACCCAGCGCACGTCCTGGGCGGCGTACTGCAGAAGCCCGACGCCGAGCGAGATGCCGAGTGCGAGACGGATACGACGGACGTCGAAGGGGGCGGCGACGGCCTCCTCGGCGGGGCCGCCCGCCCGGCGCCGTATCTGCGGCAGCGCGAGGGCCAGCGGGAACACCACCAGCACCGGGATACCGATGAACACCCAGCGCCAGCCGAGCTGTTCGGTGACCGTGCCCGCGGCCAGCGGGCCGACCACCGACGGGACCACCCAGCCCGCCGCGAACGCGGCCATGATCGCCGGTCGCAGGCGCTCCGGGTAGGCGCGGCCGACGACGACGTACAGGGCGACGATGACCAGGCCGCCACCGAGCCCCTGAACCGCCCGCCCCACGATGAACAGCCACATCGCCCCGGCCGTGCCGGACAGCAGCAACCCGGTGGCGAACGCGGCGATGCCGCAGGTCAGCGAGGCGAGGGGGCCGCTGCGGTCCGACCACTGGCCCGCGAGCACCATGCCGAACAGGCTGGTGGTGAAGTACCCGGAGAACGCGAAGGCGTACAGGGACAGCCCGTCCAGCTCCCGTGCCGCGACCGGCATCGCGGTACCGACGGCCGTCGCCTCGAAGGCGATGAGCACGATGACCGAGACGATGCCGATGCTGAGCGCCCGGTACGGCCGGCTCAGCACGCCGCCGCGGTCGACCGGCGGGAGGGAGGGGACGACGTCCGTGTCGCGGGGTTCCAGGGCTGCCATGCGGTCAGAGTAAGGGGCTCAGAGCGGATTGGCTCCTGTCTGAAGCCGGTGATCGCCTGGGACCTTGGACCTAGGGCCCGAGCCCGTTTCATGAACGGCGCATGACGGCGTATGGCAGTACCGTTGCAGCACCCGCGCTCCCCTTGAACCCGCCGGCCCCGAAACCCTACGGTCCCTGTGTCGGTCCGGAACACGCGCAAGCCGCTCCGCGCCCGACCCCGGCCGTGTGCCCGAGTGGTTCAGGGACTCGCCTGCAAAGCGAGTTACGCGGGTTCGATTCCCGCCACGGCCTCTTGCGCTGGTCTGGCCTGCTCGGCGCGGGCAGGTCTTCCTTGACGTTGCTGCGAACCGGTCAAGGAGCCAGTGCGACAGAAACGCCGGCCAGGCGATACGGCCCGGCACTTCACCCGCCCCGATGGCCATGCCACCGGAGCCGGCTACGCGTGCAGGCCGCCACCCGCCTGGTCCTCGAAGGCCTTCGGCCAGTGGCGCCAGCCGTCGTTCTGGGGAGTGCGCGGGGGCGGGGTGCAGGCGGCCGGGGCGACGGCGGCGAGCGTTTGGGTCATCGTGGCGGCCAGTTGCTCGTAGGCGTCGGGCAGGTCGTGCTCCTCGTCGAGCGACTTCTCGCGGTGCACCAGCCAGACCGTGAACGCCAGCGTAGAGACGTCCGCGTTCAGCGGGCGCAGGGTCGCGTCGGGCTCACCCCAGCTCAGCACCTCCCCGGTGGCGCCGTCGACGACCAGGCTCGTGTCCTCCACGAGACAGCCGAGGCGGATCAGGCGGTCCGCGCCGTCGGGGAGTCGGTCCGCGGGGATGCCGCCCTCCTCCGCGGCGTACTCGGCCAGGGTCGGCAGGGGCACGTCCGTGTCCAGCTCGTACCAGTAGCCGTGTTCCGGCAGGCCCACCTCGCTCAGGAAGCGGCGGGTCGGCTCGTGCGTGAGCACGCCGGGGAAGTCGACGTCCTCGAAGCGCACGAGCGCGGCGGTGCCGAACTCCTCGTCGAGAAGACGCGGCGGAAGGTCCAGCCGCAGCCCCGCGCCGCGGCGCGCGATCCGGGCCAGGGGACGGATCAGCGCGGCCATCCGCCGGTAGGGGACGGGCTCCTCCCCGGCGCCCTCGGCGAACGTCGACGTCAGCCGCCCGGCCGCGTCCGCGACCGCGTTCGGGCCGTGTCCCCGCGGTGCGAACCGGCCGCGGGACGCGACGAGTTCGTCCGTCGCCGCCGCGAACCGCAGCAGCGCCTTCAGGGAGGGGGCGAGCGGCGCGAGGTCCACCAGGCCGAGGTGGCGCGGGAAGACACGCGTCGTGGAGGACCTGCCCGTGGTGCCGTCCAGCAGCAGGCACTCCAGGTCGCGGTCGAAGGTGCGCAGCGCCCCTATGACGAGCTGGTCGTGCAGCTCCGCGGCCAGCTTGCCCGCGTCGTCGACCAGTTCGGCGACCCGGCGCAGCACGGGCTGCCCGCGCAGTGCCCCGAACGCGAGCCGGGCGCTGTCGCACGGCAGTCCGGCTTCCGCCGGTAGGTGCCGCGTCCCCGTGTGCGTCACATACGGATCCAGGTCCGTCTCGGTCAGCGTGATCACGCCACCGGTGTCGGTCGTGCCCATTGCTTTCCCCCGCGTGCGTCGTCCCCAGGGCGTCCGCGGGCAGGGCACATGCTCCTGCCGGGCGGCTCTCCCCCAACGCCAAGAACCATACGCCGCCCCACTGACAACGCCCGAAACGCTGGAGGACGTCACGTGAAGGAGCCGGGGCCCACCCGGCGGCACCGTCGCGGGCGGTCGCCCGCGACGGTGCCGCCGTTCACTGGGTCGTCGTCACCACGGCCGCCTGCGGCCGGATCGGCAGGCGGTTGACCGGACGGCCCGTCGCCGCGCGCACCGCGGCGGCGATCGCCGCCGGGGACGTCACCACGGGCACCGCGCTGACCGCCTTGGCGCCGAACGGCGCGACCACGTCGCGTTCCTCGACCAGCTTGACGATCCGGATGTCCGGGGCGTCCAGGGCCGTGGGGAGGGAGTAGCCCGTCAGGTCGGGGTGGCGGATCAGGCCGCGGGCCGTACGCAGGTTCTCGGTGAGCGCGATGCCCACGCCCTGGGTGACGCCGGCCTCCACGCGCGCGGCGAGCTGAGCCGGGTTCAGGACCCGGCCCACGTCCTGGGCGACCGCCAGTTCCACCACCCGTACCGAACCGATCTCGATGTCCACGTCCACCACGGCGCGGATCGCGCAGAACGCCATCCCCACGAAGGCGTCGCCCTGGCCCGTCTCGTCCAGCGGCTCCGTCGGGTGCGGCCGGCACTGCGCCGTGGCCCACAGTTCCTTGCCGTCCATCGCCTCGGTGACCGTGGTCGACAGCACGCCGTCGTACGAGGTGATCTTGCCGTCGGTGATCTGGAGCAGCTCGGTGGACATGCCGAACTGGTGCGCGAGGGGTTGCAGCAGCTGGGTGCGGACCATCTTGGCGGCACGTTCCACCGCGCCGCCCGACACCCAGGTGTGGCGGCCGCGGCAGCCCGCGCCGGCCGGCGGCTGGTCCGTGTCGACGGGGGCCACGTGGACCTCGTCGATGCCCAGGGTGTCCTGGACGATCTGCCGGGCCAGCGTGGTGAAGCCCTGACCGGTCTCGACGGCCGAGCACAGCACCGTCGCGACGCCGTCGTGGACCTTCACCGTGGCCGTGGACACCTCGTCGGCGCCCTCCGCGCGGAGCATGTGCACCATGCCGAGGCCGTAGCCGACACCGCGGCGCACCGCGCCGGGTTCGCCCGCGCCCTCGGGGCCGCCCGGCAGCAGCCACTCCTCCTCGGGGGTGTCCTTGGGGAGCGAGGGCAGCGGGTGGTCCCGTACCGCCTGAAGGAGTTCGGCCACCGGCGCCGGACAGGTCACGGTCTGGCCCGTCGGCAGGAGGTCGCCCGTCGCCATGACGTTGCGCAGCCGCAGCTCCGCCGGGTCGACGCCGAGCTTCTTGGCGAGCTTGTCCATCTGCGCCTCGTAGGCCGCGCACACCTGCATCGCGCCCTCGCCGCGCACATGGCCCGACGGCGGGTTGTTGGTGCGTACGGCCCAGCCCTCGATGAAGGCGTTCGGGACGACGTACGGGCCGCACGCGAAGGACACGGCGGCGGCCAGCGCGTCCGAGGAGGTGTCCGCGTAGGCGCCCGCGTCCAGCAGGATCTGCGCCTCGACCTTCACCAGCTTGCCTTCGGCGTCCGCGTGGTGGCGGTAGCGCAGAAGGGTGGGATGGCGGTGGGCGTGGCCCAGGAACGACTCCTCGCGGGTCGCGGTCAGCTTCACCGGGCAGCCGGTTCTCAGGGCGAGCAGGCCGAGCGGAAGCTGGAAGCTCTGGTCCTCGCGGTCGGCGGTGGCGCCGGGCACCCCGGTGACGACGATCTTCACCCGCTCGGGTTCCAGGCCGTAGACCGCCGCGGCCCGGTCGCGGTCGGCGTGCGGGTCGGTGGAGGCGAGGTACAGCTCGACCCCGCCGTCGGGCCGGGGCACCGCGAGGCCGGCCTCCGCCCCGATCGGGGCGGGGTCCTGGCGGCCGATGCGGTACAGGCCCTCGACGACGACCTCGCCCACCGTGTCCGGGTCGCCGTGGCTCAGCGGGATGTGCCGGATCAGGTTGCCGTCGGGGTGCAGCGGCTCGGCCTCGAAGGCCTGCTCCGGGTCGGTCACCGGGTCGAGCACCTCGTACTCGACGATGACCGCGGCGGCGGCCATGCGCGCGGTGTCGGGGTGGTCGGCGGCGACGGCCGCGATGGGCTCCCCGTGGTGGCGTACGACCTCGGAGGCGAACACGGGGCGGTCGGCCGTGCCCCGGCCGTGGGCGCCGGCGGGCACGTCCTCGTGGGTGACGACGGCCCGCACACCGGGCATCTCGCGCGCGTGGCTGGTGTCGATCGACACGATGCGCGCGTGCGGGTGCGGCGAGCGCAGCACGGCGGCCCACAGCAGGCCCTCGGCCCACAGGTCGGCCGCGTAGGGGAAGGTGCCCTCGGTCTTGGCGCGGGCGTCGGCCGACGGCAGGGAGGCGCCCAGGCCGTGCGGCGGCTCGGGAGCGGTTGCGGGTGCGGCCGCCGCGGTGGTCGCGGTGGCGGCTTCGTTGCTCACGCCTGGCCTCCGTCCTGGCCGTACGGGTGCTCGTGCGGGCCCGCGCCGTCGAGCGCGGAGGGGTGGACGCCGCCCGCCCCGGGGCCTGCCTGGTGCGGGATGCGCAGCTCGTCCGTGTCCGGTGCCGGCTCGGCCTCGGTGTGCGCCTGGCGTTCGGCGACGACCTCCTGGACGGCCTCCAGGACGCCCCGGTAACCGGAGCAGCGGCACAGGTTGCCGCACAGAGCCTGGCGGGCCTCCAGTTCGGTCGGCGCGGGGTTGCCCTCCAGCAGGTCGTGCACCGTCATCGCCATGCCGGGGATGCAGAAGCCGCACTGCACGGCCCCGCACCGGGCGAGCGCCCGCTGCACGTCCGAGGCCTGTCCGTCGGCGGCGAGGCCCTCGACCGTACGGACCTCGCTGCCCGCGGCGGTGACGGCGGGCACGAGGCAGGAGGCCACGAGCCGTCCGTCGACCTGGACGTTGCAGGCGCCGCACTCGCCCTGCGAGCAGCCGTCCTTGGCGCCGGCGAGGCCGAGCCGCTCGCGCAGCACGTACAGCAGCGACTCGCCGATCCACGCGTCGGTGACGGGCCGGTCGGAGCCGTTCACCCGCAGGACGTACGAGGCGAGGGGGTGTTCGTCGTGCGGGGGCGGCGGGGGTTCCTGGTCCTGTTCCGCGGCGTCGGCCGAGGGGGCCGGTGCGGGACCGGCCGCGACGGGGTCTGCCGCCGGTACGGCGTCCGAGGGGCGGGCCTCCTCGACGGCGGGCACGGCGGCGGGCTCTGACGGCTCCTGGGCGGCCTCGGGCACCTCCGGGACACCCTCGGCCCCCGTGTCCTCGTACGGCCCGCCGGACGGCTCTCCAGGGGCCTCGCCGGGCGTCTGCGCGGCCGGGCCGGCCGGCTCGTCGGCGCCCTGGCGCGTCCCGTCGGTCCCGTCGGTCCAGGCGTGCCCGGCCGAGTCCGTCGCCCAGGGCGCGGGCGCGCCGCCCGGCAGCGTCGCGGGCGGGGTGCCGCCCCACTGCTCGACGAGGGTCGACGTGCTGAACTCGCCCGATTCGTCCGGCAGATCACCGCCCGCCACCGGGATCGACCACTCACCGGTGACGTCGTGCCCGGGCGCGGGGTGCTCCTGCGCGGCCGCGGTCTCGTCGTAGGTCCACTGCCCGGTGGCTCCCGGGTGGTGCGTGAACCGGTCTCCCGCGCCTTCCGCGGGGGCCTGGTCCGGGCCGGGCCAGTGGGCGCCCTCCGCGGGCGCGGCCCAGGCGCCCTCGCCGGCGGTGGGGTCGAACGTCGGCGGCACATAGCCGTGGCCCGGCGCGGCCAGCGGGCTGTGAGCGGCGAGAAGGGCGTCGATTCCTCCCTCGGGGAGCTGGACGAAGGCGGTGGCGCCGTCGTCGTAGTCCCCCTGTGGCAGTCGCTCCCAGGAACCGTGGGTGGCCCCCTGCGGGGTCTCCTCAGGGTGCCGGTCGTCGGTCACGACAGTGCCCTCCCCAGTGCTCGTCGGGCCAACGCGGCGACGGTGCGCCGCAGATGCAGTACGGCAGGCGGAAGCTGCTCCATGGTGCCGTCCCCGGCCGGTGCGGGGTCGGGGATGCAGGCCGCGGCGACGTACTCCCCGAAGGCGGCGAGCGCCTCCGGGACGATCGCGCGGTTGTTGTCCCAGTCGATGAGCTGAGCGACCCAGTGCTCGGCCTCCAGGGGGCGCAGCGGCACGGGCGCTATGGCGCCGACGGCGCAGCGCACACCGCGCCGGGCCGGGTCGAGGACGAGCGCCACGGACGCGACGGACCGCCCGGGACCGGTGCGCCCGGTCGCCTTCAGGAAGACCTGGGGGGCGTGCAGCAGCGGTACGCGCACGTAGCCGATGAGTTCGCCGGCGCGCAGCGGCTCCATGCCGGCGAGCAGGTGCGAGACCGGGATCTCGCGGCGGGCCCCGCCCGGGCCCGCGATGATCAGGGTGGCCTCCAGGGCTGCCAGCACCGGGAGCGCGTCCCCCGTGGGGGCGGCCGAGGCGATGTTGCCGCCCAGGGTGCCCGCGTTGCGGACGTGCGGCGGTCCGGCGGCGCGCGAGGCCGCCGCGAGGGCGGGGATGAGGGCCGCGAAGTCGGGGCGGCCCATGCGCGCGTGGGTGAGGCCGGCGCCGAGCAGCGCGTGGCCGTCCTGGTACTGCCAGCCGCGGATCTCGCTGATACGGCCGAGACCGACCAGCGCGGCGGGCCGCAACTGGCCGGAGTTCACCGCGGTCATCAGATCGGTGCCGCCCGCCACGGGGACTGCGGCCGGCAGGGCGGCAAGGGCCGCCACGGCCTCGTCCAGCGAGGCGGGCAGCGTCACGGCCTGCGCCGCCTGCGGTGCGTGCGTGGTCAAACCGGCTGCCCCTTCCCGCTGCCCCACCTGGTCCCACCTGTGTTGCCGTACGGTACGTGCTGACAGGCCGGACGTGGCAACTCTGGCACATCTTTCCCGGCCCCCGACGCGGGGGTCCGCTAGGAGGCATTCGCCCCCTCACCAGGGAGATGTTCCGTTTTGCCATGACATCCCCCATGAGTGCCGAACGCCGGTCCCCGGCGGCCCTGGTGCGACTTTTCCCACGCGGGGTCACGTTTCCAGGCGCCCGGCTCGTCGGCTGCCCCTCCGCTACGGCCTCACACGTTCGGGGGCGCACCCTCGATCGGACGTCCGAGTACCCCGGGCCGCCGCTGCCACGGCCGGGGCCCCGTGGGCGGCCGGTAGGCGACCCCCAGGGCGTCAAGCCGGCGGTAGTGGACGGCCATCCGCCGCTCGAAGTCCCCGAAGTCGCGCTCCACGGGCGCGGGCAGATCGCTCCAGGCGACCTCGGCGAAGGCCGCGAGCCGCGGGAACGTCTGGTAGTCCACCCGTGCCTGATCCTCCGTCACCTCGGTCCAGACGTTGGCCTGGGTGCCCAGCACATGGCGCGCCTGCTCCCCGGTGAGCTGCGGCGGAACCGGCTCGAAGCGGTAGACGTCCTCCAGGGTGCGCACGTACCCGATGGGCACCGGCTCGTCCGCGCCGCCATCCTGACGGTGGTCCAGGTACACCTGCTGCTCCGGGCACATCACGACGTCGTGGCCGGCCCGCGCGGCGGTGACGCCGCCGGCGTATCCGCGCCAGGAGGACACGGCGGCGCCTTCCGCCAAGCCGCCCTCCAGGATCTCGTCCCAGCCGATGAGCCGCCGGCCCCGGGCGGTCAGCCAGGTGTCGAAGTGCCGGATGAACCACGCCTGCAGTCCGTCCTCGTCGGCGAGCCCGAGTTCCTTGATGCGCGCCTGGGCGGCCGGGGAGGAACGCCACTGCTCCTTGGGGCACTCGTCGCCGCCGATGTGAACGAACGTCGAAGGGAACATCTCCAGAACCTCCTCGAACACCCCTTCGTAGAAGCGCAGGGTGGAGTCGGTGGGGGCGAGTACGTTGGCCGAGATACCCCAGTCGTCCCAGACCGAGAGGGAGGCCGTGTCGACGACGTCCGTGTTGCCGAGCCCGGGATACGCGGCGATGGCCGCCTGGCTGTGCCCGGGGACATCGATCTCGGGGACGACGGTGATATGCCGCGCGGCGGCGTACGCGACGATCTCGCGGATGTCGTCCTGCGTGTAGAAACCGCCGTGCGGCTTCTCCTCCCACAGCGGCGAGGCACGGTGACCGAACCGGCTGCGGGACCGCCAGGAGCCCACCTCCGTGAGCAGCGGGTGGCGCTTGATCTCCAGCCGCCAGCCCTGGTCGTCGGTGAGATGCAGATGCAGGACGTTCAGCTTGTGAGCGGCCATCAGGTCCAGACAGCGCAGGACGCCGTCCTTGGGTGTGAAGTGCCGGGCCACGTCGAGCAGGAGACCGCGCCAGGGGAAGCGGGGCGCGTCCTCGACGACCACGCCGGGCACGTCCCACTCACGGCGGGCCGGGTCGACCGGCGCCCGCCGGAAGACCTGCGGCCCCAGCAACTGGCGGAAAGTCTGCGCTCCCCAGAAGACGCCGGCCGCGCTGCCGCCGTCGAGACGGACGGCGTGCCCGTCGACGACGAGGCGGTACGCCTCGGGCGCCATCCCCGGGTCGATGCGCAGCGCGATGCCGTTGTCCGCGCTCCCCTCCCGGAACGGCAGCCCGGTGGCCGCGCCCAGGACGTCGCGCATCCAGTGTGCGACGCGCTCGGTGCCGGGCTCCGCGCGCAGCACCGTCTCCTCGTCGAGCACGAACAGCCCCCGCGGGGGCACCCACCAGCCCTTGCGGGGTGCCGGGATCAGATCCTCGAAGCCCATCGCGTCCAGCCCCTCCCGTCCTTCGGCCTTCACGAAATCCCCGGGCATCCACACCGTCCGGGTGAGGGAAGCCTGATCGACGAGGCGCCGTGAACGGAAACGGGACAACAGAAGCGGCATCGCGGGAACGGAGTGGCGGAGACGGGGTGGCGGAAACGGGGTGATGAAAGCGGAGCGGCGAAGGACACGGACACGAAGATCCCCGGGACGCGCCGTCACGCGCCCCGGGGGCCCTGCGGTCGTCGTCGGACGGGGAGCCGGCCGGCTACTTGTCGCCGCCCTTGCCCTCGTCGCCGCCGCTGCTCATGGACTCGTAGATCTCCTTGCACATGGGGCAGACCGGGTACTTCTTGGGGTCGCGGCCAGGTACCCACACCTTGCCGCACAGCGCCACGACGGGCGTGCCGTCGAGGGCGCTCGCCATGATCTTGTCCTTCTGGACGTAGTGGGCGAAGCGCTCGTGGTCACCGTCGCCGTGCGACACCTGCGGCGTCGGCTCTACGAGGGTCCCCGTACCGGTGCCGCGCTCGGGCTCGAGAGTGCTCATACGGCAAGGGTACTGAAGCCCGCGCGCATCAGTTGAGCGTAGGGTCGTCCGGATAGGTGGCCACCATCGCCAGCTCGCTGCGCTGCCGCCGCAGCACCTCCCGCCACAGTCTCTCCGGCGCCGGGGACGACACATCGCCGGGCTCCGACTCGACGACGTACCACGCCCCTTCGACCAGTTCGTCCTCGAGCTGACCCGGCCCCCAGCCCGCGTACCCGGCGAAGATCCGCAGCGAGCCGAGTGCCTGGGCGAGCAGTTCGGGCGGGGCCTCCAGGTCGACCAGGCCGATCGCGCCGTGCACCCGCCGCCAGCCGAGCGGGCCCCGCTCCCCGGAGGCGTCCCCGGGGATCACCGCGACACCGAGCGCCGAGTCCAGCGACACCGGTCCGCCCTGGAAGACGACACCGGGCTCCCCCGCCAGCTCCGCCCAGCCCTCCAGGATGTCACCCACGTCCACGGGCGTGGGACGGTTCAGGACCACACCGAGCGAGCCCTCCTCGTCGTGGTCGAGGAGCAGCACCACAGCGCGGTCGAAGTTCGGGTCCGCCAGGGCGGGCGTGGCCACGAGCAGCCGCCCTGTGAGCGAGGACACCTCGGTCATGGCAGACATGATCCCGCATCTTGCCCCGGGATGGGGAGGCAATCCGGGTACGCGGGTGAATGCGGTGCGGGGCTCACGGATGCGACACCGGCGCACGCCCGGCGGTCACCGGGTGCGTCCGCTCACGCACGGCTCGTGTTCGTGGCGAAGCCATGACGTCGCCCGGAGGCCCTCGGGCTTACTGAAGGGGGGTGAACGGCGATTACGCTTACGTCTTCGGCCCCTGCCCCACTCGACGGAAACGCGAGACCCATGACCGTCAACGACGATGTCCTCCTGGTCCACGGCGGAACCCCGCTGGAGGGCGAAATCCGTGTCCGCGGTGCGAAGAACCTCGTACCGAAGGCCATGGTCGCCGCTCTGCTGGGCAGTGCGCCGAGCAGGCTGCGCAATGTCCCCGACATCCGCGACGTGCGCGTGGTGCGGGGGCTGCTGCAACTGCACGGCGTGACGGTCCGTCCGGGCGAGGAACCCGGTGAGCTGGTGCTCGACCCGACCCGCGTCGAGAGCGCGAACGTCGCCGACATCGATGCCCACGCGGGCTCGTCGCGCATCCCGATCCTCTTCTGCGGCCCGCTGCTGCACCGCCTGGGGCACGCGTTCATCCCGGGCCTCGGCGGCTGCGACATCGGCGGCCGTCCCATCGACTTCCACTTCGACGTGCTGCGGCAGTTCGGCGCGGTCATCGAGAAGCGCGCGGACGGCCAGTACCTGGAGGCCCCCAAGGGGCTGCGCGGCACCAAGATCCGGCTGCCGTACCCGTCCGTCGGCGCGACCGAGCAGGTGCTGCTGACGGCGGTGCTCGCCGAGGGCGTCACCGAGCTGTCCAACGCGGCCGTCGAGCCGGAGATCGAGGACCTCATCTGCGTGCTGCAGAAGATGGGCGCGATCATCGCGATGGACACCGACCGCACGATCCGCATCACCGGTGTGGAGAAGCTCGGCGGCTACACCCACCGCGCGCTCTCGGACCGCCTGGAGGCCGCGTCCTGGGCGTCGGCGGCGCTGGCGACCGAGGGCGACATCTACGTCCGCGGTGCGCAGCAGCGGTCCATGATGACGTTCCTGAACACCTACCGGAAGGTGGGCGGCGCCTTCGAGATCGACGACGACGGCATCCGCTTCTGGCACCCCGGCGGCCAGCTGAAGTCGATCGCGCTGGAGACGGATGTGCACCCGGGCTTCCAGACGGACTGGCAGCAGCCGCTGGTGGTCGCGCTGACGCAGGCCACCGGCCTGTCGATCATCCACGAGACGGTCTACGAGTCCCGCCTCGGCTTCACGTCCGCGCTCAACCAGATGGGCGCGCACATCCAGCTCTACCGCGAGTGCCTCGGCGGCTCCAACTGCCGCTTCGGACAGCGCAACTTCCTGCACTCCGCGGTGGTTTCGGGCCCGACGAAGCTCCAGGGCGCCGACCTGGTCATCCCCGACCTGCGCGGCGGCTTCTCGTATCTGATCGCGGCCCTGGCGGCCCAGGGCACGTCCCGGGTCCACGGCATCGACCTGATCAACCGCGGCTACGAGAACTTCATGGAGAAGCTGACCGAGCTGGGCGCGAAGGTCGAGCTCCCGGGCAAGGCCCTCGTCTGAGGGCCTTCCGTGCGGGCTTCCGGGAGACCGGAAGGCCCGCGCGGAAGGCGGCCACCCGGCCGCGGGTACGCGGCCCGCACGGCCGCACCCGTACGCGTGTGACCCGCGTGTGACCCGCACACGTCGCATCTGCGCATCCGCAGACGCGCGAGGGGCGGTCACCCCCATCGGGTGACCGCCCCTTAGGCCTTTCCGGGCCCGTACGCCGTCCCAAGCGGCGTCACCGGGCCCCGTGATGCCGTCCCGTCCGGGTACGGCCTCGTACGCCGTCCCGTGGCGTACGACGGCAAGATCACTTGCCCTTCGCGGCTTCCTTGAGCTTGGAGCCCGCCGAGACCTTCACGCTGTAGCCGGCCGGGATCTGGATGGGGTCGCCGGTCTGCGGGTTGCGCGCGGTGCGAGCGGCACGGTGGGTGCGCTCGAAGGTCAGGAAGCCAGGGATGGTGACCTTCTCGTCGCCCTTGGCAACGACCTCGCCGACGGTCTCGGCGAACGCGGCCAGCACGGCGTCGGCGTCCTTGCGGGTCACCTCGGCGCGGTCGGCCAGCGCGGCCACCAGCTCACTGCGGTTCATGTTGTTACTCCCGTGTTCTTCTTGCCGTTGAGGCGTGCCACGCGGCGGAGCCGCATGATGGGCACGTCGAAGCCGATGCTGCCAGGGTCCTCGGTGAGTCCCCGGACCCGGGTCCGTCGTCAGACCCTCGCGCCCGAAGACGCATCCTGCCCCCACCTGCGGCGGGAAAGCCAATCCGGCACCCGTAGGAGTCGTGAGAACACCCTTGGGAGTCACACGAAAAGCGCCACCGGCTCGGCGACGGTGACGTTCGGTCCACTCCCGGCAACGCTTCGCAGAGCCTTGGGGGGCCTGAGCCTGGCCGCCACCCTAGAGGGCGGCCACGACCAGCACCTTCAACGACGCGCCGTACGCGGGCACCGTGGCAAGGGTCACAGCGGCCGCACACTCGAACACGGTCGGACAGCCGGACGTCACCACGGCCGACCGGTCCGTCGGGCCTGACGGACCGACCGGCCGGTCGTCGACGTCCGCACCGCTCACGCGCCCGTCGCGGACTCCCCCGCCGCCTTGACGGCCTCCCGCACCGCTCCGGCGACGGCACGCGTGACCTTTTCGTTGAACACGCTCGGCATGATGTAGCTCGGGTTCAGCTCGTCCTCCGTGACCACGTCCGCGAGCGCGGTCGCGGCGGCCAGCATCATGTCCGTGTTGATGGTGTGGGAGTGTGCGTCCAGCAGGCCGCGGAAGACGCCGGGGAACACCAGGACGTTGTTGATCTGGTTCGGGAAGTCGGAGCGGCCCGTGGCCACAACTGCCGCCGTCTGCTGGGCGATTGCGGGGTCGACCTCGGGGTCGGGGTTCGCGAGCGCGAACACGATCGCCCGCTCGGCCATGGCCGCCACGTCCTCGCCGTCGAGGACGTTCGGCGCGGAGACGCCGATGAAGACGTCGGCGCCGCGGACGGCTTCCTTGAGGGTGCCGGTCAGGCCCTCCTGGTTGGTGTTGTCGGCGATCCAGCGCAGCGGCGAGTCCGCGGCGGCGTCCACCAGGTCCTCGCGGGCGGCGTGCACGACACCGTGGATGTCGGCGACGACGGCGTTCTTCACACCCGCGGCGAGCAGCAGCTTGAGGATGGCCGTGCCGGCCGCTCCGGCGCCCGACATCACGACGCGCACCTCCTCGATCGCCTTGCCCACCACGCGAAGCGCGTTGGTCAGCGCGGCGAGCACGACGATCGCGGTGCCGTGCTGGTCGTCGTGGAAGACGGGGATGTCGAGGGCCTCGCGCAGCCGGGCCTCGATCTCGAAGCAGCGGGGCGCGGAGATGTCCTCCAGGTTGATGCCGGCGAAGCCGGGGGCGATCGCCTTGACGATCTCCACGATCGCGTCGGTGTCCTGGGTGTCGAGGCAGAGCGGCCAGGCGTCGATGCCGGCGAACCGCTTGAAGAGGGCCGCCTTGCCCTCCATGACGGGCAGCGCGGCCATGGGGCCGATGTTGCCGAGGCCCAGCACGGCCGATCCGTCCGTCACGACCGCGACGGAGTTGCGCTTGATGGTGAGACGGCGGGCGTCCTCGGGGTTCTCCGCGATCGCCATGGACACGCGGGCCACGCCCGGCGTGTAGATCATGGAGAGGTCGTCACGGTTGCGGATGGGGTGCTTCGACGACATCTCGATCTTGCCGCCGAGGTGCATGAGGAACGTACGGTCGGAGACCTTGCCCAGGGTCACGCCCTCGATGTCGCGCAGCTTCTCGACGATCTCCTCGGCATGGGAGGTCGAGGTGGCGGCGATGGTCACGTCGATGCGGAGCTTCTCGTGGCCGGACGCGGTGACGTCGAGGCCGGTGACCGAGCCTCCGGAGGACTCCACGGCGGTGGTGAGCTGCGAGACGGCGTTTCCGCTCGCGGGCACCTCCAGCCGGATCGTCATCGAGTAGGAGACGCTGGGCGCCGTTGCCATGGCCGACTTCCTCTGCTTTCACCGTGTCGCGGAGTTGTGCCGTCCGATCGTCGCACCTACCCCTGGGTACGCGGTAGTCGCCATGGGTTGCGAACCTTTTGTTCCCACAGACGACGCAAATTCGGAAGGCTACTTCCACGATACGAGAAGTTGGAGGGCAAGGAAAGAGGCCCACGCCACGATGTGACGAGGGCCTCCCCTGCGTTCAGTGACACCGACCCGCCATGCTCGCCTCGCGGCAAGTGGTCGCTCGAAGCGACTAAGGTTGGGCCCGGGGGCTTGGATCGGGCCGGTGTCACACCCAGGCTAACAAACAGATCCCGTAAGGCCATTCCCGCACCGAGAGTTCATCTTCCCTACGGGCGGAACGCGATCCCGGACGGGTCAGTCGCGGAGCAGATCCGGCACCCCGGCCGCGTCCGGCTCGTCCCGTTCGCCCGAGACCACCGTCAGCTGCTGGGTCGCCCGGGTCAGCGCCACGTACAGCACCCGCAGGCCCGCGGGGCTCTCGTCGGCGATCTCCGCGGGCGAGACGACGACCGTCGCGTCGTACTCCAGTCCCTTGGCCTCCAGGCTGCCGAGCGCCACCACCCGGTCGCCGAGCCCGTCCAGCCAGCGGGCCGCCTCCTCGCGCCGGTTCATGGCGACGACCACGCCGACCGTGCCGTCGACGAGGCCGAGCAGGCGGGCCGCCTCCGCGCGGACGGTCCGCGCCAGGGAGTCGCGGACGACCGCGAAGCGCGGTTCGACGCCCGTGGAGCGGACCGCCGACGGCGCCGTCGAGCCCGGCATCGCCAGCGCGAGCACCTTGGACGCCAGCTCGGCGATCTCCGCCGGGTTGCGGTAGTTGACCGTGAGCGTGAACCGGCGGCGGGGCCGGGTGCCCAGGGCCTCGTCCCGGGCCTCGGCCGCCTCGTCCGGGTCGGACCAGGACGACTGGGCCGGGTCGCCGACCACGGTCCAGGTGGCGTGCCGGCCGCGCCGCCCGACCATCCGCCACTGCATCGGCGTGAGGTCCTGCGCCTCGTCGACGATCACATGCGCGTACTCGGTCCGCTCCTGGGCGAGCCGCTCGGCGCGCTCACGCTGCGACTCCTCGCGTACGGGCATCAGCTCCTCGAGCCCGGTGAGCTGGTCGAGCGGGTCCAGCTCGCGCTTCTTCCTCGGGCGGGCCGGCAGACCGAGGACGGCCTGCAGTTCGTCCAGCATCGCCACATCGTGCACGGACAGCCCGTCCCGCTTCAGGGAGCGCGCGACCCTGCGCACCTCGCCGGGGTTGAGGATGCGCCGGGCCCAGCGCCCCAGCCACTTCTCGTCGGCCATCGCGTCCAGCACGGCCTTGGGGGTCAGCTCGGGCCACCAGGCGTCCAGGAACAGGAGGAAGGAGTCCTCGCAGGAGACGTCCTCGTCGAAGGAGGAGCGCAGTTCGGCGGCCAGCTCGGGGTCGGCGTGCCGGGTCGCGGCGCCGGACCGCGCCCACAGGGCGTCCAGCAGCAGCTTGCGGGCGCGCGGCCGGAGCAGGTTCACCGGGGCGGTGCCGCCGAGGGCGGTACGCCGGATCCGCTCCAGTTCCTCGGCCTCCAGTTCGAGGCGGCGCCCGAAGGCGACGACCCGCAGCCGGGTCGGCGCGCCGCTCAGGTCCAGGGCCCCGCGGGCCGCCTTCCTCAGCACCTTGAGCATGCGGTACGAGCCCTTGGCGCGGGCCACGGACGGGGAGTCGTAGAGCGTGGCCTGCGCGCCCTCGACGAGGGAGCCGATGGCGCGGATGGCGACCTGGCCCTCCTCGCCGAGCGAGGGCAGCACGCCCTCGGTGTACGCGACCAGCAGCGGGGTGGGCGAGACGATCAGAATGCCGCCCGCGTACCGGCGCCGGTCCTGGTAGAGCAGGTACGCGGCCCGGTGCAGGGCGACGGCCGTCTTGCCGGTGCCGGGGCCGCCCTCGACGTAGGCCACGGAGGCGGCGGGGGCCCGGATGACCAGGTCCTGCTCGGCCTGGATGGACGCCACGATGTCCCGCATGGTGTGGGTGCGGGCCTGGCCGAGGGCCGCCATCAGGGCACCGTCGCCGATCACCGGCAGCTCGCAGCCGTCGAGGGCCGCCTTCAGCTCGGGGCGCATCAGGTCGTCCTCGACGCCGAGCACACGGCGGCCCTTGGAGCGGATGACCCGCCGGCGGACGACCCGCCCGGGGTCGGCCGGGGTGGACCGGTAGAACGGGGCGGCGGCCGGGGCGCGCCAGTCGATGACCAGGGGCGCGTACTCCTCGTCGAGGACGCCGAGGCGGCCGATGTGCAGGGTCTCGGCGATGTCGGCGGTGTTGTCGGGGCGCACCGCGCCCTCGGCGGGCTCGACGGCCGTGTACGCGCCGTCCGGTCCCTTCTTGCCGTCCTTGCCGAGCAGCAGGTCGATCCGGCCGAAGAGGAAGTCCTCGAACTCGTTGTTGAGCCGGTTGAGGTGGATGCCCGCCCGGAAGACCTGCGCGTCCCGCTCGGCCAGCGCCCCGGGCGTGCCGACCTGGCCGCGCTGGGCGGCGTCGTTCATCAGGAACTCCGCCTCGTGGATCTTCTCCTCGAGGCGCCGGTACACCCGGTCCAGGTGTTCCTGTTCGGCGTGGATCTCTCGGTCGCGGAGCGAGTCGTGCGCGGACTTGCCGACCGGACCGAGCGCCGTTTCCTGTTGAACCTGAGCGGCCACCGGGCCCCCTTCTGACGTGCTGGGCAGCCGTCTACCGTACGCGAAAAGGGCCCGAAGAGGCTACGGACCTGCTACGGACCCCTTGGCGCACGTCGGCCCGCGGCGCGCTCGTCCATGCGCCACGGGAGATGCTCAGGCCGGAGCTCGGACGCCTACGCGTTCACCTCCACCAGCCGTTTGCCGTCGAACGTCATGACCTCGAAGTGGTCGATCTGGTTCGGCGTGAAGGCGGCGCCACCGTGCACGTACAGCGGTTTCATCGCGTTCTCGCTCTTGGCGTTCGCGATGCCGTAGCCCCACGCGGGGACGGACCAGGAGGTGACCGTCTCGCGCTCTCCGTTCTTGCCGACGGCGATCAGGGAGCACTTGAGCGGACCCTTGACGTTCTTGAGCTGGAGCACGGCGTGAGTGCCCCAGTCCCTGGGCTCCATCGCGACCACGGCGTTGACCTTGGTGGTCGGGTCGGTCGCGCCGTGCTTGTCCTTCATGACCTCGAAGGCCTGCTGGGCGGGGCCCATGGCCATCGGGTCCTGGGCGGTGCCGCTGTCGCCGCCGTTCACCGCCAGCACGGTGAGCGGGCCGCCGATGATCAGCGCGGCGGCGGCCGCCACCAGGTAGAAGCCGCGGCGGCGCTTCCGGGCGCGCCGCTCGGTCACCTCGTCGACCAGCCGTTCCACCAGCCGTGGACCGGGCTTCGCGGACAGGGACTCGGCGATGGCCGGGCTGCCCTGGCTGCCGGGCAGGTCCGCGAGTGCGGCCAGCATCGGTTCCATACCCGCGAGGTCGTCCAGTTGCCGGGCGCACCAGTCGCAGGTGGCGAGATGGGCCTCGAAGGCCGTCGCCTCGGCGTCGTCCAGGACGCCGAGGGCATAGGCGCCGACGGCTTCGTGGATGTCGCCCTCTTCCTGTGGTCCCTGTGGACCTCTTACGGCCCCGGGGCCTCCGGTACCGAACCCGCCGTACGGAATGCTCATGCCGTCACCCCCCGCTCCTCCAGTGCCAGCTTCATGGACCGCAGGGCGTAGAACACCCTGGAGCGCACCGTTCCGCTGGGGATGCCGAGCGTTGCGGCCGCCTCGTTGACCGTACGTCCTTTGAAGTACGTCTCGACCAGGACCTCCCTGTGCGCCGGGGTCAGGTCGTCCAGCGCGTCCGACAGTGTCATCAGCCACAACGCCTTGTCGATCTCGTCCTCCGCGGGGATGACCTCCAGCGGCGACGAGTCGACCTCCTGCGGCCGGGCCTGCCGGCTGCGGTGGCCGTCGATGACGATGCGCCGGGCGACCGTCACCAGCCAGGGGCGTACCGAACCGGTCGCTCGATTGAGCTGGCCGGCGTTCTTCCAGGCACGGATGAGTGTCTCCTGCACGACGTCCTCGGCGCGCTGCCGGTCGCCCGCGACCAGGCGCAGCACATAGGCGAGCAGGGGTCCCGCGTGTTCCCGGTACAGGGCACGCATCAACTCCTCGTCCGGCTCGGTCGAAGAAGACGCGGCGGACGGGGTCATGCGATGCCGGGCTCTTGGCCTTCCTTCATCAGCCACGGCGGAATCCTTGCGCACGCCTACCTCCGGTGTCCGGGGGTTCCCCCAGTCGGTCGCTCACATCCGGGTACGCAGACGGAGGCGCCGGTGTTCAAAGGGACCGCACACTTTTCCTGGACGAGGTGTGCGGAGCCCCGCTCGCGGGCACCTATTTCCGCCCTAACGGGATATACGGCCGCCCTCCGCGAGAGGCCCCGGTCACGGCGGGCGGAGGCTTCACTCCCGGGCCGCGCCGGCTCGCCGTGTGAAAATTCGGATGGACTTCGACGGGGAATGGTCCGGGACGGCCGATTCACCGGTCGCTTTCAGCCGCTTATCGTGGTGAGTCGCCCGTTTTCCGTGAATTCCACGGATGCCCTTTTTCGCCTCCGCGGGCGCGCTTCCCCCCGCAGAGCCTGTGACGCCCGCTATGCCCGCGCGAGCGCGGCCCGGCGGCGATGGCGGGCCACCCGCTCCCGGTTGCCGCAGATCTCGCTGGAGCACCAGCGGCGGCGCCGGCCGCGGGAGGTGTCCAGGTAGACGACGGGGCAGTTGTCGCCCGCGCACTGCCGCAGGCCGGCCCGGGCCCCGGGGTCCGTCAGCAGCTCGATCGCCTCCCGGGCCACCACGGCCAGCAGTTCCTCGCAGCCCGGCAGCGCGCGCAGCCGCCGTACCAGCGCGCCGCCCTCCGCGCGGACCGCGCACGGCACGGGCGGCGCCTGCCGCGCCACCGCGTTCACTCGTGCCAGCGCCCCCTGAGCGGGCCGCCCCTCCAGTTCCCCGCGCACCAGCGTCCCGAGGTGGAGGCGCAGTTCCCAAAAGGCCCTCAGCCACCCCGCGTCCACCCCCGCGAGCGGGGTACCCCGGGGTACCAGCCCGGCACCGGCGATCCAGGCCCGCAACCGCTCCACCGAGTCGAGCCGTTCCTCGGGATGCGTCGTCGTCAGCAGATCCAGACAGATCCGCCCGGAGTCGAACCGCAGCTCGTACGAGGCCGCGGCCGTGTCCGTTCCCGATGCCATGTGCCTGTCACCGCCTTGGAGTTGCCGCCGCGGGCGACGGCCGGTGAGGTCCGCCGGGGGCGCGTCCGCGTTGGGGCGCGCGGGGTTCGCACCCTCGTTCGTACCCCCTAGGGTGCCTTCCCGCACCTGCCCCGGGAAAGCTTGCGGCATCGATACGGCTCAGGTCCGGGCGGGCGGCCTGGACCGGACCGGTGACGCGGAGACGGGGCCGGCACTCCGGGTGGGCTCAGGTGTCGGCGTACGGGGAGTCGGCCGGCGGGTCGAGTGCCAGGCGGTAGCCGCGTTTGACCACCGTCCGGATCAGTCGGGGGGAGCCCAGGGCCGTCCGCAGACGGGCCACCGCCGTTTCCACCGCGTGCTCGTCGCGCCCGGCGCCCGGCAGCGCCCGGAGCAGCTCGGCCCGGGCGACCACCCAGCCGGGCCGCCGGGCCAGCGCGCGCAGCAGGGACATCCCGGCGGGGGGTACGGGCCGCAGCGCTCCGTCCACCAGCACGGCATGGCCGCGGATCTCCACCTGGTGGCCGGCGAGGGGCAACGTACGGGCCCGGGCGGGCAGTTCCCGGCACAGCAGTTGCGCGAGCGGGCCGAGCCGGAAACGTTCGGGCTGGACCGTGGCGATGCCGCGGGCCTGGAGCGGCAGCGCGGTGACGGGTCCGACGCAGGCGGGCAGCACGTCGTGGTGGAGCGCGGCCAGCAGCCCGGACAGCAGCCCGCGTTCCTCGGCGCGGGAGAGCACGGACGCGGCGGCGGGCGCGCTGGTGAAGGTGAGCGCGTCCAGGCCGTGGGCGACGGTCGCGTCCAGCAGCCGGTCCAGGGGCGCGATGTCCTGCGGCGGCATCCACCGGTACACGGGCACCCCGACGGTCTCGGCGCCCGCGGCGCGCAGCGCCTCCACGAAGCCGGGCAACGGCTCGCCGTGCAGTTGGACGACCACCCGGCGGCCGTCGACGCCCTCCTCCAGGAGCCGGTCCAGCACCTCGGCCATGGACTCGGAGGGGGGCGACCACTCCTCGGTCAGCCCGGCGGCCCTGATCGCGCCCTTCACCTTGGGCCCGCGCGCGAGCAGCCGCACCCCGCGCAGCCGGGTGACCAGATCCTCGCCGAGACCCCAGCCGTCGGCGGCCTCGATCCAGCCGCGGAAGCCGATCGCGGTGGTGGCGACCACGACGTCCGGCGGCTGGTCGATCAACTCCTTGGTGGCGGCGAGCAGATCACCGTCGTCGGCGAGCGGCACGATGCGCAGGGCGGGCCCGTGCAGCACGGTCGCGCCGCGGCGCCGCAGCAGGGCGCCCAGCTCGTCGGCCCGCCGCGCGGCCGTCACACCCACGGTGAAACCCGCGAGCGGGCCGTGTTCTGGTCGCTGCTGTCCGTCGTCCATCACTCTCCTCCCGCACTGGAGTCGGCATACCGGTCGTACACGCCGTACCTGTGTGCCGACCGAGCCTGTCAACAGCGCATGACAGGCTCGGTTCCGCTTCATGTCGCCGGTGTTACGTCGGACTTCGGCCCAGCCGAGCCGCGGCTTCGCCTCCGACGCGGCGGCTGTGGCCTGGGCTTCGCCGGCCGGGCGGCGAAGGTATACGGCCCAGGTGGCCACGAAGGGCCGTGCCGCAGAAGGCGAGGAACGCGACGAAGGCGCCCGTGCCGGAGCCGCAGGGGAGGAAGAGCTGCCGGAAGGCGAGGTTGATGCCGACGCCGCCGAGCGCGCCCGCCGCGCCGATGCGCCCCATGGCGGCCCCGGACAGCCGCCGCCCCGTCCCCGCGGCCTCCTCACGCCCCCTCAGCCCACGGCCCGCCCCGGACGGATCTCCATGACCTCCGCGTCGACGGCAGGAAGCCATGCCCCGGGAGGCCGCCGCAGCCACCCCTCGGCGGCACCGGTCTCGGCCGCCGCCCGTCGCAGCGCGTCGATCCCGGGGTGGGCCGCGCCCTTGCGCCACACCAGCGACACGGGGGACAGCGGCACCGGGTCGACCAGCGGTCGCAGGACCGTGCGCGGCATGGGCGGGAAGTCCGTCACCGCCAGGATCGGGTGCCCCTTCTTCGCCATGATCCGCTGGAACTCCTCCGTCCCGACGGCCAGCGGCGCGGGCGGTGCGACGGCGATACCCCGGCTCTCGAACAGGCGGCGCGCGAGGTCGGTCCACTCCGGTGTGCGGGGGTTCCCCGCGCCCGCGTACACCGTCTCGCCGGCCAGTGCGGACAGCGGCACCTCGGCCAGGGGCGCCAGACGGTGGTTCTCGGGCAGGATGATCGCCATCCGCTCGTACCGCACGGGCTGCTGTTCGAGCCGGGTCCGCACCGCCGGATCCAGCCCGGCGAACCGCCCGAACGACGCGTCGAGCCGCCCGGCGAGGATCTCCGTGGCGGCCCCGGTCAGGCCGCTCTCGTAACGCGTCATCAGTTCGGCGTCCGGGACCAGTTCACGAGCGCGGTCGAGAACGCGGCTGCCGATCAGTCCCGGGCTGTTGACGTCCACCAGCAGCGGCCGGTCCGGCTCGCCGTCCCGCCCGAACGCGGCGAGCAGCGCGCTCTGCGCCTGAAGCACCCGGCGCGCGTACGGCAGCAGGCGCACACCGTCCGGGGTCAGGGACACCTGGCGGGTGGTGCGGTTGAACAGCTCGGCGCCCAGCTCCCGTTCGAGCCGGCGGATGTCGCGGCTGAGCGCCTGCTGGGCGACGTACAGCCGGGTCGCGGCACGGGTGAAGTGGAGTTCCTCGGCGACGGCGAGGAAGGCGCGGAGCAGACGGGGGTCGACGGTGGCTGCGGGCATCCGCAGAACCTACAACCCGGATGCGTCAATCACCACGGAATAGATGTTGGACCGCAGGTCAGGAGGCGGGCGACGGTTGCTCCATGCCGCAACCGCCCGCCCTCGCCCCCGCCCTCCGGTCCCGCAATCCCTATCTCCGCCTCTTCACCCTGCCCGGCACCCGTGCCTTCACGACCGGGAACCTCATCGCCCGTCTTCCCATCGGCATGTTCAGCGTGAGCGCGGTCATCATGATCGCGGGCGCCCGCGGCTCGTACGCCCTCGCCGGCGCCGTCACCGCCACCGGCCTCGCGGCGACGGCCGTGGCCGGCCCCTGGGTCGCGCGGCTCATCGACCGCCACGGCCAGGCCCGGATCGCCGTCCCGGCCACGGCGTTCGCCCTGCTCGGCGGTCTGGCCCTGCTGCTCTGCGTGCACTACGACGCCCCCGACTGGACCCTGTTCGCCGCCTACGCCGCCACCGCCACGACCCCCAACATCGGCGGCCTGTCCCGCGCCCGCTGGGCCCATCTCCTCCGCGACGACCCGGCCGCCCTGCACACCGCGAACTCCTTCGAACAGGCGATGGACGAGCTGTGCTTCATGCTGGGCCCGGTGCTCGCCGCCCTCCTCTGCACCCGGCTCTTCCCGGAGGCCGGGACCCTGATCGGCGGGATCCTGCTGCTCACGGGCATGCTGGTGTTCACGGCACAGCGCGCCACGGAACCGCCGCCGAGCCGGGGGGCCCGTGCGACGGCCCCGTTCCGCGCGCCCGGCATGCCCGCGCTGCTGCTCGGTCTCCTCGCCACGGGAGCGGTGTTCGGCTCGATGGAGGTGGTGACCATCGCGTTCGCGGACGCGCACGGCCACAAGGCCCTCGCCGGTCCGGTCCTCGCGCTCCAGGCCGCCGGATCGTGCGCGGCCGGTCTGCTCTACGGCACCCTGCGGCCCTCAGGGCCTGCCGAGCGCCGCTACCTGTGGTGCCTGGCGGTCATGGCCGCCCTCATGTCACTGCCCCTGCTCGCGGCCCGCACCACCGGCTCCCTCGCCGCCCTCGCCCCCGCCCTGCTCCTCGCGGGCATGGCCACCGCGCCCACGATGGTCACGGCGATGTCCCTGGTCCAGCGGCGCACCCCCGAGGGCCGCCTCAACGAGGGCATGACCCTCGCGGTGACGGCCCTGCTGGGCGGCGTGGCCGGCGGCTCCGCCACGGGCGGCTGGGCGGCGGACCACCTGTCGCCGACGACGGGCTTCACGGTGCCGAGCGCGGCGGCGCTCCTCGCCTTGCTGATCGCGGTGGGGCAGAGGCGTGCGGTACGGATGTCCACCGAGGACAGCAGTGCCGGAACGGGCCGGTCATTGCGGGGCGGCCCACTATCGTAGGCAGCAGGGAGCACCCACCGCAGGAGCCTCGCGTGACCACCCAGCCTGATCACGGGCATGAGCTGATCGCCCGACCGGAGCGAACCCCGAGGCCGTCCGTGTCGCACTCGCCCGCGTCGCTCCCCACAGACTCGGCGACATGGAGAGGCACAAGGAACAGGCCCTTGCCGCCGCGATCTCGGACGGAAGGATCGGGCACCTCCAGCACTGGCTCACGTACTGGCACGCACAGGTCGAGATCGAACGCCGTCCGGATTTGTCCGCCCGCCACCGCGCCGCACTCGCCACGGTGCAGGAGACGAACAGCAAGGAAGACCCCGCCTTCCGATCCGGCATGAACGACCTGGCCGCCATCGAGGCGGAGGCACTGCGGGCAGTGTCCGCATGACGTGGCAGTGGGAGTACGACCCGGACGAGCAGCATGTCGCGGGCGGAGCGCCTCCGGCGTTCCTTGCCGAGGTCGAGAAGAAGGCCGACGAACTGGTTCGTGCTGCGGTGGGCCGTGCGACTCAGGTCTCGCGCGAGGCGTACGCGAGGAACGCGGTCCAGGCGTACGCGGGGACAGCGAAGCGGGGGCTTCGAGCGCCGAGCTTCGAGTCACGGACGTGGACGGTGCGGGCGCTGCGGTGCCTGGATTCACTTACGTTGTAGGCGACTTCGAGGCATTCGCCGCCACCGCTGTTGCTGTAGCTGGACTTGAACCAGGTCAACTCGGTTCTCACAGCTCCTCCATCAACTTGGTGATGAATCGCGCCGACTCGTCAGGGCTGAGAGCCTGCCGGAGGATCATGGCATGCCTCTGAACAATGGCGCTGACCTTATCGGCGTCTGCGTACAGCCTTCCCGTCTCGTGCCCCTCTTCGTAGACCAGCAACTCGTGCTCGGCCGTTTCCATCAGCACGAACGGACCATCCACACCGGGACCCGCGCCTACGAACAGCAGCACCTGAATGGTCACGTTACGCGCCTCGCCCGCCTCCAACAGCCTGAGCAACTGCCGCTGGTGCACTTCGGTACCGCCGACCGGGTTCCTCAGCGCCGCCTCACCGATGACATAACTGAACGCCCTGGTCCGCTTGTTCAGCAACATCTGCCGCTCCAGCCGCCCTGCGACCCGCTCATCGATCGTCTCGTCGTCGAGCGGGGGAAGGTACGCGTTGAGCAGCGCCCGGATGGTCTCCTCGGTCTGCAGAAGACCCGGAATATGGAGGGGCTGATAGGAGCCCAAGGAGATCGCCTCGGCTTCGTAGCGCACGTAATCCTCTGCGTACGAGCGGAACCTTTCCGGCTTCAGGTACTCATGAGCCGCGACCAGCTTGCCCCGCGCCCCGCACATCTGATCCGCGACCTGTAGCAGCCTGAGCGTCGGGCGTCGCCTTCCGCACTCCATGGACTTGACGTACTCGTAGTCGTAGCCGGCCTCGTCGGCCAGTGCCCGGCGGCTGACTCCCGCCTCCTCCCGCCACAGCTTGACCTGCCCACCGCAGTACCGCCAGTTCTGCTGCGCCTGCTGGGACTCCCCCGACACCACGCGCACCCACCGCCTCCCGCCGCCACACCGGGTACAGCCACGCCGCGTACCCGTCCCGCCACTCCCGAGGCTAGGCAGCAGCACCCAGTCTGATCACGGCAAACGACGGAGAATCACACGCAAGGAACCCAGCACGCATGCCGACGCCTCCCGCGGGCCCCGCCTCCCGCCCCTCCCCCTCCGCACTCCCGAAGGACATCGAGTGGCGCCTCCCCCGCCATGCCCGCAGCGTGGGCCGGGCCCGCACCCTCCTGCGCGAACAGGCCGCGTCCTGGAAACTCCCCGACGAGGTGACGGACACGGCGGTCCTCCTGCTCAGCGAGCTGATGACGAACGCCTACCGCCACGCCAAGGTCCCGCCGGGCCGTGAGATGCGGGCCCGTTGCGTCCTGGAGGCCGACCGCCTCCGCGTCTCGGTGACGGACGCGGACGGCACACTGCCCACCCCCCCCCCCGCCAGGCCGCGTCGGACGACGAGTCCGGCCGGGGCCTGGCCCTGGTGGCGGCGCTGGCGGAGGAGTGGGGCGCCGAACCCCGCCCCGGCGGCATCGGCAAGACCGTCTGGTTCGAGTTGAGGGCTGCCGCGCCGTAGCCCTTGGTGCTGCATCCTGACGCGTATGGCTTGCCGTGCACAGGCGTCGGCGGTGTACCCCCGCCCCGGCGGTCTTCGGATACGACAATGGCCCCGCTGCCCGAAAGCAGCGAGGCCTTGCCCACATGGGGTGTGGGTCCGGGGGCATGCCCCCGGACCCGATCGTGGAGATGGCGGGAATCGAACCCGCGTCCAACGGTGCGGAATCAGGGCTTCTCCGTGTGCAGTCCGCTTCGCTTTTCTCGGCCCCGGAGATCACGCGGACAAGTCTCCGACGGGCTCAGTCACTGTGTGGTTTCCCTCTTCACCCCGTGACCGGGATCAAGGTTTAGTCCCCTAGCTGATGCCAGGATCCGGGTCGGGAACAGCCCCGGGCTGACACTTCGCAAGTCGCTACTTAGGCAGCGAGGGCGAAGGAATCGCGCTTGGTGTTGGCGATTATATTTTTCGGCCTGTGGTTTACGAGATCATGGCCGCTTCCTCGACACGCTTCCCCTGCTTCGACAGCCGCTGTCGAAACCGATCATCCCCATGTTGATTTTTCAATGCTCACACCGGCATGCGGTGCAGACAGCATCGTACGTGACCATCGCACCTCGATGCCACCGTATTCCCGGCGGTCATCCCGCCGCGACACCCGGTTCAACCGTGCCGGGCGCCGGATCATTCCCCGCCTGGGCGGCTCAGGCCCGCTGCCGGCGCCGTGCCGCCGACATCGCCCGGTCGGCCTCGCGGCGGTCCTGCTTCTCGCGGAGCGTCTGCCGCTTGTCGTACTCCTTCTTGCCCCTCGCCAGCGCGATCTCGATCTTGGCCCGGCCGTCCTTGAAGTACAGGGCGAGGGGCACGATCGTGTGACCCGTCTCCTGGGACTTCGACTCCAGCTTGTCGATCTCGACGCGGTGCAGCAGCAGCTTCCGCTTGCGGCGCGCGCTGTGGTTCGTCCAGGTGCCCTGGCTGTACTCCGGCACGTGCACGTTGTGCAGCCACGCCTCGTGCGCGTCCAGCTGTACGAAGCCGTCGACCAGCGAGGCCCGTCCCTGGCGCAGCGACTTGACCTCGGTCCCGGTCAGCACGAGACCGGCCTCGTACGTGTCGAGGATGTGGTAGTCGTGCCGCGCCTTCTTGTTCTGCGCGATCAGCTTGCGCCCTTTTTCCTTTGCCATAGTGCCGTCCATTTTCGCACTACAGGGGGGTGCCGGGGGAACCCGATTACGGAGAGTGCGGCGCGTCGAGCACTGGGAGGTGTGCAGCACCTCGCTCACGCGGGTGCGACACCTCGCTACGAAGCGTCGCCCAGGCCGCTGAGGACCGTCTCGGCCCGCTCCAGGGCCTCCTCCCCGGCCTCCAGGTCGGGGGTGATGCCCCGACGTTCGACACTGTGGCCCGCGGGGGTGCGGTAGTGCCCGACGGTCAGCTCCGCCACGGACCCGTCGGGCAGGCGGCTCGGCATCTGGATCGAGCCCTTGCCGAAGGTGCGGGTGCCCACGACGACCGCCCGGCCGCGGTCCTGGAGGGCACCGGTGAGCAGTTCGGCCGCGCTCATCGTGCCGCCGTCGACGAGCGCGACCAGGGGTCTGGTGGTGTCGCCGCCCGGGTCGGCGTGCAGGACGCGCTGGTCGCCGTCGACGTCGTACGTCGCCACGAGCCCCCCGTCGAGGAAGGCGGAGGCGGTGGTGACGGCCTCGGTGACCAGGCCGCCGGAGTTGCCGCGCAGGTCGAGGACGATCCCGGCGCCCTCGGGGGCGTGGTCGACGGCGTCGCGTACGAGGTCGCCGGAGCCCTTGGTGAAGGCCGCGACCCGGATCAGGGTGACGCCGCCGGCCAGCCTGCGCACGGTCACCGAGTCCGTGGACAGCCGGGCCCGGCGCAGTTCCTCGCTCCAGCGTTGCGTGCCGCGCTGCAGGCCGAGCCTGACCCGGGTGCCGGCGGCAGCGTCGTCGGCGCCGTCGAAGTCGCCGCGGAGCAAGGAGACGACCTCGGTGACGGGCCTGCCGCCGACGTCCCTGCCGTCGACGCTGCGCAGCCGGTCGCCGCAGCGGATCCCGGCGGCGGCCGCGGGCGAGCCGGGCTGCACCTGGGTCACCTCGATCCGGCCGTCGCGCTCGCGCCGCGCCGACAGTCCGACGCCGGTGTACTGCCCGTCGAGGGCTTCCTGGAACTCCTCGTACTCGCCCTGGGAGTAGACGGCGCTCCAGCGGTCGCCGCTGCGGCTGACGGCACGCTCGGCCGCCTCCATGGGCGACTTGCCGTCGGCCATCGCCCGCGCGGCCGCCTCGGCGACGGCGTCGGCGTGTCCCGCCGGGGCCGCGGCCCCGGCGTCGGGGGTCTTCCGGACGGCCTCGCCGAACGAGCCCGTCGCCGCTCCGGCGACGAGGACGCTCGCAAAGACCAACGTCAGAGCCGCCCCGTGGCGAACGCGGCGGGGCTGACAGAACAGGTCACGGCCGGACATGCGGGTGAGTCTAGGACAACGCACAGGGCCGCACGGGCGGTTGCCCGTACGGCCCTGTTGGCATGCGTCACACCTTCAGGTACTTGCGCAACGCGAAGAACGCGGCCAGCGCCGGCATCAGAAGGCTTGTGGCGAGTATCAGCGGGAGCTTCGTCAGGACGGCGTCCCAGCCGATGAAGTTGATGAGATTCAGCTTGTGGGACAGGTCCAGGCCGTGGTCGATGATGAAGTACCGCGCGATCAGGAGGAATCCGCACGCCACCGTGCCGCCGATGAGCCCGGCGACCGCGGCCTCCATGATGAACGGCGCCTGGATGTAGAAGCCGGAGGCACCGACCAGGCGCATGATGCCGGTCTCACGACGACGGCTGAACGCGGAGACGCGCACCGTGTTGACGATCAGCATCAGCGCGACGACCAGCATCATCGCCATCACCGCGCGAGCGGCCCAGTTCATGCCGTTCAGCAGGCCGAAGAGGTTGTCGAGGATGCCCTTCTGGTCCTGCACCGACTGCACGCCGTCGCGGCCGTTGAAGGCGCTCGCGATGACCTGGTACTGCTCCGGGTTCTTCAGCTTGATGCGGTACGACTCCTGCATCTGGTCCGGGGTCAGCGAACTGGCCAGCGGGGAGTCGCCGAACTGCTCCTTGTAGTGCTTGTAGGCATCGTCCTGGGACTCGTAGGTCACCTTCTGGACGACGGACGTCATCTTGTCGAGATCGCCGAGGATCTGCTTCTTCTGCTCCTCGGTGACCGCGCCCTTGGAGCAGTTGGGGTCGGACGCCGCGTCGCTCTTGTTGCACAGGAAGATCGAGACGTTGACCTTGTCGTACCAGTAGCCCTTCATCTGGTTGACCTGGTCGCTCATCAGCAGCGAACCGCCGAACAGGGCGAGGGAGAGGGCGACCGAGACGATCACCGCGAAGGTCATCGTCAGATTGCGGCGGAGACCGACACCGATCTCCGACAGAACGAACTGCGCGCGCATGGCGTCTGCTCAAGCCTTTCCGTGGAACTCAGTGCTGGTAGCCGTAGACGCCGCGTGCCTGGTCGCGGACGAGGCGGCCCTTCTCCAGCTCGATGACGCGCTTGCGCATCTGGTCCACGATGTTCTGGTCGTGGGTCGCCATCACCACGGTCGTGCCCGTCCGGTTGATCCGGTCGAGCAGCTTCATGATGCCGACGGAGGTCTGCGGGTCGAGGTTGCCGGTGGGCTCGTCGGCGATCAGCAGCTTGGGCCGGTTGACGAAGGCCCGCGCGATGGCGACGCGCTGCTGCTCACCACCGGACAGTTCGCCGGGCATCCGGTCCTCCTTGCCGCCGAGCCCGACGAGGTCGAGCACCTGGGGCACGGACTTGCGGATCTCGCCGCGCGACTTGCCGATGACCTCCTGCGCGAAGGCCACGTTCTCGGCGACCGTCTTGTTCGGCAGAAGGCGGAAGTCCTGGAACACCGTCCCGAGCTGGCGGCGCATCTGCGGCACCTTCCAGTTGGAGAGACGGGCGAGGTCCTTGCCCAGAACGTGCACCTGTCCGGTGCTGCACCGCTCCTCGCGGAGGATCAGCCGCAGGAAGGTGGATTTTCCGGAGCCGGAGGACCCTACGAGGAAGACGAACTCGCCTTTCTCCACCTCCAGGGAGACATCCCGGAGCGCAGGGTGGTTCTGCTTGGGGTAGACCTTGGAGACGTTGTCAAATCGGATCACGGATGCACCACGGGCCGTTGGGGTAGGTGAGCGTGACCATACGCGAACCGGGTGCGCAAGCGCAGGCGCCGGGTGGGGTTGCACAAGAGTTGCGCGTTTTGTCCCTGCCGCCGTGCCCTTGACCGTCCTTCCACCGAGCCCTTGGCCGGTCTGCCGCCGAGCGCTTGGCCGACCGAGCCCGCGCAGCGACTCGCGGAACCTGGCACAGTGGAGTGGGGAACGGTTGCGTTCCCGGAAGCGTTGTGTGTGGAAGCGGCACAAGGAGGGTGAGGCGCATGACGTACGACCGATTGGTGTGCGCGAACTGCGCGGCGCCCGTGAGTGAGGGCCGCTGCCCCGTCTGCCGTGCGAGCCGTGAGCGACTCCAGCAGGAAAGCCCCTGGTCAGGGCTGAATCCGGCGGCGCTGATCGCGCTCCTGGCCGTGCTGATCGCGGCCGTGGCGCTGCTGGCGCACCAGACGGCGTAGGACACGGCGGCCCGGGGCGGCCGCACAGCGGGGCGGGATGGCGTACGGAGCGGCTCTGCGGCGCGTCTGCCGCACGCGCCCGCCGGACGGGCGTCACGGCGCCCGGAAGACGACGGACACACGGGAAGGGCCCGGGGCTGATGATGGCCCCGGGCCCTTCTCACGTGTTTCTTGCCGTTCTCACCGTGCGCCTGCCCCCTCGGGGGCGGGCCGGGCGCTCAGGAACCGAGCGCCCGTGGACCGGACCCTCACGGAGGGATATCCGTGGACGGGCATCCGTGGATCGGGTGCCCGTCGATCAGGTGCCGGCCGCCCCGTTCCGGCATCACGGCGTCATGGTGTGCGTCAGGCGGAGGCCTGGCCGCGGCCCTCCATGAGGCGCGGCAGCACACGGAAGCCAACGCCTCCGGCAATCATCGTGGCGGCGCCGACCAGCAGGAACGTGGTCTGTCCCGCACCCGTCTCGGCCAGTTGCTTGCCGCCGCCCTGGGCGGAGGCCTGGGAATTCGCGGCGTCCGAACCGGTGTCGGTCAGGCCCGAGGAACCCTTGCCCTGCTGCACCGGGCTGTTCCCGCCGTCCGGGTTGGTGTCGTTGCCGCCGCCGTTGTCGTGGCCGCCACCGCCGTTCCCGTTCCCGTTGCCGTTGCCGTTCCCATTGCCGTTGCCGTCGGTCGGGTCGTCCGTCGGCTCGGTCGGGTTGTCGGTGGGCTGGGTCGGGTCGTCCGTCGGCTCGGTCGTGACCGGCGGGGTCGACGGCGGGTCTGTCGGGTCCGTCGGGGTCGGGTCGGTCGGGGCCGGGTCGGTCGGGGTCGGGTCCGTCGGGATCCCGGTGGGCGGGGTGGTCGGGATCTCGGTCTCGTCACCGATGCTGATACCGATACTGACGGCCGCGCCGTCACTCTCGGACTTGTCGGATGCCGAAGCAACACCGACGACGGTCAGTGACGCACCTGCGGCGATCACCGCACCGGCGGCCACCCGCGCCAGGCGGATCCGCGTCTTCTTGGTCATCTCGCTGCTACCCCCAGTAGCTGATCGTCAATGGAGCAGCGCCCGGGGCCACGGCATCGGGGACGACTGTGCTGAGCCCCCCGGTTCACATGCACCCCGTAGATACGCATGCCGCGCTTTACCCTTCCGATTTTTCAAAGCAACGTCAAGGTCGTTGCGCACGCGATGTCCAGTACGACGCCATTTGCGGGAGAGGTCGAGCTGTAAGTGTGATGTAAGACCCAGACATCGGGCGACAGAAAAGGCAACTGCCCCAGGAGCTGGGGCAGTTGCCTTGTCGACAAAGCGCTGCTTTTGGCGACGATGTCGCCGTGCGCCGCCGGTGTTACTTCTCCTGCTGCTTGCGCCAGCGAATACCGGCCTCGATGAACCCGTCGATCTCACCGTTGAACACGGCCTCGGGGTTGCCCATTTCGTAGCCGGTGCGCAGGTCCTTGACCATCTGGTACGGGTGCAGGACGTACGAACGCATCTGGTTGCCCCAGGAGTTGCCGCCGTCGCCCTTGAGGGCGTCCATCCTGGCCTGCTCCTCCTGACGACGCCGTTCGAGGAGCTTGGCCTGCAGGACGTTCATCGCGGAGGCCCGGTTCTGGATCTGGGACCGCTCGTTCTGGCAGGTGACCACGAGGCCGGTGGGCAGGTGCGTGATCCGCACGGCGGAGTCGGTCGTGTTGACGCCCTGGCCGCCGGGGCCGGAGGAGCGGAACACATCGACCCGGAGGTCGGAGTCGTCGATCTCGACGTGGTCGGACTGCTCCACGACCGGAAGGACCTCGACACCGGCGAAGGAGGTCTGCCGACGCCCCTGGTTGTCGAAGGGGGAGATACGGACCAGCCGGTGGGTGCCCTGCTCGACGGAGAGGGTGCCGTAGGCGTACGGCACCAGGACGGCGATGGTCGTGGACTTGATCCCCGCCTCTTCCGCGTACGACGTCTCGTAGATCTCCGTCTTGTACCCGTGCCGCTCCGCCCAGCGCAGGTACATGCGCTGGAGCCGCTCGGCGAAGTCGGCCGCGTCGACGCCGCCGGCCTCGGCGCGGATGTTGACGAGCGCCTCCCGGGAGTCGTACTCGCCGCTCAGGAGCGTCCGGACCTCCATCTCGTCCAGCGCCTTCCTGACCTCGGCGAGCTCGCCCTGGGCCTCGGTCCGGGCGTCCGGGTCGTCCTCCGCCTCGGCGAGCTCGAAGAGCACACCGAGGTCGTCGATCCGGCCGCGCAGGTTCTCGGCCTTCCTCACCTCGGCCTGGAGGTGGGAGAGCTTGCTGGTGATCTTCTGCGCCTCGTCCGGGTTGTCCCACAGGGACGGCTCGGCCGCCTGCTCCTCGAGCACGGCGATGTCTGCCCTCAGCTTTTCGAGGTCCAGAACGGCCTCGATCGACTCCATGGTCGAGGAGAGGGACTTGAGCTCTTCGGATACATCGACGACTGCCACGCATCCAGCGTAACGGCTCCGCCGGGAAGCCAGCGCCGGGTGACCGCACGGCTCGCGGGGAAGCCGTGCGGTGCGGCGGGCGCCCCCGGGCGGCCGGCTCCCGGAACCCTGGCACCGCAGGCCCCGAGGCCCTGGCCCCGTAGGTCCCGGAACCCCGGCCGCCGCAGGGGGGCACCGGCACCCGGCCGGGCTCAGGGGGATGCCGGGGCCGAGTTCTTCGTGTCCCCCGAGGGGCCCGCGCTGTCGCCTCCGGAGGTGGCCAGCCACGTGCCGACTCCGACCGCCGCCAGCAGCACCGCCGTCGCCGCGCCCAGCGCGATCCGGCGGCGGCGGGCCCGTACGCGGTGGCGGGCCGAGCCCGGGCGGGGGGCTCCTGTGGCCCGGGGCGCACGGGCCGTGCCGCGGGCGCCGCCCGCCAGCTCGTCCGGACCCGGCACTCGCATCGACGTGTGGGTGTCCCGGTTGGAGTCGGGCTTCGCGCCCGGGACCAGCGGCACCGCCCCGCGCCGCACCCGTGCCGCCGTGGGCTCTCCGGGCCCCGCCGCCTCGACCGGCTCCTGCGCCGGCTCCGCCTCCGGCTCGTCGACCTCCAGCGGCGGCAGCCCCGCCAGCATCGGCAGCTGCTCCCGCAGCCGCGACGCCAGCTCCGAGGCGCGCAGCCGGGACGCGGGGGCCTTGGCCAGACACTGGATGATCAGCTGCCACAGCTCTTCGGGGACGCCCGGGAGCGGGACCACGGTCTCGGTGACATGGCGACGGAGCACCGCCCCGGGATGGCCGCCGCCGAACGGCGTGAAGCCCGCCAGCAGCTCGTACAGGACCGTCGCCAGCGCGTAGATGTCGACCGCCGCGCGCGGCGGCAGCCCTTCCACGATCTCCGGTGCCAGGTAGTCCGGGGTTCCGACGATCTTGGTCGCCTTGGTCCGGCGGGGCGAGTCGATCAGCTTGGCCACGCCGAAGTCGGTCAGCAGCGCCGGGTGCGCGCCTCCCGGGCCCAGCGGTCCCTGCATGTCCAGCAGCACGTTCTCCGGCTTGACGTCCCGGTGCACGATGCCCGCCGCGTGCGCCGCCGCCAGCCCGTCCGCCACGTCCGCCGCGATCGCCACCGCCGCCTCGGGCGCGAGGCGGCGCTCCCGCTCCAGACGGGTGCGCAGGTCGGTGCCCCGGACCAGGTCCATGACCAGCGCCAGATCGGTGCCGTCGACCACCATGTCCCGAACGGACACCACGTGCGGATCGTCCAGCCCCAGCAGCGCCGTGCGCTCCTGGACGAAGCGGCCCACGAGCTCCTCGTCGGACGCGAGGTCCTCCCGCAGAAGCTTGATCGCGACGGGACCGTCCGGCCCCTCGCCGAGCCACACCGTGCCGGCGCTCCCCCGTCCCAGGATCTGGTTCGCGGTGTACCGGCTGCCGATCTTCCGTGCCAAGACTGCTCCTACTGGGGACGCCTGTTGCCGACGCTGCGCCTTGCGGGGCCGTGGCACGGCACGAGCGGCCGACGCCGCGGCCTGCCCCGGCCCCGATCGACAAAACTACGCGTCCGGAGGGGCGGCCTTCACCGCAGAGGCGGAAATTACCCCTCAGATGTCGACAAATCCCCAAGGCCGCGGCCTGCGTGGGCCGGTGGGCCCGCCAAGGGAGTGCTCACGTCCCTACGTAAACATTCACCGGGTAATCGGGGAGCGCTGGTCTGCTGACGCCCTGTGAGCGTCCTGGTGGTGGTCTGTGGTTGGATCATGGTGTGTCTGAT
>NZ_JBSFXK010000063.1:0-43372 GCF_053595355.1 Streptomyces sp. NPDC002513 | reverse complement strand
AGTTCTACCGGGGCTCCGCTCCTCATGTCCGGCGAAACCACAGCTCGCGGCTACCTTGACAAACCCCACCCACCCACAAACTGAACGGCCTTGGGGCTAGCGGGGCGACCACCCTCGGCGCTCAAGTTCGCGGCGGAGAGCCAGGTTCTCCCCGTGCGCCTGCTCCAGCGCCTTCCGTAGCTCGGTGACCTCCTGACGGTGCTGGTTCTTCAGTCGGGCGACCTCGGCCGTCAGCGCGGCCACGATGTTGTTGCCGCTGTCGCCCTGCGTCGGGACCGGCCGGGGTGCCGGTCGGTGCGTGCGTCGCTGGTGCTCGATCCTCGCCCGCAGCTCGGCGTTTTTGTAGAGAAAGTTCTGCGAGACGCCGGCCTCGCGCTGGACGGCCTGGAAGGTCACCTGCTTGCCGCGCTTGACCAGCCGCCGTATGGCCGCCTCGGCGGCCTTCACCTTCTCCTCCGACTTGCGGCGGGCGGCTTGCTTGAGGGTGTCGATCCTCTGCTGTCGGTTGTCGTTCACGGCCACGTCCTCCGGTGGCGGGTGGTGTCGATCGTGATCGGGGTCGGCCCGGCGGTCGGGCTTCCGGCGCCCTGGCAGGGCCGCCCGGGGCTCTCCTGCATGGAGGTCAGCAGCTTCGCCAGGGCGTCACGCTCGGCGTTGCGCTGGACGAGCCACACGTTGTCGGCGGGCATCGGCCTGCCGTGCCGGGCCTGGAACGCGCTGGTCTGCCGCTGGATCAGGGCCTCGGTCTCGGCGAGTTGTCGCCGCAGCGTCTCCAGGTGGCTTGAGTCGGTGACGAACACCGAGCAGGTCAGGCAGGCGTTGCCCTTGTCGCAGGACTGGAGCGGAGGAAGCAGGCAGTAGCCGTGCGGCAGGAAGCGGTCTGCCCGGTTGAACAGTTGCATCCCGTCGTGGTCCTCGCGGGAGAACGTCACGGCGGTGCCGTCCGCCTTGAACTTCCTGGTGGCCAAGAACGCTTGCTCGGAGTGCTCCTCGCGCCGGGCCACGTAGTGCATGGACATGGTCGGGTTGGAGTGCCCGGCATACCGCTGGAGGACGTGAACCGGAAGACCCAGCTCGGCGAGCCGAGTGATCCGGGTGTGCCGGAACCGGTGGGTCTTGCTGACCTGGACCGTGCGGCCCTTGCTGTCGGTGATGTCGATCAGCTCACTGAACTCCCGCAGGGCTCGACGGTAGTTGGAGCTTCCGTAGGGCTTGGTTCCGTTGCTGTTGGCGGCACGTTGGAGAAAGAGATAGCGGACCTCGAGGCCAGGGAAGTGGTCGCGGACCCACTGCTGCTGTTCTTCGATCACCGCCACAACTTCGGCGTCCACGAGGATCGTGTCCGGCGCCCGGTCGATCTTGCTCTGTGCATAGCGGAAGCGTGCGACCTGCTCGCCCTCGGCTGCCTCGATGGCCCGATCGGTGGCTGGCGAGAGGCAGTCGAAGTCGCACAGGCTGATCTCGCTTGCCCTGCGGCCGGTGAGGATCTGCAACAGCAGCATCCGCATGGCTTGAGGGTCACCCCAGCCCTTCAGCATCTTCTCTGTGCCGTTGAGAGCGACGGTGACCTTCTTGTCGGTGCTGGCGCCGATCACCGGCAGGTATGCGGTGATCTGCGAGAGGGCCTGGTCATCGATGTAGTGCTCGTCATTCACCAGCGGGGCGCTCGGGCTGCGGGTGATCTGGCGAGTCCAGATTGCTGGATGCAGCTCAGTGAGGTCATCCCAGGGCGACGGGCCGCTGATCTTTTGGCATTCTTCCCGGTTGTCCAGCACGAACCTCATCAACGCGACGACGGCCCGAAGCTCATCGTTCACGTTGCGGGGCCTGACGGGCTGACCGGCGAGCCTGGGGCGTGTCTCCGGGGCGCTCGTCCAGCGGCGGAAAGCAGGAGCGAGGGACAACGCATCCGCCGGGGGTATCCAGGGCTGCCGCCCACTTCCCGAACCGAGCCAGGCAGGGGGTCCGCTTGGTGACAGTGCTCCAGGTCAAGGCTCCCGATTCCAGTGCGGTTCCAAGACAAAACTTGATCGTTTCCCGGAGCCATGGGATGTCCACTTGCCCCGGCGAACACCGCTCAGACGCCTTTGGCTCCCGAGCCCTGAGAGGAATGCGCGGGTCGCAGCGGGGATACCAGACATCCAGCTTCCACCAGGGGCCCTCGTTGAGCCGGGCGGTCAGGGCGAGTCGCGCATAGCTGAAGATCGCTCCCAGTCGGTCCTTTGCCGCCCCGGGAAGCCTTCCATGCTGGGACTCGAACCACGCTCCGTGGAGCTTGCAGAATGCCGTCAGATCGAGGTCTGCGAGCGACCGCACGGTTCGGCCGTGCTCTGCTGCCCATACAAGGGTCTTGGCGATCTGGTTGAAGGCGCCGACGCTGACCCTTGCGCCGTCGCGGAACTGCCAGTGAGCCATCCATGCCCGCTCGGTTCGCAGCCGATAGGGCAGCCCGCTGAGCTTGATAGAAGCACCTCGCCCCTGCTCGGCCCGTTCTTCCCAGCCGTCGATGCCGGGGCCAAGGACTTCGCCGTCCCATTCGGCCGGCAGGTCCGCCAAGACCCGCGAGAGCGGGTCCTGGGACGCCTGGTTGGGAACGACGCGGAGGAGTGCGTCAGAGCGCATCAACGTTGACCTTCCAGCCGTCGGTGTAGTTCTTCCAGTTCGCTGCCGCCTGCAGGGCCTCGTCTTCGGTGACCCAGCCGTAGAGATCCAGAGTGGTTTGAACGTGGGCGTGTCCGAGGCGGCGGGAGACGACCCACTCTGGGGTGCCGCCGATGAGGAGTGCGGTGGCGTGGGTGTGCCGGAACCAGTGCGGAGTCCAGTCGGCGGGGCCTGTGCCCTTGCGCTTGAGGGTGGCCACCTTGTCGCGGACGGTGCCCTCACGCATGGCGGCCAGGTAGGGCGGCCGGTCGAGGTTGACGAACAGCGGATCGCCGGGGTCGATGGGCATTCCGAGGTCGGCGGCCCTCATTGCGAGATGGGTGAGGTAGTCGGCGTAGAGGCGCTCGAGGTCGCTGCCAACGTAGACGCGGCGGGGCCTGAGCATCTTCACGCGGGCGTCATTGGGATTGTCGTCGCGGGGGACAACCTCCACGTGCGGTGTGCTGCCTCGGCCCATGACGAACTCGCGGATGTGCATCCCCAAGGCCTCGCCGAGCCGCATCCCGGTCTCGGCCAGGAGCGCGAAGAGGAACCGGTCGCGCAGGTTGCCGACCCATTCGCCGGAGGCGGGATGGTAGGTCGCGCAGCCATCGATGATCGCCTGTACCTGCTGTGGGAGGAGGATCGGGGGCCGGTCGCGGCGCTTGACGGTGCGGACGCGGACGAGCGACGACGGGCCTGGCGCGGTGCGAGCGTCCAGGTGAGACAGCAGTCCTCGGGCCGGTGCCCTGCGCGGGGCTCCGCGCAAGAGCTTGGCGGCCACGGGAACGTCGTTGATGGCGTCCTGCCACTTGTAGAAGGAGATCAGAGCGCCGAGCCTGGCCTCAAGCGTCTCGGGCGAGGGCCCGTCCCCGGCGGCGGTGAGGGCGTGCTCGACGGTCCGGCCGTTCCGCAGCCACGACAGGTACCCGGCGACAACGGGGACGCCGACCGAGCTCCACTTGTCGGCCTCCCCGCACTGTTCCAGGAAGGTCCACCACTGGGCCAGGCTCGTTGCGTACGACCGGACGGTGTTCGGCGACCAGTACCGGCGGTGGGCCTCAAGCCACTCCTCGACCGGGGCGACCGTCTTGTAGTCCTCGCCGACCACGGTCCAGGTACGGCGTTCCCCCGGCGGTCGGAGAGCAAGGGTGTAGGCCATCTCCCCCTCGTTCCTGCTCGTTGATGAGAGCCTGCTGATACCTCTTCATCAACGAGCAAGGTTGAGGGGGGTCACTGCTCGTTCAGTACGTAGATGAGGTGTGGCTGAGCCCCGTGGATAACATCAGGGAGGGGAGGATGTCAATGCCCCATGACGTACTTGACGGTCGGTCCGGCGGTCCAGCCGCCGTCCACTGCCAGTTCCGCGCCCGTGACGTAGGACGCGGCGTCTGACAGCAGGTACACCACGGCGCCCGCGATCTCGGACGGCTCGCCGATCCGGCCCATCGGCGTGTTCGGGTACTTGCCCTCGCCCTTCTCGATGCCGACGGACGCGGTCATCGGGGTGTACGTCATGCCCGGGTGAACCGAGTTCACTCGGATTCGGGCCGTACCCAGCTCCACCGCGCCGATCTTCGTCAGCCCCCGCACGCCCCACTTGGAGGCGCCGTAACCAGCCGTCAGCGCGAGGCCCATCAGGCCCGCCGCAGAGGATATGTTGACAATCGAACCGCCACCGTTCTCCTTCATCGCGGGAATCACGGTCTTCATGCCGATGAAGACTCCGGTGAGGTTGATGTCGAGCACCTTGCGGAAGTGCTCCACCGACTCGGACTCCAGGAGCTGGCCGGTCGAGACTCCAGCGTTGTTGACGAGGCCGTGGATCCCGCCGAACTCGGCGACCGTGAAGTCGGCGACCCGATGCCAGTCCTCCTCGGAGGTGACGTCGTGTTGCAGGAAGCGGGCGTTGCTGCCGAGTTCCTCGGCGGCAACGCTGCCTTCGTCGCTCAGCACATCGGTGATCACCACATTGGCTCCGGCCGCGATCGCCTGACGGGCCGCTTCGGCACCGAGGCCGCGGGCTCCGCCGGTGATGATCACGCTCTTACCGGTGAGGTCGTTCATGATTCGCTCCTTCGTTGTTGTCATCCCTACGGGACGGACGTCGATGGAAGGGGCCACGGTCTTCACGGGATCGACGGCGGACAGCGCCGCTCTCGTGCGCCGTAGCCGTACGTCCTCAAGCGTGGCCCCAGGCCGCCACCGGGGCCGTCTTCAGAAGTGGGTGCCGCCGTCGACGCGGACCTCGGTGCCGGTGATGAAACTGCCGTCGTCGGAGCCGAGCATCGCAACCACGGATGCCACCGTCTCAGGGCCGGCGAACCCCTGGCCAAGCGCCGGGGAGAGCTTCATGAACAGGCTCATGTCGGCGTCCTCGGGCAGCCCCGGTCCCACGCTCTGCTTGCTCGCACCGCTGCCGTCGGTCATGCCGGAGGAGATGGACCCGGGCTGGACAGCGGTGAAGCGGATGCCCTGCTTGGCGTACTCGCTGGCGAGCGCGTGCGTCATGGACTGGATGCCGCCCTTGCTCGCCGCGTACGCGGCCATGTAGGGGTGCGCGAACATCGCGGAGGTCGAACTGAAGTTGATGACCGCCGCACCCCGGCTCTCCAGCAACGCCGGGATGGACTCGCGGATCACGAGGAAGGTGCCGACGAGGTTGACCTGGATGACGCGGGTGAAGCCCTCGAGGCTCGTCTCGTGGGTGTGCGAGGAGCGCAAGATCCCGGCCGCGTTGACCAGCACGTCCAGACCACCGAGTGTGGTGACGGCAGCGGCGACTCCGTCGCGCACCGAGGTCTCGTCGGCTATGTCGATGACGAGCGTCGTGAGGCGGTCCGCGTCGGCGCCCGCCTTCTTGACGGTGTCCTTCAGACCTTGCTCGCTGACGTCCGCGGCCACGACGGCGCCGCCCTCCGCGAGGATGCGCAGCACGGTGGCCTGACCGATGCCCGAGCCACCACCGGTAACCAGGACTCGACGGCCTTCGTAGCGGTTCATGTGTTCTCCAAACCGAGCCTGAGATGTCCAGCCAGAGCCCTATGACGTCGGCTCTCTCGCCTTCGGGTTCTCAATCGTCATACACGTTACGCCGAGGTGGCACACTTTGCCACTTTGTCAGGGCATGCCAAACTGGGACCTCGAGCCGTATCCTTGTGCAGTGAGCACCCCCGCGTCCCCTTCCTTGACCGAGCGCCGCAAGGCCGCCACGCAGCTCGAGATCGCGAACGCTGCGGTGGAGCTGTTCGCCACGCGCGGACCGCATGGCACGACGGCCGAGGAGATCGCCCGGCGTGCGGGGATCGCACTGCGGACCTTCTACCGGTATTTCCGCTCCAAAGAGGATGCCGTGAGCCCCCTGCTCGCGATCGGTGCCGACCGCTGGCGGGCGCTGCTGGAGGCCACGAAGCCGGGAACGTCACTCCCCCAGGCGCTGGAGTCAGCGGTCGAGCAGGCGCTGCTCCCACCGGACGAGGAGGCCACCCAGGCACTGCTGCGTACGCGGGGGCTACTGCGGGCCGCGGCCGAAGATCCCGCGCTGCGGGCGGTCTGGTACCGGGTCAACCAGGAATCCGAGGAACGACTCGCCCCGGTGATCGCCCGGCTCTCGGGCGGGCGCGCCGAGGATTTGACGGTACGGCTCACCGCGGCCGCCGCCACCGACGCGATCCGGATCGCCCTGGAGACGTGGGCCGGCACGGAGGCCGGAGTCCAGGGACCCAACTCCCCAGCCGACCTCGCGGTCCGGTGCCTGCGCCAATTCGGGCACACAACGAGCTCGTTGGGGTCTGAGGACGAGGGCGCTCGCTGACGAGTTCGCGCATGGTCGGCGGTGAGGCGTCCAGCTCTTGATCGTTGATCCGCGATCCCGCTGGAGGGCGTCGAGCCGAGCCATGTGGTGCGGGCGACGCGGGCGGGCGAGCGCAGTCGCCTGGTGGCGGACTTCGGCACCTGCGCCCGAGCACTGCTCACGGGCCCCGTCCCCGCCGGGCCGCGGGACGGTGCCCAGGAGTGCGGCCTGCCCACTGGAGACCGCGGGATGGCGTGGGCGGACACCGTGCGCCCTGCCTGGGCAGATGCCTGAACGGACGGCCCGTCAGCCCCGCGGCGCGGGGCCAGTGGAGGCGCGGACGACCAGTTCGCAGCCGAGCAGCAGCGACCGGGGCGGTCCCGGTTGTTCGATGCACTTCAGCAGCATGCGTGCGGCCTCGGCACCGATTTCCTGCTGGGGCACGCGCACCGTCGTCAGCGGCGGGATCATCCGGGGCAGGAACGGCATGTCGTTGAAGCCCACCACGGACATGTCCTCGGGGCACCGCAGCCCGAACGCCGCGAGCGCGTCCAGTGCCCCGAGGGCCACCAGGTCGTTCGCGGCGAACACGGCTGTGGGACGTTCGTGACCTCGGTATGCGGTCAGGAGTTCGTCCATGGCCGCGGTGCCCGCGGCCTCGCTGAATGCGGTGGCGTCGACGACGGGGGTGTGCCGGGGGTCCAGCCCGGCGTGCTCACAGGAGTCGAGGAAGATGCGGCGCCGGATCAGCCCGGTCGACAGTTCCTGCGGGCCCGCGAGGTGGGCGATGCGCCGGTGTCCGAGACCGGTGAGGTGCCGGACGACGGCGTCGACGCCGATCGCCTCGTCCACCGCGACCGACGGTGTCCTCCGATCGTCCAGGACCCGGTTGACGAGCACCATCGGCACCCCGTCCGCCGCCGCGCGCTCGAGCAGGGGGTGCTCGCGGCGCGCGGTCGCGACCAGGAAGCCGTCACACTGACGACCGCGCAGCTCCGCGAAGAGCCGTGCCTCCTTGTCCTCGTCGTTGTCCGTGCTGACCAGCAGCGCCGAGTAACCCGCGACGGCGAGCGCTTCCTCCGCGCCTCTGACGATGGGAGGGAAGAACGGGTTGGTCAGGTCGGGGATGAGGATCGCGACCATCCGGGAGCGCCGGGTGCGCAGGGCACGCGCGACGGAGTTCGGCTGGTAGCCCAGGCTTTCGGCCGCTGCCAGCACCCGTGTTGCCGTCGCCGTCGACACCCGGTGGCGGGTGTCGGGATTCAGGGCTCTCGACGCCGTGCCGGGATGGACGCCGGCCGCTCGCGCCACGTCGCTCAACCTCGTCACAGGCCCCACCGTAAGGCCGGGAACAGCGCGATGGCAATGGATTGCATCAGGGCGATGGCAATGGATTGCATCAGTGGTTGCCGGACATCTTGACACCCCTTGGCCGCGAGCCTAACTTCGCGGCAACCGATTGCGCAGCGGTACGGCACGACCCCGTGCGGTGCACCGTTGCATTGCCCTGAATGGCCATGAATACCCCCTCTCTTCGAGCGTAGGGACGGCTCGCCATGAAAGACAATCGATTGTTGTTGAGGCTCAGTGGACACCGGTGGAGCCGCCGCGGGGTCCTGGGGGCCCTGGCGGCCACGACCGCGGTGGCGCTGGCCGCCTGCGGACCCGCGACCGGGGGACCCGCCCAGGGGGCGGGCAGTGGCCCCGACAAGAAGACGCTGACGATCGGCATCTCGCTCTCCCTGACGGGGGACTTCGCCGATCCCGGCAAGGCCGCCAAGCGCGGCTACGACCTGTGGGCGTCCGACGTCAACGCCCGAGGCGGTGTGCTCGGGCGCAAGGTCTCCGTCAAGATCGTCGATGACACGTCCAACCCGAACCAGGTCACGACGAACTACACCAACCTGATCACCAAGGACAAGGTCGATCTGGTCGTCGGCCCTTACTCCAGCCTGCTGACCATCCCTGCCTCGCAGGTGGCCAAGCGCTACGGCTACGCCTTCCTCGAGCCGGCCGGCGGCGGGCCGAAGGTGTTCGCCCAGCACCTGGACAACCTCTTCTTCGTCCAGCCCGCCGCCATCGTCAGACAGGGCGACATCTTCGTCGACTACCTGCTCTCACTGCCGCCCGCCAAGCGCCCGAAGACCGCCGCGTACGCGTCACTTGACGACCCGTTCGCCACGCCGCTCGCCGACAACGTCCGCAAGCGCCTGGAAGCGGCCGGTATCAAGACGGTGTACTCGCAGACCTACCCCGACAACCTGACCGACCTGACCCCGGTCATCACCAAGGTGGCGGCCGCCAAGCCCGATCTGCTCGTCGCCGGAACGCAGTCCGAGGACGCCTACGGCCAGGTCAAGGCGATGATCCAGCTGGGCTTCAACCCCCGTTGGCTGTTCGTCTCCAACGGCGCCAACAACCCGGTGGAGTTCCCCGACAAGGTCGGCAAGAACAACACCGAGGGCATCTTCACCACCGGTGACTGGTTCGCCGGCTCCCGGCAGCCCGGGGCCCCCGAGTTCGTCAAGGCGTACCTCGCCAAGTACGGCGGCGCGGAGACGGACATCGACACGACCAGCGCCGAGGCGTACTCGGTCGGCACGCTGATCGAAAACGTCGCGAAGAAGACCGGGAAGATCGACAACAAGACCATCATCTCCGCACTGCACTCGGGCACGTGGCAGACGCCGATCGGCAACCTCTCCTGGGACGCCAACGGCGAGCCGAAGAGCCACTACACCCTCGTCCAGTGGCAGAAGCAGCGGTTGACGCCGGTGTACCCGGCCGACGTGGCAGCCGCCAAGCCGGTCACCGCGAAGCCGGCCTGGGGGGAGTGAGCGGTTGTGCACACCTTCATCCAAGCGGTCCTGCTGGGCATCCTCACCGGCGGTGTCTACGCCCTGATGGCCAGCGGCCAGACCCTTGTCTTCGGCATCATGCGGGTGATCAACCTGGCGCAGGGCGCGCTGGTGGTCCTCAGCGCCTACCTGTCGTACTCGCTGTTCACCTGGGCCGGAATCGACCCGTTCGTCGGCATCCTGATCGTCACCCCCGTGATGTTCGTGCTCGGGGCCGTCATCCAATGGGTGTTTCTCCGGCCGCTCGGGAGCGGTGGGGGTGAGCTGAGTCTGCTCGTCATGTTCGCCGTCGCCCTTGCCATCGAAGGCGTGCTGGCGTCGGTGTACAAGACGACCTTCCGCTCCATCAACACCGGTTACCGCGACGCGGCCTGGCACCTGGGCGACTACCGGCTGCCGGTGACGAGGCTGGCGGCCTTCGGGCTGTCCCTCGTCGTCCTGGGCGGGCTGTGGCTGCTGCTGCACCGCACCCGCTTCGGTGCCTCGGTGCGGGCCACCGTGCAGAACCCGACCGCGGCCCGGCTGCTGGGCGTCAACCCCGAACGCATCTCCGCGTTCGGCTTCGGCCTGGGCACGGCGACCGCCGGAGCCGCCGGAGCGGTGTTCGGCCTGGTCTACCCCTTCAACTCGAGCAGCCACTACGACCTCATCGCACGGCTCCTGGCGATCGTCGTCCTCGGCGGACTCGGCAGCCTCGGCGGTGCCGTCGTGGCCGGCGTGCTGATGGGCGTCGCCGAGGCGGTGGTGGCTGCGACCTGGTCACCGTCATGGGCCGGATTCACCTTCTTCACGGCGCTGCTCCTCGTCCTGCTGCTGCGCCCGCAGGGGCTGTTCGGAACACGACTTCGGGGGGCGCTGTGACGTCAACCCTCTCCGCGACGCCTGTGGCCGCAGGCTCCCGCTCCGAACTCGTACGCCGTTCGCGGCTCTGGCGCATCGCAGTGCCGGTCGTCGTCTTCGCGGCGCTGCTGGCCGCGCCCTGGACCGTGGGCCAGGCGTGGATCGTCAACCTGCTGATCTTCACGCTCATGTACGCCACCATGGCGAGCGCCTGGAACCTGGTGGGCGGCCTCGCCGGCTATCCCTCCCTCGGCCACGCGGCGTTCTTCGGCATCGGCGCCTACGGCGAGGCGATCTGGTTCCACAACCACCCGCCCGTCTCCGGCTGGGAGCCCTTCATCGCGCTGCCGGCCGTGGCCGTCGGTACCGCACTGCTGGGGCTGCCGGTCGCCTGGATCGCCATGCGCACCAGAGCCGCGACCTTCGCGATCGTCACGATCACCCTGGTCTTCGTCGTCCAGACGCTCGCGTTCAACGTCCGCGGGCTCACCGGGGGCGCGCAGGGCATCGGGATCGGTCCGGCTCCCTTCAGCGCCGCCTACTTCGCCTTCCCCTTCTACTACGTGCTGGTGGCCCTGCTCGCCGTCGCCGTCGCGGTGACCGCTTTTGTCATGCGGTCGCGGCTGGGCCTGATCCTGGCGACCGTCCGCGACGACGAGGACAAGTCCCGCGGCATCGGGGCCCCCACGGCGGTGGCCAAGCTCGCGGCGTTCGCGCTGTCGGTCGGACTCACCGGTGCGGTGGGCGCGGTGTGGGCGTACTACGTGTCCTTCGTCTACCCGCCGTTCGCGGTGGACCCGCTGGTGACCATCGGCATGGTGCTCATGGTGTACCTGGGCGGGCGGGGGACGTTGTGGGGGCCGGTGCTGGGGGCGTTCCTCGTCGTGCCGGTGCAGCAGTACCTCGCCTACCGGCTCGGCGCCAACTCGCTGCACCTGGTGGGATACGCGGCCCTGTTCCTGGTGGTGATGCTCGTGCTGCCCCGCGGCATCCTGCCCTCGCTCGCGGACCGGATCGGAAAGCGGGTGAGCGGACGATGACGACACTCCTCGAAGTGCGCGGACTGACCAAGTCCTTCGGCGGGGTGCGGGCGGTGGACGACTGCTCGTTCGACGTCGAGGAAGGCTCGGTGACGGCGCTCATCGGTCCCAACGGATCGGGCAAGACGACCGCGTTCAACATGATCACCGGATATCTGGGCGCCGACTCCGGCTCGCTCCGGTTCGCGGGCACCACCTACCAGCACCCGGACCCGGCGGTGCTCTACCGCCGCGGACTCACCCGCACGTTCCAGCAGGCCCGGATCTTCGGCTCGCTCAGCGTACGGGAGAACCTGATCGCCGCCGCGGGGCACCGCTGGACCGGACTGCTCGCCCCGCGCGCCGCCCGGGCCGACCGGGCCCGCGCCGACGAACTGCTCGATGACTTCGGGCTGTCGGCCAAGGCCGACCTGAAGGCGGCCGAACTCTCCTACGGCCAGCGCAAGCTGTGCGAGTTCGCCGCCGTGCTGATGGCGGATCCACGGCTGGTGCTGCTCGACGAACCGACCGCGGGCGTCAACCCGGTGATGATCGAGACGATGGAGCGCCATGTGCGCAGCAGGAACGAGCAGGGAGTCACCTTCCTGATCGTCGAGCACGACATGCCGCTGGTGATGCGGCTGTGCGACCCCGTCGTCGTCCTCGACCGCGGCCGGCCCATCGCGGCCGGTGTACCCGCCGACATCCAGGCCGATCCCCGGGTGCTCGACGCCTACCTGGGGGAATGATGACCGACACCACCTCCGAACCCGCGAACGCGCTGCTCACTCTGGACGGCGTCACAGCCGGATACGGCGCGGGCCTGATCCTCAAGGGCGTCGACCTGACGGTCGCCGCCGGACAGGTCACCTGCCTCATCGGGCCCAACGGCTCGGGCAAGTCCACGACCCTGAAGACGATTTCGGGGCTGCTGAAGCCGGCCTCGGGCACCGTCACCTTCCGGGGCGAGGACATCTCGCGGCTCAGTGCCCGGGAACGGCTCCTGCGCGGCATCGTCCACGTACCGCAGGACCGCAGCCTCTTCCCGGCGATGACCGTGCGGGAGAACGTCGAGATGGGCGGCTACGTCCTGCGCGACCGGCGCCTGATCGCCGAGCGCTGGGAGCACATCGCCGCCTCCTTCCCGATGGTGGCCGACCGGGCGAGCGCCCACGCCGGCTCCCTGTCCGGCGGCGAGCAGAAGACCGTCGAGATCGCGCGGACCCTGATGCTCGACCCCGTCCTCATCCTCCTGGACGAGCCCTCCATCGGGCTCGACCCCAAGTCCCGTGTCGCCGTCTTCCGCAGCGTCGCGGACCTCGCGGCCGCCGGGCGTTCCGTCCTCCTGGTGGAGCAGAACGCCCGTTCCGGCCTGGCCGTCTCGCACACCGGCGTCGTCCTCGAGGGCGGCCGGGTCGCCCTGACGGGCACCGGCGCCGATCTGCTCTCCGATCCGGAGGTCGGCCGGCTGTACCTCGGGGCCGCAGCCCGGCCCGCCACACCTCTCGCCTCCTCCCTCCCGTCGCCCGCCGGCGACCGCACCCGACAGGACTGACTCATGACCGACAGCACGACTCGTCCCACCATCGGCTGGGCCGGCACCGGCCGCATGGGCTACGCCATGGTGTCCCGCCTCCTGCGCGCGGGCCACGACGTCACCGTCTACAACCGCACCCGCAGCAAGTGCGAGCCGCTGAGCGAGCTGGGCGCCACCATCGTGGACAGCGCCGCGGAACTGGCCGACCGCGACATCGTGTTCACCATGGTCAGCGCGAGCAAGGACTTCGCCGAGGTCACCCTCGGCGAGCAGGGCATCCTGCGGCAGTCCGCCAAGCCCCGAATCCTCGTCGACTCCTCCACCGTCTCCCAGGACGTCTCGGCACAGGTACGGAAGGAGGCGGAGAAGGCCGGCACCGCGCTGCTCGTGGCCCCCGTGTCGGGCAACGCCAAGGTCGTCAAGGCAGGCCGTCTCTCCACGGTCGTCTCCGGCCCCCGCGAGGTCTTCGACGAGGTCGAGCCGCTGCTCGGCATCATCGCCGCCTCGGTCACCTACGCCGGGCCGGACGACGTGGCCCGCCTGGTGAAGCTCGCGCACAACATCTTCCTCGGTGTCGTCGCCCAGTCGATGGCCGAGATCACCATCCTGGCCGAGAAGGGGGGTGTGAGCCGGGCCGCGTTCCTGGACTTCCTCAACGGCTCCGTCCTCGGCTCGGTCTTCACCCGCTACAAGACCCCCGCCTACGTGAACCTCGACTTCACGCCGACGTTCACGCCCCAACTGCTGCGCAAGGACTTCGACCTCGGCCTCGCCGCGGCCCGGGAACTGGAAGTCCCGATGCCGGTCGCGGCGCTGACCCACCAGATCGTCCAGCAGTCCGTCGGCCGTGGCTACGAGGACACCGACTTCGCGGTCCTGCTCCTGGAGGCCGCCCGCTCGGCCGGGCTCACCCTCGTGCCCGAGGAGGCGGATGTCTCCGACGGCCTGAGCGCCTCGTAAACCACACCTTCACACCACCAGGAGAAGATGGTGACCATCACCCAGCTGTCGGCGGCCCCCGGGCACACCGCCGTCGACTTCGAGACCCGTGTCGACTTCGACCGACTGCGCGCCTATCGGCTGTCCCGCGCCCGCGCCGCCCTGGACGCCTCGGAGCTGGGCGCGGTCCTGCTCTTCGACGTCAACAACATCCGCTATGTCACCGGCACCATGATCGGTGAGTGGTCGCGGGACAAGATGACCCGCTACGCGCTGCTGACCCGCGACCACGAGCCGATGGTCTGGGACTTCGGCTCCGCCGCCCGCCACCACCAGCTGTACGCACCCTGGCTGCAGCCGGAGAACTGCCGCGCCGGAATGCTGGGCCTGCGCGGCGCCGTCGCACCCGAAGTGGGTCTGATGCGACGCGCGATCGCCGAGCTGAAAGGCATCCTGGCCGACCACGGCGTCGCCGACGCGCCCATCGGCATCGACATCGTCGAGCCGCCGTTCCTGTTCGAGATGCAGGACGCCGGGCTCACCGTCGTCGACGCCCAGCAGGTCATGCTGGACGCCCGCGCCGTGAAGAACCCCGACGAGATCATGCTGCTGTCGCAGGCCGCGGCGATGGTCGACGGCGCCTACCAGCAGATCTCCGAGGCCCTCAAGCCCGGTGTGCGCGAGAACGACATCGTCGCGCTGGCCAACAAGTACCTCTACGAGCAGGGCTCGGACGACGTGGAGGCCATCAACGCCGTGTCCGGGGAGCGGTGCAACCCCCATCCGCACAACTTCACCGACCGTCTCATCCGGCCCGGCGACACCTGCTTCTTCGACATCATCCAGTCGTACAACGGCTACCGCACCTGCTACTACCGCACCCTGAACGTCGGCTCCTCCACCCCCAGCCAGCGCGACGCCTACACCAGGGCACGCGAGTGGATCGACGCCGCCATCGAGCTCGTACGCCCCGGGCAGACCACCGACGTCATCGCCAAGGCCTGGCCCAAGGCCACCGACTTCGGATTCGCCACCGAAATGGACTGCTTCGGCCTGCAGTTCGGCCACGGGCTGGGGCTGGGCCTGCACGAGCGGCCCATCATCAGCCGCCTGAACTCCCTCGAGCACCCGGCGGAGATCCAGGAAGGCATGGTCTTCGCGCTCGAGACGTACTGCCCGGCCTCGGACGGCTACTCCGCCGCGCGCATCGAGGAGGAGGTCGTGGTCACCGCCGACGGCGCGCGTGTCCTCACCCTGTTCCCCGCGCAGGAGCTGTTCGTCGCCAACCCCTACTAGACCCACCGGAAAGGAGGTACGGGATCGTGACAACCCCGCAGACCCGGCACACCGCGCCGGACATCGACGAGCCCACCCGTCTGGCGCTCTACCAGCAGATGGTGCGGATGCGCGGCATGGAGAAGCGCGCATACGACCTGTTCCTGCAGAACCTCGTCAAGGGCACCAGCCACCTGTCCCTCGGCCAGGAGGCCATCGCCGCCGGCTTCGGCGTCGCGATGCGACCTGACGACTACACCTTCGCCACCTACCGCGGCCACGCCCACACCCTCGCCCGCGGCGTACCGATGACCGGCATCCTGGCCGAGCTGATGGGCCGTGCCAACGGCCTGATGGCCGGCAAGGGCGGCAGCATGCATCTGACGTCCGTCGAGCACGGGATGATGGGGTCGTACGCCATCATCGGCGCGCATCTGCCGATCGCCACCGGAGCCGCCTGGTCGGCCCAGCACCGCGGCACCGGGCAGGTAGCCGTCTGCTTCTTCGGCGACGGCACGACGAACATCGGCGCCTTTCACGAGGCGCTGAACCTGGCGGCGGTCTGGAAGCTGCCCGTGGTGTTCGTGTGCGAGAACAACCTGTACATGGAGTACACGCCGATCGGCTCGGTGACCGCCGTGCCGAACCCGGCGGCCGACCGGGCCGCGGCGTACGGCCTGTCGCCGGTCACCGTCGACGGCAACGACCCCGACGCGGTGTACGAGACCGCGGCCGCCGCCCTGGCGCGGGCACGCTCCGGCGAGGGCCCCTCCCTCATCGAGGCCAAGACCTACCGGCACGGCGGCCACTCACGGGCCGACCCGGCCAAGTACCGCCCCGCGGCGGAGGTCGAGGCATGGCTGAAACGCGACCCTCTCCCCGCCTACCGGCAGCGGCTGCTCGATCTCGGTGTCGCGGAGTCGGTCCTCGGCGACATCGAGGCTGAATCGGCCCGCCTGGTGGACGAGGCGACCGAGCAGGCCAAGGCGGGACCGCAACCGGGTGTGGACCTGGTGTTCAAGGACGTGTGGGCTGACGGAGGTGCAACATGGCGCAACTGACCTACCGCGACGCGGTCGCCCGCGGCATCGCGCAGGAGATGCGGCGGGACGAGTCGATCGTCTTCCTCGGCGAGGACATCGCCGCCGCCGGGGGCGTGTTCAAGACGACGGCCGGCCTGCTGGACGAGTTCGGTCCGGCCCGTGTGCGCGACACGCCCATCTCCGAGCAGGCGATCCTGGGCGCCGCGATGGGCGCGGCCATGACCGGCCTGCGACCCATCGCCGAGATCATGTTCTCCGACTTCTTCGCGGTCTGCTGGGACATCGTGGTGAACCAGATCGCCAAGTCGCGGTACATGACGAACGGCCAGATGTCCTTCCCCCTGGTCATCAAGTCCGGCAACGGCGGCGGTCTGCGCTTCGGCGCGCAGCACTCCCAGGACATCGCCAACTGGGCGATGGCCGTGCCCGGCCTCAAGGTGGTCGTCCCCTCCAACCCCACCGACGTCGTCGGTCTGATGGCGGCCGCCGTCCGTGACCCCGACCCCGTGCTCTTCCTGGAGGCCAAGGGTCTGTACCCCACCAAGGCCGAGGTGCCCGAGGGCGACATCGTCGACGAGCTCGGCAAGGCGCGTGTGCTGCGGCACGGCGGCGACGTCACGCTGGTCTCGCTCGGTCTGATGGTGCCCCGCACGCTCGCCGCCGCCGAGCAGCTCCGGCAGCAGCACGGCATCGACGCCACCGTCATCGATCTGCGCAGTCTGGTTCCGCTCGACGTCAGCACGGTGCTCGGCTCCCTGGAGCACACCGGCCGTCTGTTCACCGTCGAGGAGAACCCCCGGCTGTGCGGCTGGGGCGCGGAGCTGGTGTCGATCGTCGCGGAGGAGGGCTTCACCACCCTGGACGGGCCGCTGGTGCGGATCACCACACCGCATGTGCCGCTGCCGGCCGCCGACGCCCTGGAGGACGCGACCCTCCCGAGCACCGCCCGCATCGTCGAGACCGTCGCGAAGAGCGTCGACTGACCGGCTCCGGGAGACCGATCGTGAGTACTTCTATGGACACCCCGACTCAACTGCTCATCGGCGGCCGGTGGACGCCGGCCGGTGACGGCGGAACCCTGGAGGTGGTCGACCCCGCGTACGCCGAACCTCTCGCGGAGGTCGCGAACGCCACCACGGAGGACGCCGTGGCGGCCGTGGACGCCGCGCACACCGCCCTGGACGCCTGGCGGGCCACGGCGCCGCGCGAGCGCGGCGAGATCCTGCGGCGGGCGTTCGAACTGATGACGGAGCGCGCCGACGCTTTCGCCGAACTCATCGTCAGGGAGAACGGCAAGGCCCTGGCCGACGCACGTGCCGAGGTGGCGTACGCGGCGGAGTTCTTCCGCTGGTACGCCGAGGAGGCGGTACGCGCGACGGGCACCGTCCAGACGGCGCCCTCCGGTACCAACAAGATCATGGTGCTGCGCCAGCCCGTGGGCGTCGCGCTGCTCATCACGCCGTGGAACTTCCCCGCCGCCATGGCCACCCGCAAGATCGGCCCTGCTCTGGCGGCGGGCTGCACCGTCGTCCTCAAGCCGGCCTCCGACACTCCGCTGACCGCGCTCGCGCTGGGGGCGCTGCTCGTGGAGGCGGGCGTGCCGGACGGTGTGGTCAACGTGGTCCCCTCACGCCGCTCCGCCCGGCTCGCCGAGGTCCTGCTCGCCGACCCGCGGGTCCGCAAGGTGTCGTTCACCGGTTCCACGGAGGTCGGGCGCGAACTGCTGCGCCAGGCGGCCGGGTCGGTGGTGAACGCCTCCATGGAACTCGGTGGGAACGCCCCGTTCCTGGTGCTCGCCGGTGCCGACCTCGACCGGGCCGTCGCCGGAGCCATGGTCGCCAAGATGCGCAACGGCGGGGAGGCGTGCACGGCCGCCAACCGCTTCTACGTCCATGCCTCGATCGCCGAGGAGTTCGGCCGCCGCCTCGCCTCGGCCATGACCGCACTCACGGTCGGGCCCGGACTGACAGCGGGCGTGGACGTCGGACCGCTGGTGAACGAGTCGGCGCGGAAGAAGGTCGGTGAACTCGTCGCGGGGACCGTCGACGCCGGCGCCCGGCTCCTCGCCGGAGGGACGGCCCCCGACCGCGCCGGATACTTCTACCTGCCGACCGTGCTGGGCGACGTTCCCCAGGACGCGCCCATCCTGTCGGAGGAGATCTTCGGCCCGGTCGCGCCCGTCGTTGCCTTCGACGACCTCGACGAGGCGATCCGGATGGCCAACGACACCGAGTACGGCCTGGTGTCCTACGTCTACACCGGGGACCTGGCCGAGGGGCTTCGGGTGTCCGAGGCGCTGGAGTCCGGCATGGTCGGCCTCAACCGCCCGGTCGTGTCGGACCCGGCCGCGCCGTTCGGCGGTGTCAAGCAGTCCGGTCTCGGGCGCGAGGGCGGGCCCGACGGCCTGCTGGAGTTCACCGAGAGCAAGTACATCGCCGTGGACTGGTGACCGGTCCGGCTCCCGGCAGCAGGGCAACGGGGCCGGTCGGGTTCGCCCGGCCCCAGGGGCTCGGCCACCTCGGCCGAGCCCCGGCCCCGCGGGATGAGAGCGATCCCGGCTCCATGGGGAAGGTGGTGGGACGAGCGGAGGGCGCCTGACGAGCGGTGGGGAGGTCAGGCGCCCTCCGCGCGGTCTCTGGAAGAAGCCCGGCACGGGTGAGCGGAGTGGGGCCGGATGAGCGGCCGGCCCGGCCGGCACCGACGTCAGGCGGTCGCGATGAGCGGCTCGGCCTGGTCGGCCCGGGCGGAGGCGGCGAGAGCCGTACGCTGACTGTGCAGATGCATCGTGCACCAGATGCCGATGACCGAGATCGCCATCAGGAGGGCTGCCGCAGGCCAGTAGTGACCGCCGGCCAGCGCGGTGAGCGATACCGCGGCGAGCGGGGCGAAGCCGCCGAAGACCATGTTGCAGATCTGGTACGACAGCGAGATGCCGGTGTACCGGACGCGCGGCTCGAAGCCCTCGGCGAGGATCGCGGCGATCGGGCCGTAGAGTGCGGACATCACCAGGCGCATCGCCAGCATGGCCGCGTAGATCAGGAAGACGCTGCCCGTGCCCATCACCATGAACTGTGGCGCCGCCAGCACCACCACGCCCACGAGGCCCCCGATCACCACCTTGTGCGCGCCGACGCGGTCGCCGAGCCAGGAGAGGACGGGGGTGACGACCAGTTCCAGGAAGGCCGCCAGGGACATGCCGTTGAGCAGCATCGACTCCGACAGCTTCAATTCGCCGGTGCCGTACGAGAGCAGGTAGCTGGTGACGACGTAGTAGCCGCCGGTCGCCGTGGCGAGGGCGAAGACACCGGTCAGCACCGTCCGCCAGGAGGTGTGGAAGACCTCGAGGACCGGCAGCCTGTCGTCGTCGGCAGCCGCCCGCTCGGCACGGATCTCTTCCATGACGGGAGCCTCCTCCAGCTTCAGCCGGATGGCGAGGCCGATGCCCACGAGCACGGCGGAGGCGAGGAACGGCACGCGCCAGCCCCAGGACTTGAACGCCTCGTCGCCCCACAGGTGCATCAGGGAGAACGCACCGGTCGACAGCAATGCCCCGACCGAGGAGCCCAGTTGGGCGAAGGACCCGAAGAAGGTCGCCTTGCCCTTCGGGGCGTTCTCGACGGCGACCAGCACCGCACCGCCCCACTCGCCGCCGATCGCGATGCCCTGAACCAGGCGCAGGGCGATCAGCAGGGCGGGGGCGAGAGCACCGACCTGGGCGTAGGTGGGCAGCAGGCCGATCGCGAAGGACGCGATACCCATCATCAGCAGAGTGATGACCAGGGTCTTCTTACGGCCGACCCGGTCGCCCATGTGCCCGAAGACGATGCCGCCGAGCGGGCGGAGGAGGAAGCCGACGGCGAAGGTGCCGAACGCCGACAGCGTCCGGAGGAACGGTGACATGTCCGACGGGAAGAAGACGTCGTTGAAGACGATCGCCGCCGCGGTGGCGAAAGCGTAGAAGTCGTACCACTCGATGGATGTCCCGACGAGCGCGGCGAACGCCGCTCTCAGTGGGTGCTGTCCATGCGCCTGCTGGGTTGTGTGGGACATACGGGCCTCCGGAAGGAGCGGGGGAGCGGGGACGGAAGGAGGGGAAGGAGAAGGGCGGGCGTCAGCGGGCCGGTGCCGACCAGGCACGTGCGCCGCCGATCCATGTCTCGCGCACGCCGATCGAGGTGAGTGCGTCCGGCTCGGCCGGCAGCGGGTCGGCGTCCAGGACGACGAAGTCCGCCAGCATGCCCGGTGCCAGGGCACCCACCATGTGCTCGCGGTGCAGGGCGCGCGCGGCCGAGGCCGTATGGGCGTGCAGGCCGTCGGCGACCGGCAGCCGCAGGGACGTGTCACCCAGAACGGTGCCGAGGACCGTCCGCCGCGTCGCCGCCGCCGACACCGCCTCCAGCGGGGCGGGCGGTGCCACCGGGGCGTCCGAGCTGAACACGACCGGGACGCCGGCGGGCAGGCACAGGCCGGCCGGGTTGTAGCGGTGGCCGAGCTCGCCGACCGCCGTCAGCGTCCCGTCGCCGGTCCGCAGATGGTGCTGCGGCTGCATCACGGGTACGACGCCGAGCGTTCCCATCCGGGTGATCTGCTCGTCCGTGGGCAGCCCGCAGTGCTCGATGCGGTGCCGCATGCCGGGGCGCGGCGTCTCCGCCTGCGCCTTCTCGACGGCGTCGAGCACCATGCCGATGGCGTACGGCGACTGGGCGTGCGTCGCGGTCTGCAGCCCGGCGCCGTGGGCGCGGCGGACGATCTCCGCGTACTCCTCGGCGGAGTGGTACAGCTGTCCGTGGTGGCAGCAGTCGGCCGCGTAGCCCTCCGGGAAGTACGCCGTCCAGCCGCCGAGCGTGCCGTCCGCGTAGAACTTGACGCCCTGCACGCGGAAGAGGTCGTCGCCGAAGCCGTGCACGACACCCAGGTCCAGGGCGGTGTCGAGCAGTGCGGAGGTGAGGTACGCGGAGACCCGCATGCGCAGGGTGCCCGCCTCGCGGGCGCGCAGATACGTCTCCATCTCACGACGCGAGGCCTGTGCGTCGCCGACCGTCGTCACACCGGCGGCGAGGAACGTCTCCTGAGCGCGCATCAGATGGTCGGCCATGATGTCGTCCGGCTCGGACAGATGGAAGTTCGGGCCGTGGTTGCCGATCTTGACCCCGCCGGGGCCGGTGAGCATGTCGCAGGCCGCGTCCCACAGCTGACCATCCGGGTCGCCGGACGGGAAGCGGCCGATGGAGCCGCCCTCCGGGTCCGGCGTGCCGGCGGTGATGCCGCAGGCGCGCAGCGTGTGGGTGTTCACGACGCCGCCGTGGCCGGAGGCGTTCATGACGTACACCTCGCGGTCGGTGGCGATCCGGTCGAGATCGTGGCAGGTGGGGTGGCGGCGCTCGGCGAGGCGGCGGTGTTCGTACCCGAAGCCGCGCACCGGTACGCCGCCGGGCAGTTCGCGGGCCGCCTCGGTCAGTACGGCGACGAGTGTGTCGATGTCCGGTACGCGCTCCGGGCGGCAGTCCACCCAGGCCAGCGCCTGGCCGTACATCACCGGGTGGCAGTGGGCGTCGACGAAGCCGGGGTGGACCAGTCCGCCGTCGAGTTCCAGGGACTCGTCGATCCGGCCACCGAGCGCTGCGCGGGCGTCGTCGACGGTGCCGATGTGCACGATGCGGTCACCGCGCACGGCGAGCGCATCGGCCCGCACCGGGGTGCCCGCGGCGGCGACGGCAGCACCGGTCACCAGCAGGGTGCGGTCGGTGCGGGAGTCAGGGAGGGGATGGTGCATGAGTGGTCTGCTTTCGGCCAAGGGAACGCCGCAGGGCACGAGTGATCCAGGACGCCTGAGTGCGGCTGATTCGTTCGTCGAGACCATAGATAACGAACGACAGATTGACTAGAAGGTGAGTAGAAAAACTTTTCGGAAGCCGTGAGGCTTCTTGCTTACGGATCCTCTGCACTGAAGGGATCGGGGCGGGTCAGGCGGTCGGGACGGTCAGGTCGTAGCGCTCCTTCACCAGCTCCAGATGCACCCAGCTCTCCACGCCTCGCACCCCCGGGCACCCCCGCATGTCGTCCAGCGTGTCCCGCACCGCCGCCAGCGACTCCGCGGTGATCGTGCCGACGAGCTCCGCCCGCCCGACGCATGCCGACAGGAAAGACACCCGGTCCCAGGCGGCCAGCGCCTGGGCTACCGGCTCGCGCGCTCCCTCGATGCGCACCGCGAAGCCGCACAGGTAGCCGAGTCCCAGGAGTTCGGGGCGGACCAGGGCCAGCACCTTCAGTACGCCGCCGTCCAGCAGGCGCAGGGCGCGGGAGCGGGTGGCACCCGCGGACAGGCCCACCCGGTCGGCCAGCTCCGCGAACGGCAGTCGCCCGTCCTGCTCCAGCTCGTCCAGAATCCGCAGATCGATGGCGTCGAGCTCGGCCGCGGACACGGTCGGTTCCTCGGCCGGCAGATACGGGTCCTTCAGATGCCGGATGCCGATCAGCGGGTCGACGGCCGACACCCCGGGCAGCGCCCTCACTCGCTCGATGCCCCGGTCCAGCTCGTCGAACCCCTCGGTGCGCAGCTCGGCCATGATCGCGCGCTGGCCGGCGGTGAGGGTGACGAACGGCGCCTGCGGCATCGCGGCGATCGCCCGGGCGACCGGCTCCGCCCTGCCGTACGTCGCGATCGACAGATGCGCGGACGAGGTCAGGCCGCGCACCGCCGGATGGACGACAGCCACGACGCGCACTGCTCCCGAGTCGAGCAGGCGCTGGACCCGGGCCCCGGTCGCCGGGCGCGACAGGCCCACCCGCTGTGCCAGCGTCTCGTAGGTGAGGCGGCCGTCCGTCTGCAGTTCGCGGACGACGGCCAGGTCGATGCGGTCCAGATCCACCGGGGCTGATCCCTTCGGTTCGGCGGCCCGGCTGCGGGCCGCCGCCCGGGTCCGGTGACATTCTCGGGCACCCGGCCGACCGGACGCGCCGCCGGTGAGATCCCTCACAGAATTACGAGCCAGTAGTGAATAGACAGAACGGCAAGAGGAATCGTAACTTGCAAGCGCAAGAAACCGACGAATCCTCTGTGGAGGGATGTGTGGGGCACCCCGTGGTCGTCTTCACGGACACCGAAGACCTCGATCCGGAGCCCGGAGTGCGGCTGCTGGCCGATTCCGGCTTCGACGTACGCGTCGGCGACAGCCGTGATCCCGACGCCATTGCCGCGCTCGCCCACGACGCGGTGGCCCTGATCGTCGGGTACGCCCCCGTCGATGCCGCGCTCCTGGACCGGCTGCCGCGGCTGCGGATCATCGCGACGATGTCCGCCGGACACGACATGGTGGACATCGCGGAAGCCCGGCGGCGCGGACTGTGGGTGGCCAACCTCCCCGACGCGGCCACCGAGGACGTCGCCGTCCACGCCCTTGCCTGCGCGCTGTCACTCGTACGCCGCCTGCCGCAGGCCGACGCGGTGGTCAGGGCGGGCGGCTGGAACACCGACTTCATCAGCGTCGGCACAGGCACCGGCGCCGGCACAGGCACCGGTGCCGGACTGCCTCGCCGGGCGAGCGAACTGACGCTCGGTCTCGTCGGTCTCGGCCGGATCGCCCGGCACTTCGCGCGCCTCGCGGCGCCCGTCTTCGGGCGGGTCGCCGCGTACGACCCACACCTCGGCCGGGAGCACTGGCCGGCCGGCGTCGAGCGGTACGACGACTTGGGTGCGCTGGCCGCCGCCTCAGGAGTGCTGTCCCTGCATGTGCCGCTCACCCCGGGCACCCACGGCCTGGTGGGGGAGGAGCTGCTGGGGCGGATGCCGACCGGCGCCTTCCTCGTCAATGTCGCCCGCGGCGAACTGGTCGACCCGGCCGCACTGCTCGCCGCGCTCGACAGCAGCCGGCTCGTCGGCGCCGCCCTCGACGTCTTCCCCGTCGAACCGCCGCCCGCCGACGACCCGTTGCGTCGGCACCCCCGTATTCAGACATCTCCGCACAGCGCCTTTCTGTCCGACGCCTCACGGCGGGCCTATGTCTGCAAGCCCGCCGAGAACGTCATCGCCTGGCTGCGCACCGGGCGCCCGCTGACCCCCGTCGTCGACCCGATCGCCGAAGGAGCCACCCCGTGACCACTGCCCCCCTTGCCGCTGAGGTGTCCACTGCCGAGGAGCTGCGGCTGCGCCGCGAACTGGCCGCCGTCTACCGGCTCGTCGCCCACTTCCGCATGACGGACCTGATCTTCACGCACATCTCGCTGCGGCTGCCGGGCCCCGACCACCACTTCCTCATCAACCCGTACGGGCTGCTCTTCGAGGAGATCACCGCGTCCAACCTGGTGAAGATCGACCTCGACGGGAACCTGGTGGAGCCCTCTCCGTACCCGGTCAACCCGGCCGGTTTCGTGATCCACAGCGCTGTCCACGCCGCCCGCCCCGACGCCCACTGCGTGCTGCACACCCATACCAAGGCAGGCTGTGCCGTCGCCGCCCAGCAGGGTGGGCTGCTGCCGCTGAACCAGATGTCGATGGAGTTCCACAACCGGGTGGGCTACCACGACTACGAAGGCGTCGCTCTCAACCTCGACGAACAGAAGCGACTGGTCGCCGACATCGCCGGCCATCCAGCCCTCATCCTGCGCAACCACGGCCTGCTGACGGTCGGCGAGACCGCCGCGCAGGCGTTCCTGCGCATGTACTACTTGGAGAAGGCCTGCGAGATCCAGGTCACCGCCCAGGCCGGCGGCGGCCCGCTGGTCGTCCCGCCCGCCGAGGTGTGCGCATACACGGCGCAGCAGCTCGCCGGCGAGGCGTCCGCCGACTTCCAGGACGAGGACGCCTACGAGCTGGCCTGGGCGGCGCTGCTGCGCCTGCTGGACCGGATCGCTCCTGAGTACAAGGACTGACAATGTGAAGTGGAGCGAGGCACAGCACCACGAGGCAGCGGTGGGCGGTGCTGCGGCCACCGTCACGACCCGGACGGCGTGCGCGACTGATGGCGCGTCGTGGCATGTCTGCCGCGGTCATCCCGATGGCGGTCCTGCAGCCGGCCGCCCGCATCAGCCTGGCGACCCGGCGGCGGCCGCAGGGGCACCCTTCCGTTGCAGGGCTGCGTGGATGCACGGGGCTTCGTAGCTGCCGCGCGAGTGCTGGTGAACCGCTGCGATCTGACCGGTCAGTTCGGCATCACGGACCGCCCGCGGACCGGGTCGTCCGGTTCGGCGGGCGTAGAAGGCGGTTCGCGAGACCTTCAGCAGTTCATACGCGCGCTTGACGTTGTGGCCGCTCTGCTTCTCCGCCTCGATGAAGGGGAGGGCCGGACGGTCCAGCCCTCCCCCCGTGTGTACCGGGAGTTACTCGGCGACCTCGTGGTCGTGGCCCTCGTGCAGGCCACCGCCGCTGCCCGCCGACCCCTTGGTGTTCTGCGGCGCCACCGGCTTGCTCAGGAGGCTGGTGTCCCAGGCGTACTGGCCCACAGCGTTGGCGATGACGTCGACGTTGACGTCGAACGCCTTCATGTTGATGTTCTTCAGGGTGTCGCAAGCGGCGTGGTAGCAGGCGTCGTACGCGACATCGGCCTTACCGCCGTACACCTTTGCCTGCTCGGCCGTCTTGATGCCCTCGGCACCGGTGAAGGTGCCGCCCGAGGGGATGCCCACCTCGATGAACGGCCCGTAGTCCGACCGGCCGGTGAAGTCGGTGCCCTCGTGCGGGATGCCCCGGCTGTCCAGGTAGTCGGTGATCTGCCGCTCCAACTGCGCCGAGCCCTCCGGGCCGGGGCCGGCACCGACCTGGTCGGAGTCGTCGCCGTCGTAGACGAACTGGGCGTAGTTCGGCGAGGCGATCATGTCAAAGTTCAGGTACAGCTTGACCTTCGCAAGGTCCGCCGCCGAGAGGCTGTTGACGTACGCCTGCGAGCCCAGCAGGCCGAACTCCTCAGCCGACCACCAGGCGAAGCGCACCTTGTTCTTGACGTTCTCGTGGGCAAGGTTCAGGGCCACATCGAGGATGCCGGCGGAGCCGGAGCCGTTGTCATTGATGCCCGGGCCGGCCGCCACCGAGTCCAGGTGGGCGCCGAACATCACCACGTTGTCGGTGTCGCCGCCCTTGGTCTCGGCGATTACGTTGTAGGTGTGCCGGGTCTCCGCGAAGGTGCGGATCTCCAGGTTGACGGTCACTGCGCCGGCGGCGGCCTTGGCCGCGAGCGCCTCGCCGTCCGCCTGCGTGACGCCGCCGGCCGGGATCTTGGCGACGGACGGGTCTCCCAGGGTGCCGTTGAGCGCGCCCTCGGTGTTGTTGTAGATGATCGCGCCGACCGCGCCCGCACCGGCGGCGGTCTCCTGCTTCTGCGCAAAGGGGCAGCCACCGCGCTTGATCAGCGCGATCTTGCCGGTGAACGTCCCGGGGGCGTAGTCCTCCGGCTCGCAGCCGGTGGTGGCGTCGACCGGCACCACCGCGACCGGGGCGGTGATACCGCCGACCGGGCTGCTGGCGGAGTACGTCATGGCGATCAACGGGACGTCCTGCTGCTGCGGCGACACCACCCGCAGGCTCTGCGCCAGCGTCTGGGTGAACGGGTAGTCGAACTCGTTCCGGGTCACCGAGTACCCGGCCTTCCTCAGCAGGCCTTCGACGTACTCGGCCGACTGTCGGTGCCCCTCCGACCCGGCCACCCGGGTGTTCCCGTTCTTGTCAGCGATCCGCTGGAACTGCTTCAGATGTTCGTAGGCATCCTCGCCGTTGCTCTTCTTGACGAGCTTCTCTGCGAGCTTGGCAGCTTCCTTGGCAGGGTCGCTGTGGGCGGAGGCGGTGCCCGATCCGATCAGCAGCAGCGGCGCTATGAGCCCTGCGACGGATACAGCGGCTACCGTGGTGCGGCGGTTCCGAGCGTTCAAAACGCTTCCTTCCGGCGGTTCATGAGAAAAAGGCGTAATGGCCGAACATAGGCCGAACGGCGTGAGGCGGTACTCCGGGGCAGGCAGGGGTGACCGGATCGCTCCGCCCTCTGCCACCGGCAAGGAGAAAGGTATCTGTTCAGTAAACGCTTGGTAATGGGTTGACATGAATCTTCGGCGGCGACGCCGTCCGTGCGCGGTACCGAGCACACCGATCGATGCTGATCCAACCGAAGTTGACGGCAAGTCACCGGAGCTGACCAGGGCCGTGACTGGTTCGCCCGGCCCGGGCACGCGGCGGCCGTCCGTTGGACTTGCGGGCTGAACTGGCCCGCCCGCTGCCGTGGGGGCCGGCCGTGCTCGCTTTCGCGGCCGCGTTCACCGCGATGCTGCCGTTCATGAACACCACGCTGCCTCGGCCGACGAAGTCGGAGGGCGACATCCTGACCGAGTGCGTGTGCGTGCGTTGGGTGGTGATGATGGGACCGTCCCCAAGGAGGCGGCACTTCCAGATCGACGTCGCACCCGGCAACTCCGTGCTGAGGAGGGCCTACCCGGACCGCCGAACGGACCCGCGCGACGTTCTACGACGCGTTGCGCGGGGTGGACCCTGCGACCGGCGCGCACCCCCGCAGCGGCGCGCCTGGCCTGTGCTTGTCATGGGCCGCCGTTCAGCAGCCCGATCGTCCAGGCCACCCTCCTCAGCGGCCTGCTGGCATACCCCAATGCGGAGAGTTCTGCATCGACGCCATGAAGGACGAGGTTGATCATGCCTCGATCACTGATCGTTCCGCAGCCTTCCTGCTCGACCGCGGCCTGGAGTGCGTGGCCGCGACGCCCGGGGTGACGATGGCCACGGTCACAGCAGTCCCGCTCGACCCGGACTGTCCCGGGCCCCGGCCACGACTGGTGATGTGCGGGCCTGCGGTGTGTCACAAGGAGTGGTCCGCGCGGAAGGCGTGCGAGTGGGCGTCGTCTCAGGTGCGCCGCTCCTTGTATTCGATGGGGCCACGACCAGGGTGTGCCGCTCGGAGGACCGGGTGCAGCACGTACGACTGGTCGCGGCACACCCGCGCGCACCGACGTCGTACTTCTACGACCGGCCCCCCGCGGCAGAAGCGGGCTGACCGACACCGGGGCCCTGCCCGCACGTATTCCGGCCCCGGCTTGCCGCTCAGAACTCCTCGTGAGTGTCCGGATCGCCGCCGGTCCGGCCGCGGGCCAGGGCCGAGAGTGCCGCGACCTCGGTCTCGGTCAGGGTGAAGCGGAAGAGGGCGAGATTGGCACGTTGGCGGGCCGGTGAGGCGGACTTGGGGATCGGCAGGGCGTCGAGCTGGAGGTGCCAGCGCAGGACCACCTGGGCCGGGGTCACGCCGTGGCGGTGGGCAGCCTCCAGGACGACGGGCTCGGTGAGGAGCTCGTTGCCCCGGCCCAGGGGGCTCCAGCTCTGGGTGGCGACACCGCGGGCGACGTGGGCCGCGCGCTGCTCGGGCTGGGGGAAGTAGGGGTGCATCTCGATCTGGTTGACCGAGGGCATGACACCGGTCTCCTCGTACAGCCGGTCAATCTGTCGAGGAGTGAAATTGCTGACCCCGAGGGAACGGATCAGCCCTTCCTCGCGTAGGTCGATCATGGCCCGCCAGGAGTCGGTGTACCTGTCCAGGCGGGGCAGCGGCCAGTGGATGAGGTAAAGGTCGACGTAGTCCACGCCGAGCCGCGCGGCGGACTCGGCGTACGCCCGGCGGGTCTCGTCGTAGCCGTGCGCGCTCCCGCGCAGCTTGGTGGTGACGAACACCTCCGCGCGCGGCAGACCGCAGGCCGCGATCGCGCGGCCCACGGCGACCTCGTTGCCGTAGCTGGCGGCGGTGTCGATCAGGCGGTAGCCGACGTCGAGCGCACCGCGTACCGCGGCCTCCGCGTCGGTCTCCTCCAGTGGATAGGTGCCGAAGCCGACGACGGGCATCGGCACGCCGTCGGAGAGGATGCGAGTGGGGGCCGTGGCCATGGGAATCCTCGGTCTCGAATGGGGGTACGTCGGTACGCCGACGTGTCCGCCCGGCGCCGGGTACGGCTCGCCGGGCGGACACGCCGGGGGTTCAGCCGGTCTGGGCCAGAGCGGTGTCGCGGGTTTCCGGGGCCGGTTCGGCCGGGGGCACCGACACCGGCCGCAGCAGCGCCCACGCGCCGAAGGCGGCCGCGAAGGCGAGCATCCCGAGCCCGCACCAGAGGTTGACGTTCCAGCCTCCGGCCTTGCGGAGCTCCGCGGGCGTCTCTCCGGCCGCACCCATCACGGTGAGCACGGTTCCGTAGATCCCGAACAGAGCGGCGATGATGGTGCGCAGGTCGAACAGTGCCTGCGCCCTCTGCGAGGGCATGGTCCGCGGTGGTTGGTTCTCGGACATGGAAGGTCTCCGCTTCTCACCAGAAGGCGATGTTCAGGGCGGTGGCGAGGGCCAGGACGCCGGCGGCGAGGACGGCGGGTCTGCGGTACCAGCCGGCGTCTTCCCCGGTCGCCTCGTGTACACGGTCGCTGCGTGGGGTCAACGACCAGACCAGGCCCTTCAGTTCGGCGTCGGTCTTGGGACGGGTGACCAGGGAGACGACGACGCTCAGCAGGACGTCGACCACGAAGGCGGCGATCGCGCCGAGGAAGCTGGCGCCCTGACCGGAGACGTGCAGGACCCCGGTCCGGTTGAGCATGTCGATGGTGACCGCGGACGCGGTGCCGGCGATGAGACCGATACCACCGGCCGCCGGGGTCATGCGCTTCCAGAACATGCCCAGGATGAAGGTGGCGAACAGCGGCGCGTTGAAGAAGCCGAAGAGCGTCTGCAGGTAGTCCATGATGTTGCCGAAGTTCCCGGCGATGAACGCCGTGCCGATCGCCACCAGGCAGCCGACCACGGTGAGTACGCGGCCCGTGCGCAGGTAGTACTCGTCCGGCCTGTCCTTCTTCACGTAGGTCTGCCAGATGTCGTAGGTGACGACCGTGTTGAAGGAGCTGACGTTGGCCGCCATACCGGCCATGAAGGCGGCGAGCAGACCGGCGATGGCGATGCCGAGCATCCCGTTGGGCAGGAGGTCGCGCATCAGCAGCTCGATGGAGTTGTTGAAGGAAACCCCGCCCAGGCTCTGCACCGAGGGGTCCGCGGCGTTGGCGGCCTTGAGGGCGGCCAGCTGCGGGGAGAGCACGGCGGCGACCATGCCCGGGATCATGATCAGCAGGATGAGCAGCGTCTTCGGATAGGCGCCGATCAGCGGGGTACGGCGGGCCGCGGACATGCTCCTCGCCGAGAGTGCGCGCTGCACCTCGGTGAAGTTGGTCGTCCAGTAACCGAAGGAGAGCACGAAGCCGAGGCCGAAGACGATGCCGAGCACGGAGAGCGTGGAGTCGCCGATGCCGGTCAGGTTGGTGCCGGGCCAGGAGTGCAGCTGCAGCGCGGCGTCGCCGCTGGTTCCGTCGATCTTGTCGACCAGTCCGCTCCATCCGCCGACCCGGTGCAGCCCGACGAGGGTGAGGGGCAGCAGCAGCGCCAGGATGACGAAGAACTGCATGACCTCGTTGTAGATCGCCGCCGACAGCCCGCCGAGCAGGGTGTAGACGAGGACGATCGCCCCCGCGGCGAGAATCGACAGCCAGGAGGGCCAGCCCAGCAGCAGGTTCACGACGGTGGACAGTGCGTAGAGGTTCACGCCGGCGATGAGTACCTGGGCGAGCGCGAAGCTGACGGAGTTGACCAGGTGGGCGAAGCGGCCGAAGCGGCGCAGCAGGAACTCGGGGACGCTGCGGACCTTGGAGCCGTAGTAGAACGGCATCATGACCAGGCCGAGGAAGACCATGGCCGGGATGGCGCCGATCCAGTAGTAGTGCACCGAGGGCAGGCCGTACTGCGCGCCGTCGGCCGTCATGCCGAGGATCTCGACGGCCGCCAGGTTGGCGGAGATGAAGGCCAGTCCGGTGACCCAGGCCGGCATGGAGCGGCCGGAGAGGAAGAAGTCCAGGCTGGAGGCGACCTTGCGGCGGGCGAGGACGCCGATCCCCAGGACGAAGGCGAAGTAGACCGCGATCAGCACGTAGTCGATCGGCTGGGCGTTCAGGCGCAGATTCGCGTCAGCGAGTGTGAGCACGGCTCGCACCTCCCACCCCTGCGGCGAGACGCGGGGGCGTCGTGCCCGTCGATCGTCTCGGCGGTGGTCCGGCGGGGCCCGGCGGCGCTGCCGGGGCCGGTACGGCTTCGATCATGTTGGCGTCCCTATTCTCCGGGGGTGCGTTGGGCCGCTCGCCCGGAAGACAGTGCGGGTGGTCGGAAAGACGCCCACTGTGATCAAATCACTAGTTAGGAAGGGGTCCTGACCAAAGAATTCGCGTTAACGTAACAGCGGCTACCGACGGCCGCAAGGGGTGAGATGGAAATCCGTAAGGGGCTCGGTCTGCAGGCATTGCCGAGCATGACGCTGCTGCGCGAGCTGACCGACCAGATCGTGCTGGACACCGTGTTCGAACAGGCGCCCATCACCCGGGCGGAGATCGCGCAGCACACCGGTATCTCGAAGACCACGGTCTCCGAGGCGGTGCGCCGCCTGGGGGCGGCCGGCCTGCTGCTGCCCGCGGGGGAGCAGCGTGGCCGGCAGGGCAGGGTCGGGACGTACTACAAGGTGGCGCCGAGTGCCGGTTTCGTGGTGGCGGTCGACCTCAACCCCACCCTGATCCGGGTCTGCGCGGCCGACCTGTTCGGCCGGCCCTTCCTGGAGACCGCGCACGCGCCGGTGCGGCCGCGCGAGCCGGTCCGGGTCGCGGAGCAGTTGCGTGAGCTGGTGGCTGACGCGATCACCGCGGGCGTCCCTGGCCACGGCAAGCCGCTCGCGGTCGCGGTCTCGGTGGCGAACCCGGTCGACCCCGCGACCTCGCGCGTCGTCGTGCTGGACGACACGCCCTACCCGGAGGGCCTGTTCCAGCCGCAGGAGGCACTGGACGGGCTGGCCGACGTGCCGGTCCTGGTGGAGAACGACGTCAACCTCGCCGCGGTGGCCGAGCGCTGGCACGGTGCCGCCCGCACGGCGGCCAGCTTCGCCTACGTCTACGTCGGTACGGGTATGGGCATGGGGCTGGTGATCGGCGACCAGTTGATCCGCGGTGCCCGGGGGGTCGCCGGGGAGATCGGTTACCTCAGCGTCAGTGTGCAGCCGCCCGGACCCCGTCACGGCCGCCACGGCCTCGCCAGGGCCGTCGCCGCCGGGTTTCCCCCGCGCCGCGAGCGGGGCGGCGACCAGGTCGGGGTCGAGGCCGCCCGCCAGGTCTTCGACCGCGCGGCGACGGGCGACATCGAGGCCGGGCGCATCGTGGAGCGGGAGGGCCGCATCATCGGCGAGGCGATCGCCGCGGTCTGTGCGGTGGTGGACCCGGAACTGGTGCTGCTGGGCGGGCCCATCGGGCTGCACCCGGCCCTGCTGGAGCCGGTTCGCGCCACGGTCCACGACCTCGCGCCGCTGACCCCGCCGATCGAGGTGGGCACGCTGGGTGACGCCGCGGTGGTGCGCGGCGCGCTCGCCCTGGCGTTGCGGCGGGCGCGCACCGACCTGTGGGCGGGGGCCGGTCGTCCGTCCGTCTGACCGGCGCGCCGGGCTTTAGTCAGGAGCCTTGTCTAAACATGGGTCGCTAGTTACGGTGACGTCAATAAGCTAGGACTCCTGACCAAAGGGGGATGCGCCATGTCCACCATCAACGATCGACGTCACGCCCTGCCCGCCCTGCCGAACTGGCAGAGCACCCCCGAAGACCTGCCGAAGGCCATTCGCGAGATCAAGGCGGCGCTGCGCGCCCGGATCGCGGCCTCGGGACGCACCGTCGAGGAGGTCTTCGCGGTCGTGGAACGGCGGGTCGCCGCCCGGATCGCCGAGATCGAAGCGGACCGGGAGCGCGGCGAGGAGGTGTGGCCGGTCATCGACTACGCCGACATCGCCTCGGGTGGCGTTTCCGCCGAGGAGCTCGACAAGCTGAGGCGGCGCGGCTGCCTCGTCGTGCGCGGCCACTTCCCGCGCGAGCAGGCCCGCGCCTGGGACTCCGGCATCGTCGACTACGTCGAGCGGAACGAATTCTTCGAGAACTACTCCGGCCCCGGTGACGACTTCTTCGGCAGCGTCGGCTCCAAGCCGGAGATCTACCCCATCTACTGGTCCCAGGCCCAGATGGAAGCGCGCCAGAGCGAGCGGATGGCCAACGTCCAGCGGTTCCTCAACGCGCTGTGGTGGCACGAGTCCGACGGCACACAGTGGTTCGACCCTGAACGCGACGCCCTCTATCCGGACCGCATCCGCCGCCGTCCGCCGGGCACGGACTCCGGCGGCCTCGGCACCCACTGCGACCCCGGCACCCTCGACCTGTGGATGACCCGGGAGAACCAGCAGGCCTTCCGTCACCTCTTCGACGGCACCGCCGAGCAGTACGACCCCTGGGACGCCGCCTTCCGCACCACGGGCCCCCAGTACCCGGGCACCACCATGTGCTCCGCCTTCCGCACCTTCCAGGGCTGGACCGCGCTCTCCGACATGGACCACGACCAGGGCGTCCTGCACACCGTGCCCGTCCCCGAGGCCATGGCCTACCTGATGCTCCGCCCGTTGCTGTCGGACGTGCCGGAGGACGACATGTGCGGCGTCACCACCAACCAGGTCTTCCCCGCCAGCGAGAAGTGGCACCCGCTGCTCCTCAAGGCCCTCAGCGGCATCCCGGACGTCAAGGCCGGCGACTCGGTCTGGTGGCATTGCGACATGATCCACAGTGTCGCGCCGGTCACCGACCAGCAGGGCTGGGGCAACGTCATGTACATCCCCGCCGCGCCCTGGTGTCCGCGCAACGAGCACTACGCGACGAGCGTTCGGGACGCCTTCCTCACCGGCTCCAGCCCCAGCGACTTCCCCGAGGAACACTACGAACGCTCCTGGACCAGCCGCTTCAGCCCGGCCGACCTCAACGAGACAGGTCGTCGGGGACTCGGTCTGGACTGAACCGGCAGCACGCTGATCGGCGGAAGACCGGGCCCCTTGCCGGGCGCCGAGGAGTTCGAAGCTGCGCGGGGTCGGCAGGACGAAGGTCGGCCGGCGCCGCCTCCCACCCCCGTGCACCCCCAGCGTGCGAGCTGCTGGCGCGGGGGAAACGTCGACACCCGACGACGGTGATCGTCGCGATCCGGTACCGCGGGACGGGCCGAGAACTGCCGGATCGGCGCGTTCCTCGCCTGTGCCACCGGCTGCTGACGCACGCTGATCGACCGGCGGTTGGGGCGGGTTCACTGGGAGTCCATACCGTGGCGCAGGGTGTCGGGTTGATCGCGGAGCGTGGTTTCTGTGCCGGTGGTCTGGAGCACAACGATGCCTCCAGGCAGCCGACTTCAGGCTCTAGTTAGCGAGACCTTGGCCCGGAAATGCCCCGAACTGCTGGTCGGAGCTGGGATGCGGGTGGGAGATATTGGGAGTAAGAGCGCGTTTCGACTCGCTGCTTAGATGATCACCGAGAAGGGCGCCTGCCGAGCATCTTCCCTGGTCAGGCGCCCTTTTCCTGCGCCTAGAAGAAGCCCAGTTTCTTCGGCGAGTACGACACCAGGAGGTTCTTCGTCTGCTGGTAGTGCTCCAGCATCATCTTGTGGGTCTCACGGCCGATACCCGAGCCCTTGTAGCCCCCGAACGCGGCGTGTGCCGGATACGCGTGGTAGCAGTTGGTCCACACGCGGCCCGCCTGGATGGCGCGGCCCGCGCGGTATGCGGTGTTGACGTCCCGCGTCCACACGCCGGCCCCGAGCCCGTACAGTGTGTCGTTGGCGATCTTGATGGCGTCGTCGAAGTCGTGGAACGACGTCACCGACACCACCGGCCCGAAGATCTCCTCCTGGAAGATCCGCATCCGGTTGTCGCCCTCGAAGACCGTCGGCTGGACGTAGTAGCCGCCCTTCAACTCGCCGTCGTGCTCGATGCGTTCGCCGCCCGTGAGGACCCTCGCGCCCTCCTGACGGCCGATGTCCAGATACGAGAGGATCTTCTCCAACTGGTCGTTCGACGCCTGCGCGCCGATCATCGTCTCCGTGTCCAGCGGGTGCCCGGTCTTGATCAGCTCCGTGCGGGCGACGGCCGCCTCCATGAACTCGGCGTAGTGGCCGCGCTGCACCAGCGCCCGCGACGGGCACGTACACACCTCGCCCTGGTTGAGGGCGAACATCGTGAAGCCTTCCAGCGCCTTGTCGCGGAAGTCGTCGTTCGCCGACCAGATGTCGTCGAAGAAGATGTTCGGGGACTTGCCGCCGAGCTCCAGCGTCACCGGAGTGATGTTCTCGGAGGCGTACTGCATGATGAGGCGCCCTGTCGTGGTTTCCCCCGTGAACGCGACCTTGGCGACGCGCGGGCTGGAGGCCAGCGGCTTGCCCGCCTCCACGCCGAACCCGTTCACGATGTTCACCACACCCGGCGGCAGCAGGTCGGCGACGAGGCTCAGCCAGTAGTGGATGGACGCCGGGGTCTGCTCGGCCGGCTTGAGGACGACCGCGTTGCCGGCCGCCAGGGCCGGTGCGAGCTTCCACGTGGCCATGAGAATGGGGAAGTTCCAGGGAATGATCTGCGCGACCACGCCGAGCGGCTCGTGGAAGTGGTACGCCACCGTGTCGTCGTCCAGCTCGCCCAGGGAACCCTCTTGGGCCCGGATGGCGCTCGCGAAGTAGCGGAAGTGGTCGATGGCGAGCGGGATGTCCGCGGCCAGGGTCTCCCGGACGGGCTTGCCGTTCTCCCAGCTCTCGGCCACCGCGAGCTTCTCCAGATTGGCCTCCATCCGGTCGGCGATCTTCCGGAGGACGTCGGACCGCTCGGTCACCGACGTACGGCCCCAGGCAGGCGCGGCGGCGTGCGCGGCGTCCAGCGCGTGCTCCACGTCCTCGACGGTGCCCCGAGCGATCTCCGTGAACGGCTGCCCGTTGACCGGACTCGGATTCTCGAAGTACTGGCCGCGGGCCGGCGGCACATACTCGCCGCCGATGAAGTGGTCGTAGCGCGCCTGGTAGGAGACGATCGCGCCCTCGGTGCCGGGCGCTGCGTAACGGGTCATACGGGTCTGCCTCTCGGGAAAGCGCTGCCCGCCGTTGGGCAGCTCTCGGCGCGAGGCTAGGCATGCGGACGTTGCGAGTACGTTGCGTCCGGGCCGTCCCCTCGCGGTTGTCGCGGCCTTCGTCCTGTCGCGGTCTTCGAGGCCGTTGCGTGGACGGGCGGTCGGGCAGGCTGTGGGGCCGCCCCACCGCCCGGCGCCTCAGCGAGGCATCGCCGGACGCGCCCACCCCGCCGGTGCCGCCAGCTCCGACTCCAGCTCGTCGAGGCGCGCCCGTACGGTCGTCGTGGGCCGCACCGCCGCGAGCGCCTGCCAGATGTCGAGGTCGTCCGCCCCCCAGGGCGCGTGAGCCCAGCAGGCCAGCAAGTCGGGATCACGGCGGGCGATGAGCGCCCTCCGCAGCCCGTCGGCCAGCCTGCGCCGCAACAGCGCTACCGCTGGCGCCAGCGAACCCGGCAGCAACGGTCCCGGGTAGGCGGCCGCTGCCTCCGCGAGCGCTCCCGCCGCCAATCGGCGTTCCACGACCGCGACGTCGGACTCGACCGGAGCCGCCAGCCGATAGGGACGCGAGGCCAGCACGCCGGGCCCGAGTATGCGGCGCAGCCGTGCCAGCTCGGCACGCAGCGTCACCGGGGTCACCGACTCGTCCTCGTACAGCGCGCACAGCAGCTCGTCACCGCTCAATCCCTCCGGATGCCGGGCCAGCAGCACCACGATCTCGCTGTGGCGGCGACTGAGCCGGAACTGCCGGCCGCGGGTGCGCAGCCCCGCCTCATCGCGGCCCAGCGCGGTGAGCTCCATCGTGTCCGCCGGTGTCTCTGCCGGCGAGAGCAGCGCCAGTTGGGACTCGGCCGCCCGCGCCACCGCCTGGACGAACCCCAGACTGTGCGGGTGTGCGAGCCCGTCCCCGCCGGTGATGTCCAGTGCGCCGAGCACCCGCCCGGTGCGCGGATCGTGCACCGGTGCCGCCGCGCAGGTCCACGGCTGGACCCGCCGGATGAAGTGCTCGGCCGCGAACACCTGTACCGGCCGGTCAACTGCGACGGCCGTCCCCGGCGCGTTCGTCCCGACCGCCGACTCCGCCCAGCGGGCTCCCGGTACGAAGTTCATCCGGGCTGCTCGCCGTCGTGTCGCCGGGTCCCCCTCGACCCAGAGCAGCCTGCCCTGTGCGTCGCACACCGCCAGCAGATGTTCGCCGTCCGACGCGAATGGGCCCACCAGCTCGCGGATCAGCGGCATCACACGTGCCAGCGGGTGCTCTACCTGGTAGGAGCCGAGGTCGCCGCCCGTCAGTTCCACGTGTGCGGTGCCGTCCGGTCCCACGCCCGCCCGAGCGGAACGCCGCCACGAGTCGGCCACCACGGGACGCACCTTTCGGGCGACCGTGCCCGCAGCCGTGAACGTCTCGTGGGCGCGACGCAGCTCCCGCACTCGCTCGACGGGATCGGCCCCCGGCTCCAGCGCCACCCACGGATCGGTCAATGCGGCCTCCTGGGACGGCGATGCGGTCCGGGACATCGTCACTCCCGGCGGGGACGCCGACAACCGTCTCGACAGCCATCCATCCGAACGAGACCGGGGGAGCCGCCCCGGACCCGGACGCGTCCCCAGGCGCTCCGCCGGCCGACGGCGCTGCCTTCCGGGTCAGGCGAGGTGCACGAGTCTCATGTAGCGCGTCCAGTCCCAGTTCGGCCCGGGATCGGTGTGGTCCGTCCCGGGGACCTCGTAGTGGCCGATGATGTGGGCCCGGTCCTTCGGGATGCCGTACCGCGTGCAGATGGCCGCCGTGAGCCTGGCCGACTCCTCGTACAGGGCGTTCGTGAAGTATCCGGGCTGCTCCACCCACCCTTCGTGCTCGATGCCGATGCTGCGCGTGTTGTAGTCCCAGTTGCCCGCGTGCCAGGCGATGTCGTGCTCCCGGACGCACTGGGCGATGTGCCCGTCCGCCGAGCGGACGACGTAGTGTGCGGACACTTTCTTCCGCGGGTTCGTGAAGATGCTCAGGGTGTTGGTGTACGTCGCCTGCGTGACATGGATGACGACGTGGTCCAGCGGCTGGCTCGCGGGCCGGTCCGCGGCCGTGTAGTTGGCGGGGTCGGCCGAGAGCCAGACGGCGGAGGGGTGATCGACGGTTCGGGGCCGGGCGCGGGCCGGAGCCGAGGGGAGCAGTACGTAGGGAACCGCGGCGAGAACCGCGCCCTTCAGCAATCGTCGTCTGCCGGTGAATGAGTTTGCTCGCTGTGACTCGGTTCGTTCCACGAAGAGAGCGCCTTCCGTATCCGGAGTTCCGAAATGTGTCGATCTCGTGTACTCAACGCCTCGGTGCGGCCGTCGTTTCGCGCGGATCAGACAGGGATCTCGCGTTGCGTCGCGCGTGCGGCGGGCCGTGCCTCGCGCGGTGCGACCGCTACGTGTGCGGTCGCCGGTGTGGACGTGAACCGTCTCACCCGTCATGTGACCCCCCCGATTCGACTCCCGTGCAACCGCCGCCCGACGGCTGCGTCGTGTGTGCATCACGTTACGATGCCGGGCGGTCACACAGCGGGAATGCGGCGTCGTCGGTGGACAACGCCGGAACTGTGGATATCTCCGCCACCCGTGGGAGGGAACACGCGCCGACCGAGGCCTTGGGCGACAGCACCTCGGGCGGATCCCCTTACCCCCGCCCGGCCACCGCCGCCGGATCGTCGAGCACCGCCCGTACCACCGAGTGCGCGGCACCGAGCAGCGGCCCCTCGGGCCCCAGACGCGAGACCGTCACGGCACAGGCGGGGCCGGCCGTACGGCGCGTCAGCTCCCGTTCCAGCGACGGCAGCAGCCAGGGCGCGAGCGCGGCCAGCGCTCCGCCGAGCACGACGGCCTGCGGGTCCAGCAGATTCACCGCACCGGTCAGTGCGATGCCGAGCGCGGTTCCAGCGCTGCGCAGGGCTCGGCGTACCACCTGGTCATCCTGCGTGGCGCGTTCGGTCAGCAGTTCCACGCGGTCCTTGCCCGGCGACAGCCCGGCCGCGCGCAGCAGGGCCTCCTCGCCGGCGTACTGCTCCAGGCAGCCTCGCCCGCCGCACGGGCACTTGGGGCCCTCCGGGCGTACGGGCACATGCCCCAGCTCGCCCGCGAAACCGCGCGTGCCCCGCAGCAGCCGCCCGTCCACGACAACCGCACCGCCGATGCCGATCTCCGCCGAGACATGCAGAAAGTCGCGTGGAGTGTCGTCGCCCAGCCAGAGTTCCGCGAGTGAACCGAAGTTGGCCTCGTTGTCCACGGTCAAGGGCAGTTCGGACGGCAGGAGCGGGCCCAGGTCGACGTCGCGCCAGCCGAGGTTGGGGGCGCGGACCACGGTCCGGGCGTCGCGCGCCACCAGACCCGGCACCGCGATCGCCAGGCCCGCGGGCCACAGCCCTTTCCGTTCCGCCTCGGTGACGACCTGTCGCACCAGGTCGGTCAGTTCGCCGAGTACCAGCCGCGGGGGGCGGCGGTTCGATCCGTGCCGCACTGCTCGCGCCCGTATGATCCCGCGCAGATCCACCGCACACACCGCCAGGTGGTCCACCCCGATCTCGGCGCCGATCCCCGCCGGACCCTGTCCGCTGACGGCCAGGGCGGACCCCGGGCGCCCCACCCGGCCGGGACGCTCCGGCCCCAGCTCCTCGAGGAGTCCCGACCGGATCAGCTCGTCGACCAGGGTGGAGACCGCCGCCCGGGTCAGCCCGATCCGTGAGGCGACCGCGGCGCGCGACAGGGGTCCCTCGGCGTTCACGGTGTGCATGACGCGCGCCAGATTGCGGCGACGCATGCCCTGCTGGGTGTCGGGCACCCGACTGCCGGGGCTGGACGGATGGGCTTCGTGCAGCGGTGCGGTCATGCCTCCCCCGGATCCGTCAGTGCCGGTCCGGCTCCCGCTCCAGCAGCGGGGCCGCGTCGGAGAGTACCCCGGCGATCCTGGCCAGGGTCGCCTCGTCCCGCTCCACGGCCTCCAGTACCGGGCCGCTGGCGGTGCCCCAGCGTCGGGCGACGGCGGCCGGGTCCTCACCCGTCAGCAGCCCGGCGGCCTGTGCGGCGGCGCCGAGGGCGACGAGTTCCCTGGCCTCGGGCACCTGCACGGGACGCCCGGACAGCCGTCGTACGGTCTCCTGCCACGCTCGTCCCCGCGCGCCGCCGCCGATGAGCAGCAGCGGAGCCGTGCGGTCCGCGTCCGCGTCGAGCACCAGGTCGAGGGCGCCGAGCAGCGAGTGCACCGCGCCGTCGTAGGCGGCCTGGAGCAGTTGCCCGGCGGTCGTGTCGTGGCGCAGGCCGTGGAGCAGGCCCGACGCGTGCGGGAGGTCCGGGGTGCGCTCACCGTCGAGGTAGGGGAGCAGCGTCACGTCCGTGCCCGGCTCGACCGCCTCGCGGTCCAGACCCAGCAGGGTGGCGATCCGGTCGACGGCGAGCGTGCAGTTCAGGGTGCAGGCCAGCGGCAGCCAGTCGCCATGGGCGTCCGCAAAGCCCGCGACGGTGCCGGTCGGGTCCGCGGGCCGCCGCTTGGAGACGGCATACACCGTGCCGGAGGTGCCGAGGCTCAGTACCGCGGTCCCGGGCCGCAGCCCGAGGCCCAGGGCGGCCGCGGCGTTGTCACCGGTGCCCGGAGCGACCAGCGTGCCCTTGGAGAAGGGCAGATCATGGGCGTCGCGTACGGTGCCCGCCACCTCGCCGGGCCGGACCACGCGCGGCAGCAGCGCCGGGGCCAGGCCGACGCGGGCGAGGATCTCCTCGTCGTACGACTCGGTCGCGGACGCCCACCAGCCGGTGCCGGAGGCGTCACCACGGTCGGTCGTGCCCTGCCCGGTCAGACGCTCGGTCAGATAGTCGTGGGGCAGCCGCACGGCCGCCGTGGCGCGGACGGCCTCCGGCTCGTGCTCGGCCAGCCAGGCCCACTTCGTGACCGTGAAGGACGGGCCGGGCACGCTTCCCGTGCGCTCCGCCCAGACCTTGGGGCCGCCCAGTTCCTCGACCAGCCGGCGGGCTTGCGGCGCGGAGCGCACGTCGTTCCACAGCAGGGCCGGACGCACCGGGTCGCCGTGTGCGTCCAGGGTGACCAGACCGTGCTGCTGGCCGCCGATCGACACCGCGGCGGCCTCGTGGGCCGGCTCGCCGCACTGGTGCAGGGCCTCGCTCAGGGCGTCCCACCACTGGCGGGGGTCGCTCTCGCGGGCCGCCCCCGACGAGACGGTGTGCGGTGCCTGGCCGCTTGCCACCACCTGTCCGGTCGATGCGTCGACGACCAGGACCTTGGTGGACTGGGTGGATGAGTCCACTCCGACGACGAGCGGACCGTCGGCTGCTGACATCGGGCTCTCCCTTTCCGCGGCTCGCGGGATCTGGTCTGTTGGCGGGGCGTGCCGGGACCGGCGCGGTCGGTGGTCCGCTCCTGGTCACCGTACGCAGTCACCGTACGAGGACGCATCGTCTCTTCCCAGAGGTGCCCCCGCATATTAATTTGTTAAGCGCCATGACGAAATAGCCCCAGCGAGCAAGGAGCCGTGGCATGAGCTACCAGCCCACCCCCGAGGACAGGTTCACCTTCGGCCTGTGGACCGTCGGCTGGCAGGGAAGGGACCCGTTCGGCGACGCCACCCGGCGCGCCCTGGACCCGGTCGAGACGGTGCGGTGCCTCGCCGAGCTCGGGGCCTACGGCGTGACCTTCCACGACGACGACCTGATCCCCTTCGGGTCATCGGACAGCGAGCGCGAGGCGCACATCAAGCGCTTCCGCCAGGCGCTCGACACGACCGGGATGACCGTGCCGATGGCCACCACCAACCTGTTCACCCACCCTGTCTTCAAGGACGGTGCCTTCACCGCCAACGACCGGGACGTCCGCCGCTACGCGTTGCGCAAGACCATCCGCAACATCGACCTGGCGGCGGAACTCGGCGCCCGAACGTACGTGGCCTGGGGTGGCCGGGAAGGCGCCGAGTCCGGGGCGGCCAAGGACGTGCGCGTCGCCCTCGACCGCATGAAGGAGGCCTTCGACCTCCTCGGGGAGTACGTCACTTCCCAGGGGTACGACCTGCGCTTCGCCATCGAGCCCAAGCCGAACGAGCCGCGCGGCGACATCCTGCTGCCGACGGTCGGTCACGCTCTCGCCTTCATCGAGCGCCTGGAGCGCCCGGAACTGTACGGCGTCAACCCCGAGGTGGGGCACGAGCAGATGGCTGGACTCAACTTCCCGCACGGCATCGCCCAGGCCCTGTGGGCGGGCAAGCTCTTCCACATCGACCTCAACGGTCAGTCCGGCATCAAGTACGACCAGGACCTGCGCTTCGGAGCGGGCGACCTCCGCGCCGCCTTCTGGCTCGTCGACCTCCTGGAGAGCGCCGGTTACCGAGGGCCGCGCCACTTCGACTTCAAGCCGCCGCGGACCGAGGACCTCGACGGCGTGTGGGCGTCGGCGGCCGCGTGCATGCGCAACTACCTCATCCTGAAGGAGCGTGCGGCCGCCTTCCGCGCGGACCCGGAGGTCCAGGAGGCTCTGCGCGCCGCCCGGCTGGACCAGCTGGCGCAGCCGACCGCCGCGGACGGGCTGCGGGCGCTGCTCGCGGACCGCAGTGCCTTCGAGGAGTTCGACGTGGAGGCGGCCGCCGCGCGCGGAATGGCCTTCGAGTGCCTGGACCAGCTGGCCATGGACCATCTGCTCGGCGCCCGTGCATGATCGACGCGGTGTTTCGTCGCGTAGGGGACCCGCGCGCGATCGAGCGGAAGCGCCGTGGATCATCCTGCGGACCCCTGTCAGGGACACCGACCAGGCCTGCGAGGGGTGACCGGACGGGCTTCTCAGGGATGAATGAGGGGTGCGGCTCAGGGTTGTCTCAGGGGTGCGGCCGGAACCGTGCGCCGGACGCACCCGTTCTCGTAGCAGAGAGCGGCACTGGCCGCGAAGGAGGCGACACATGTCGAAGAACGCGAAGATCGCCACGGGCGGAGCGCTGGTCGGGCTTCTGCTGTTGATATGGCTCCCTTGGTGGGCCGCCCTCCTGATCATCCTGGGAGTTCCCACGGCCGCGTACCTCACCCTGGACCCCTCCCAGAGGCGCAGGCTGCGCCGTGTGACGCGCAAGGAAATCGGCCGCTGAGGGGTGAGCAGCCCGCCACCTGCCCCGCCAGTGCCCAGGAGCTGACGAGGCCGCCGCCCGCGGGCCTGCCCACGGTACGGCCCGCGGGCGGTCGCTCGCCCCGCTCCATCCACGCCGCGAGCGCGTCGAAGGCAGCCCGGTAGCAGGGCAGGATCCGCCGCAGTCGATCGGGCCCGGTCGGAGACCTATGGGCGGGGGCGCACGGGGGTCGATGGCCGTGTGGGGGCTGAGGACCCAGCTCGGGCCTTCTTGCTGCGTCCGGCCTCGCGCGCTGGCCCAGCCGCTCGGGCGGATGTGACGCCGTTCACACACCTCCCGACGAGCCCGCACCCGACGGAACCCCCCGCGGGGCAACCGAAGCGATCTTGGCCGACAATGAA
>NZ_JBSFXK010000062.1:0-44690 GCF_053595355.1 Streptomyces sp. NPDC002513 | reverse complement strand
TGGCACGCTGTTGAGTTCTCAAGGAACGGACGCTTCCTTCGTACTCACCCGAGAGACTCTCTCAGGCTTTCCTCCGGGCGCTTCCCTTCGGTGTTCCCGACTCTATCAGATCTTTTTCCGATCCGATTTCCTCGGCGCTTTCCAGGTTCCCGCTCTCGCGTTTCCCTTTCCGGCTTTCCCGACTTTATCAGAGATTCTGAGTCAGGTTTTCCGCCCTGCCGGGGCCGGTCCCTGACGCTCGGTGGCGCCGGGCTCCCCCGCTGGCGGAGCCGTAAACGTACTGGAGCGGGGCCCCTCGATGCAAATCGAGGGGCCCCGCTCCAGGTTCACCCGCGTGTGGACTTGACCGGGTGTCAGACCTCAACCACCACAGGCAGGATCATCGGCCTGCGCCGGTATGTGTCCGAGACCCACTTGCCCAGGGTCCGCCGGATCAGCTGCTGGAGCTGGTGGGGCTCGACGACCCCGTCCTGGGCGGAGCGCTCCAGCACCTCCGTGATCTTCGGGATCACGGCGCCGAAGGCGGAGTCCTCGATACCCGAGCCACGGGCGTGCACATGGGGACCGCCGGTGATCTTGCCCGTCGAGGCGTCCACCACCACGAAGACCGAGATGATGCCCTCGTCGCCGAGGATCTTGCGGTCCTTGAGCGCCGGCTCCCCCACGTCGCCGACCGAGAGGCCGTCGACGTACACGTATCCGGCCTGGACCTTGCCGGAGATCTTCGCCTTGCCCTCGATGAGGTCGACGGCGATGCCGTCCTCGGCGATCACGATCCGGTCGTGCGGGACACCCGTGAGCGCGCCCAGTTCGGCGTTCGCCCGCAGATGGCGCCATTCGCCGTGGACCGGCATCAGGTTCTTCGGGCGGCAGATGTTGTAGAAGTACAGCAGCTCGCCCGCGGACGCGTGGCCCGAGACGTGCACCTTGGCGTTCCCCTTGTGCACGACGTTGGCGCCCCAGCGGGTCAGGCCGTTGATCACGCGGTACACCGCGTTCTCGTTGCCGGGGATCAGCGACGAGGCGAGGATCACCGTGTCGCCCTGGACGATGCGGATCTGGTGGTCCCGGTTCGCCATCCGCGACAGCGCCGCCATCGGCTCGCCCTGCGAGCCCGTGCACACCAGCACGATCTCGTCGTCGGACAGGTCGTCCAGCGTCTTGACGTCCACCACCAGGCCCGGCGGCACCTTCAGATAACCGAGGTCCCGCGCGATGCCCATGTTGCGGACCATGGAGCGGCCGACGAAGGCGACCCGGCGGCCGTATTCGTGCGCGGCGTCCAGAATCTGCTGGATGCGATGGACGTGGCTGGCGAAACTCGCCACGATGATCCGCTTGCGGGCGCCCGCGAAGACCTGGCGCAGGACATTGGAGATGTCGCGCTCGTGCGGGGTGAACCCGGGAACCTCGGCGTTGGTGGAGTCGGTGAGGAGAAGGTCGATGCCTTCCTCGCTCAGCCGTGCGAACGCATGGAGGTCGGTCAGACGGTTGTCCAGCGGGAGCTGGTCCATCTTGAAGTCGCCGGTGTGGACGACCATGCCGGCCGGGGTCCGGATGGCGACCGCGAGGGCGTCCGGGATGGAGTGGTTGACCGCGATGAACTCGCAGTCGAAGGGGCCGACCCGCTCCCGCTGGCCCTCCGCGACCTCGAGCGTGTACGGGCGGATGCGGTGCTCCTGGAGCTTCGCCTCGATCAGGGCGAGGGTCAGCTTGGAGCCGATCAACGGGATGTCGGGCTTCTCCCGCAGCAGGTACGGGACACCGCCGATGTGGTCCTCGTGACCGTGGGTGAGGACGATGCCCTCCACGTCGTCGAGGCGATCGCGGATGGACGAGAAGTCCGGCAGGATCAGGTCGATTCCGGGCTGCTCCTCCTCGGGGAAGAGCACTCCGCAGTCGACGATCAGCAGGCGGCCGCCGTACTCGAAGACGGTCATGTTCCGGCCGATTTCCCCGAGGCCGCCGAGTGGGGTGACCCTCAGGCCGCCTTCGGGGAGCTTCGGCGGCGAGCCGAGTTCAGGATGCGGATGACTCAAAAGACTCTCCTCACCACGCACGCCACGTACCTGTAAGGGCACGTGGCGCGCGTGACGTTCGTGCAAAAGCAGTTGTCGTGTGGGATGCAGGCACCTGGGTCCTGCCTATTCAGTTGTGAAGTCTGTGTCAGAGCTCTACCCCGCCGACGGCAAGATCGATCTTGAGCTGGGCGGTCTCCTCGGGCGAGAGCTCGACCATGGGCGCGCGCAGCGGTCCGGCGGGCAGCCCCTGGAGCGCGAGCGCGGCCTTCGTGGTCATGACGCCCTGGGTGCGGAACATGCCGGTGAAGACCGGGAGCAGCTTCTGGTGGATCTCCAGCGCCTTCTGGACGTCACCGCTGACGTAGGCCTCCGCCATCGCGCGCAGCTCCGGAGAGACGACATGGCCGACGACCGAGACGAAACCGACCGCGCCCACCGAGAGCAGGGGCAGGTTGAGCATGTCGTCGCCGGAGTACCAGGCCAGGCCGGACTGGGCGATGGCCCAGCTGGCGCGGCCGAGGTCGCCCTTGGCGTCCTTGTTGGCGACGATCCGCGGGTGCTCGGCGAGACGGACGAGGGTCTCCGTGGTGATCGGGACACCGCTGCGGCCCGGGATGTCGTAGAGCATGACCGGCAGCTCGGTGGCGTCGGCGATGGCCGTGAAGTGCCGGTACAGGCCCTCCTGCGGGGGCTTGTTGTAGTACGGCGTCACGGTCAGCAGTCCGTGTGCGCCGGCCTTCTGCGCCTCGCGCGCCAGCTCGATGCTGTGGCGGGTGTCGTTCGTGCCGACACCGGCGACGATGTGGGCGCGGTCGCCGACCGCCTCCAGGACGACTCGTACCAGCTCCGATTTCTCCGCATCGCTGGTGGTGGGCGACTCACCGGTGGTGCCGTTGATGACCAGGCCGTCGTTGCCTGCGTCCACCAGGTGGGTGGCGAGCCGCTGCGCGCCGTCGAGGTCGAGTGCGCCGTCCGCCGTGAACGGCGTGACCATGGCGGTGAGGATCCGCCCGAAGGGGATCTGCGGAGTGGAGGTCGGAGCCATGGCATACACGCTACTCGCTGCTCAGGGCGAGGTCTGCCCTCGGGGTATGGGGAAAGATCCTGACAAAAGTGGAACCCGGCACTGCCTGCTCGGGGGTTCAAGCAGTGCCGGGTCCGTTTGATCAGGCTAGATGAACTTCTCGAAATGCCGCAATACGGACACTTCGCTCGGCTGACCGTACATCTGTGCCTGACCGGTGAACAGGCCCGCGATTACGGCGCCACGCGCCCGTTGGCATTGAAGGCGGCATGGGTGAGGGGCATGAGCCTGGCCCACTCCTCCTCCATCCTCTCGCCGACCATCTCGATCTCCCGCTGCGGGAACGACGGCACCTGGGCCAGCTCGTGCTGGGTGCGCAGGCCGAGGAAGTGCATGAGCGAGCGCGCGTTGCAGGTCGCGTACATCGACGAGAACAGGCCGACCGGGAGGACCGAACGGGCGACCTCGCGGGCCACGCCCGCGGCGAGCATCTCCTGATACGCCTCGTAGGCGTGCACGTACGCGTCCTCCATGACCCGGCCGACCAGCTCCTGCTGCGCCTGGGTGCCCTCCACGAACCGGTACTTGCCCGGGCGGCCTTCCTGGACGAGCTTGCGGGACTCGCCGGGGACGTAGAAGACCGGCTGGAGCTCGCGGTAGCGCCCGCTCTCCTCGTTGTACGACCAGCCCACGCGGTGCCGCATGAACTCGCGGAAGACGAAGATCGGGGCGCTGATGAAGAACGTCATCGAGTTGTGCTCGAAGGGGCTGCCGTGCCGGTCCCGCATCAGGAAGTTGATCAGCCCCTTGGAGCGCTCCGGGTCCTTCTTCGACTCGTCCAGGGACTGCTCGCCCGCGGTGGAGACACGGGCGGCCCACAGCACGTCGGAGTCGGCCGCGCTGTGCTTGACCAGCTCGACGGTGACGTCGCTGCGGAAGCTGGGCTTGAGGTCGTCGGCGGGGGTGTCGGTCACGGCGTGGAAGATCCTTCCCATCACAGGCTCGGGCGGCGCCCACTCTACGGCCCGGCACTGACAACGGGGCGTTCGGTGCCGGGCCACGACATTCACCTGCGAAGTTCGGCGAAATCGGCGAAACAGGGCACCTTTTGCCGATCTCGCGCGTCTGTATGGGTGACGACGCCCCGTTCGGGTCACCCGGTCGTCAGCAAGCCCCGGGTACCCACGAGCCACCAGAGGAGGAGCGCTCCCCATGTTCCGCCGGCGCGAACCCGTACCGTTCGCCTTCCTCGCCGAAACCGACTCCTTCCGCAGCAATGTCACCCGCCCGCCCCGCGAGCGGGCCACGGCCGGCCAGATAGCCGGGCGCTGGCTGATGGGGCTCACCATCGTGGCCGGGCTCGTGGGCGCGCTGGTCATCGGCATGCCCTCGATGTCGCACCAGTCGCCCGCGGCGACACAGCACTCGGAGGCCTCCGACGGACGCTGAGGCGTGCCCCGCCCACCGAGTGGCCCACAGGCGCACTCCCTCGGCCCCCCGAGGGTGGTGAGCCGGGACCCGGCTCGATAGCCTCACCGGGCACAGCCCCGTGACCGAGTGAGGATCAGCCGTGCCCCTGCCCTTCCTGACGGCCGACCGTGCTTTCCAGCAGGCAGCGGACGACACCCCGCTGCCGTACGACGACCGCGACCGCTGGCGACGCCCCTACCGTCCCGGCCCCTGGCGGGTGGGGGCGGCCGCGCTGCTGCTGCTCCTGGCCTCGTACGTGTTCTTCGCAGCCGTCATCATCGCGTTCACCGGCGCGGTGTCCGGCGCCGTCACGATCCTCGCCATCGGGCTGGTCATCCTGGCCGGGGCGCTGCGGCTGCTGCGCATGGGCATCTGGGTGAGCGCGCGCGGGCTGCGCCGGGTGAGCTTCGTCGCGACGCGTACGACGCCCTGGGAGCGGGTCGTCTCGGTGCGGACGGTGCAGCAGCCTGTGCGCTGGCTCGGGCTCCCGCGCACGGTGCAGGGACAGGCGCTGGTCCTCGTCCGCAAGGACCACGCGGCCGAGGGGCTGCCGCCCCTGCTGACCACGCACGGCGCCGACTTCCTGGCGCGTGCGCAGGCCTTCGACCGGGCGGCGGACACGGTCGAGGCATGGGCCGCGGAGTACAGCCGGGCCTGACCCCCTACGACACCGCCCCGGACGCGTCACGATGTCGGCCGAGGCGCTACCGGACCCGACGCTCGACGCCGCAGGGGCCGCCCGCGGATGGATGCGGGACGGCCCCTTCTGCGTCCGTACGGCCCCTCATCCGCCCCTACGGCCGTCGTCCCCCATCGGGCCGCGTCCCGCCCGTACGGCCGATCGTCAGGGTGCGACCGGCTTGCCCTCGTGCAGGGCGATCGCCCGCTGCATCGCCTTGCGGGCTCGGGGCGTGTCGCGGGCGTCGTGATAGGCGATGGCCAGCCGGAACCAGCTCCGCCAGTCGTCCGGGGCCGCCTCCGTCTCCGCCCTGCGCCTGGCGAAGACCTCGTCGGCCGAGTTGCGGTCGATCCGGCCACCGGGAGTGCGCCTGAGTTCGTCCACCGGCAGGCCGCCCTCGGCGTCCAGCTCGGCGGCGAGCCGGTTGGCCTTGCGGACGAACTGGGTGTTCTTCCACAGGAACCAGACGCCGATGACCGGCAGGATCAGCACCGCGATACCGAAGGGGACGGTGACCGCGGTGCCGGTCTGGATCAGGAGCACTCCGCGGCTGCCGACCAGGAGGAAGTAGACGACCAGGACGGCGGCCGTGATGGCGTAGGTGAGCTTCGCGCGCATGGCCGCCGTCTACTTCAGATCGAGGAAGTGTTCCAGGCCGAAGGTGAGGCCCGGAGCGGTCACGACACGGCGGACACCGAGCAGGATGCCCGGCATGAAGCTGCTGTGGTGCAGCGAGTCATGGCGGATGGTGAGGGTCTCGCCCTCGCCGCCGAGCAGCACCTCCTGGTGGGCGAGCAGACCGCGCAGCCGGACCGCGTGCACCGGTACCCCGTCGACGTTCGCCCCGCGGGCGCCGTCCAGCGCCGTCACCGTGGCGTCGGGCTGCGGGGCGCTGCCCGCCCTCTCCCGCGCGGCGGCGATCAGCTGCGCGGTGCGCGTGGCGGTGCCGCTGGGGGCGTCCACCTTGTTCGGGTGGTGCAGCTCGACGACCTCGACGGACTCGAAGTACGGGGCGGCCACCTCGGCGAACTTCATGGTCAGCACGGCGCCGATGGAGAAGTTCGGGGCGATGAGGACGCCCGTCTCCGGCGACTGCGCCAGCCGGCTCCTCAGCTCCGCGAGACGCTCCTCGGTCCAGCCCGTGGTGCCCACCACGGCGTGGATGCCGTGCCGTACGCAGAAGTCGAGGTTGCCCATCACCGAGGCCGGCGTGGTCAGCTCCACCGCCACCTGGGCACCGGTGTCGAGAAGGGTCTCCAGCTTGTCGCCCCGGCCGAGGGCGGCCACCAGTTCCATGTCCCCGGCGGCGTCGACGGCCCGTACCGCCTCCGCGCCGATCCGGCCCTTGGCGCCCAGGACCGCCACCCGCAGCTTGCTCATCTCTCGTGCTTCCTTACCGGAGGGGATTACGCGACCGCGTCGTGCAGACGGGACGCCTGCTTGTCCTTCAGCGGGCCGATGACCGACAGCGAGGGCCGCTGTGCGAGGACGTCCCGGGCCACGGACCGGACGTCGTCCGGGGTCACCTCGGCTATCCGGGCCAGCATGTCGTCGACGGACATCTGGTCGCCCCAGCACAGCTCGCTCTTGCCGATACGGTTCATCAGCGCGCCCGTGTCCTCCAGCCCGAGGACCGTGGACCCGCGCAGCTGACCGATCGCGCGGGCGATCTCGTCGTCGGACAGGCCCTGCTCGGCCACGTGGTCCAGCTCGTCACGGCAGATCCTGAGGACGTCGTGCACCTGGCTGGGGCGGCAGCCGGCGTAGACGCCGAACAGGCCGCAGTCGGCGAAACCGGACGTGTACGAGTACACGCTGTACGCGAGGCCCCGCTTCTCGCGGACCTCCTGGAACAGCCGGGACGACATCCCTCCACCCAGCGCCGTGTTCAGCACTCCGAGGGCCCAGCGGCGCTCGTCGGTGCGGGCCAGGCCGGGCATGCCGAGGACGACATGCGCCTGTTCCGTCTTGCGGGACAGCAGCTCGACCCGGCCGGCCGTGCGGATGGTCCGGCGGCCGTCGCGCGGCCCGAGGGGTACGGCATCCGACCGGGTGAGCGCGCCGGCCTTCTCGAAGGCGGCACGCACCTGGCGTACGACCTTGTTGTGGTCGACGTTGCCGGCGCACGCGACCACCAGGTGCGTGGGGTCGTAGTGCTTGCGGTAGAAGCGGCGGATCCGGTCGGCGGTCAGGGCGTTCACCGTGTCGACCGTGCCGAGGACCGGGCGGCCGAGCGGGGTGTCGCCGAGCATCGTGTGCGCGAAGAGGTCGTGCACGCAGTCGCCCGGGTCGTCCTCCGTCATCGCGATCTCCTCGAGGATCGCGCCGCGCTCGATGTCGACGTCCTCCTCGCGGATCATCGAGCCGGTGAGCATGTCGCAGACGACGTCGATCGCCAGTGGCAGGTCGGTGTCGAGCACGCGCGCGTAGTAGCACGTGTACTCCTTCGCCGTGAACGCGTTCATCTCACCGCCGACCGCGTCGATCGCGGACGAGATGTCCAGCGCACTGCGCCGTTCCGTGCCCTTGAAGAGCAGGTGCTCAAGGTAGTGCGTGGCGCCGTTCAGGGCCGGCGTCTCGTCACGCGAGCCGACGTGCGCCCAGATGCCGAACGTGGCGGAGCGCACCGAGGGCAGGGTCTCGGTGACGACGCGCAGTCCACCCGGAAGGGTGGTCTTACGGACGGTGCCGATGCCGTTCGCCCCCTTGATCAGGGTTTGGGTACGGGCGACGGCCCGCGCCTCCGAGGAGGTGCGGGCCGTCGCCCTGAGGTCACGGGACGTCACTTGTCGGTGTCGTCCTTCGCGTCGTCGCCCGCGTCCTCGCCCTCGATCACGGGGATGAGGGAGAGCTTGCCGCGGGAGTCGATCTCGGCGATCTCGACCTGGACCTTCTGGCCCACGGCCACCACGTCCTCGACGTTCTCCACGCGCTTGCCGCCGGCGAGCTTGCGGATCTGCGAGATGTGCAGCAGACCGTCCTTGCCCGGGAGCAGCGAGACGAACGCGCCGAAGGTGGTCGTCTTCACGACCGTGCCCAGGTAGCGCTCGCCGACCTCCGGCATGGTCGGGTTGGCGATGCCGTTGATCGTGGCGCGGGCGGCCTCGGCGGACGGGCCGTCGGCGGCACCGATGTAGATCGTGCCGTCGTCCTCGATCGTGATCTCGGCGCCGGTGTCCTCCTGGATCTGGTTGATCATCTTGCCCTTGGGGCCGATGACCTCGCCGATCTTGTCGACCGGGATCTTGACGGTGATGATCCGCGGGGCGTGCGGGGACATCTCGTCGGGCCGGTCGATGGCCTCCATCATCACGTCGAGGATGTGGAGACGAGCGTCGCGGGCCTGCTTGAGGGCCGCGGCCAGGACGGAGGCCGGGATGCCGTCCAGCTTGGTGTCGAGCTGGAGGGCGGTCACGAACTCCTTGGTGCCGGCGACCTTGAAGTCCATGTCGCCGAAGGCGTCCTCGGCGCCGAGGATGTCGGTCAGCGTCACGTAGTGCGTCTCGCCGTCGATCTCCTGGGAGATCAGCCCCATGGCGATACCGGCGACCGGGGCCTTCAGCGGCACACCGGCGTTCAGCAGCGACATGGTGGAGGCGCACACCGAGCCCATGGACGTCGAGCCGTTGGAGCCGAGGGCCTCGGACACCTGACGGATCGCGTACGGGAACTCCTCGCGCGAGGGCAGGACCGGGACCAGGGCGCGCTCGGCGAGGGCGCCGTGGCCGATCTCGCGGCGCTTCGGGGAGCCGACGCGGCCGGTCTCGCCCGTGGAGTACGGCGGGAAGTTGTAGTTGTGCATGTAGCGCTTGCGCGTCACCGGGGAGAGGGTGTCGAGCTGCTGCTCCATGCGCAGCATGTTCAGCGTGGTGACGCCCAGGATCTGGGTCTCGCCGCGCTCGAACAGGGCCGAACCGTGCACCCGCGGGATGGCCTCGACCTCGGCGGCCAGGGTGCGGATGTCGGTGACACCGCGGCCGTCGATGCGCTTCTTCTCCTTGATGACGCGCTCGCGGACCAGCTGCTTGGTCAGCGCGCGGTACGCCGCGGAGATCTCCTTCTCGCGGCCCTCGAACTCCGGCAGGAGCTTCTCGGCGGCGAGCTGCTTGACGCGGTCCAGCTCGGTCTCGCGCTCCTGCTTGCCGGCGATGGTGAGCGCCTGGGCCAGCTCGGGGCGGACGGCGGCGGTCAGCGCCTCCAGGACGTCGTCCTGGTGGTCGAGGAAGATCGGGAACTCGGTGGTCGGCTTGGCGGCCTTCGCGGCGAGGTCGGCCTGAGCCTTGCACAGCACCTTGATGAAGGGCTTCGCGGCCTCCAGACCGGCGGCGACGACCTCCTCGGTGGGGGCCTCGACGCCGTTCTGGGTGAGCTTGACGGTGTGCTCGGTGGCCTCGGCCTCGACCATCATGATGGCGACGTCGCCGTCCTCCAGGGCGCGGCCCGCGACGACCATGTCGAAGACGGCGTCCTCGAGCTCGGTGTGCGTCGGGAAGGCGACCCACTGGCCGTTGATCAGCGCGACGCGGACGCCGCCGATCGGGCCGGAGAAGGGCAGACCGGCCAGCTGCGTGGACGCGGACGCGGCGTTGATCGCCACGACGTCGTACAGGTGGTCGGGGTTGAGCGCCATGACGGTGGCGACGACCTGGATCTCGTTGCGCAGGCCCTTCTTGAAGGACGGGCGCAGCGGGCGGTCGATGAGCCGGCAGGTGAGGATGGCGTCCTCGGACGGACGGCCCTCACGGCGGAAGAAGGAGCCGGGGATCTTCCCGGCCGCGTACATCCGCTCCTCGACGTCGACCGTCAGCGGGAAGAAGTCGAGCTGGTCCTTGGGGTTCTTGGACGCGGTGGTGGCCGACAGGACCATCGTGTCGTCGTCCAGGTACGCGACGGCGGAGCCGGCGGCCTGCTTGGCCAGGCGGCCCGTCTCGAAGCGGATCGTACGGGTGCCGAAGGAGCCGTTGTCGATAACGGCCTCGGCGTAGTGGGTCTCGTTCTCCACTAGCGTTTTCTCCTCGTCTTCGTCCCTCTCTGCCCGTGTGACAGGGGGACGGTGGCGGAGAAGCGCGCCATCTGGGCGGGCCGGTCTTCGATCGAAGCACCCGGGGTTCGCTCTCTCCCGGGGGCCACTACCGAGGACCGGCGGCGGCGAGGTGCGCTTCTCCTCGTTCGGTGTGCGGCCGCGTCCGGGGCTCCGGACGCTCCTCGCACGGTGTCGTACGTCTTGCGTTGTGCTTCCACACTACAAAGCGGTGGTGACAGTCCGCACGTACAGCAAAGGGAGCGGTCCCCTTCCCTTGGGAACCGCTCCCTTCACGGCGTCTTACCTGGCGCCCGCCGCACCACGGCGGATGCCGAGGCGGTCGACCAGCGCACGGAAGCGCTGGATGTCCTTCTTGGCCAGGTACTGCAGCAGGCGGCGACGCTGACCGACCAGGATCAGCAGACCACGGCGGGAGTGGTGGTCGTGCTTGTGGATCTTGAGGTGCTCGGTCAGGTCCGAGATACGGCGGGACAGCAGCGCGACCTGGACCTCGGGGGAGCCGGTGTCGCCCTCCTTGGTACCGAACTCGGTCATGATCTGCTTCTTCGTAGCGGCGTCGAGCGACACGCGTACTCCTCGTAGTCTTTCTGATGCCACCGAGTGCCCCTGGTCTTCTTCTCAGGGAAGCTTCCGTGACTCGGGAGGCGGGGCTCGTGGGCGCGTCCTGTGGATCCCGGGCGCGCAACTGCTCGCGTAGGGATCCCGTAGGTGCGTACACACACGGCCGTGGCCCAGAGTACCAGCCGGGCAGCAGTGTCCCGGCCCGGGTCCGGCAGGGGCGGGGCGGGCGGGCGGTCCTCAGACGCCTCCGCGCACCGTGCCGTAGACGTCGAGGACGGCCAGGCAGACCGGGACGAGCGAGAGCAGCACCAGGGAGTCCGCGAGGTCCAGCATGCGGCCCCAGAACGGGGAGAGCCCCTTCTGCGGCACGATCAGTGCGATCGAGATCAGGAGCAGCACACCGACCGCGACCGAGGCCCCGAGCCACAGCGTCCGTACGTCGACGGGACCGGAGTTGCCCTTCGCCAGTTCGAGGAGGATGTCGGCCGGGGGCGAGATCGCCAGGCCGAGCACCAGCAGACCGAGGGTGCTGACGCCGGCCACGAACAGGCACGTGACCTGGGCGGTGTAGCGGAACAGGCGGGCCCGCAGCATCGCGGCGAGGCCGGTGCACAGGGCGAGCAGCTGGGCCCAGCCGCTGTCGCTGAAGCCGAGCACCGCGCCGCCCGCGCCGACGATGACGGCGGCGCAGCCGCCGACGAGCCCGAGGAGCAGTTCGTGGCCCCGGCTGGTCTGGGCGACGATGCGCTGGACGTCGACCGCCTCCAGGTCACCGTCCCGGCCCTCGCGACGGGCCCTGGCCAGGTCCTCCGGGTTGCGGAATCCGATCGGCAGCTTGGCGAAGCGGGCCGACCAGCCGGGCAGGAAGCCGACGACGGCCAGCGCGACGACCGCGGTGCCCGCGGCGATCTCCCGGGGCTTCGCGTCGGTGAGCACACCGCAGAACACGGCGAGCGTGCCGATCGCTGCGGCCAGCGCGGCGGCCACGAAGGGGGCGTCCCCCTGCGGCAGCAGCATGATCAGCACGATGGAGAAGAGCAGCACGGCGACGCAACCGACGAGGAACTGGATCCTGCCGGGGCCTTCCCCCGCGTGCTGGGGGATGACGCCGGAGCCCGCGATGAGCGCGTGCGGCAGGGCCGAGACGCCGAGCGCGACGGCCGCGCCCCGGTCGTCGTACACCCGGGCCCGCACACCGGCCAGTGCCGTCAGGGCGAGGGCCACCACGCCGGCGAGGATGCCTGTGAGGCCGTGCATGTCGTGCCGTATCGGGTCCGCGAACCAGAAGACGAAGCCGAGCATGACCAGCAGCAGCGCACCGGAGACGAGACCGGCCACCCGCATCAGGTGGTCGTTCCAGCTGCGAAGGTCCTGCTTGACCGCGGCGGCGATCGCGTCCACGACGTCGTCGTGGACGGCCGGCGGCAGCGAATCGGCGAAGGTGCGCAGCAGCAGCACTTCGCCGTCCCTGACCCGGTGCTCGAGCAACGACCGGCTCGCGTCGAGCACTTGCCCCTCGCGGCGGACGAGGTGGTAGCCGGCGGGGCTGGTGTCCGGCTGGACCAGGCCCGAGAGCCTGACGATCTCGGGAAAGAGGTCCTGAATCGGCAGGTCCTCCGGCAGCGCCACATCGACACGACTGTCCGGCGCTGCGATGGTGATTCGGCAGAAACCTGTCGAAGTCCCCGTGCTCACCTGGTAGTTCCCCCTGACAGACAAGGCTTCTTCACGTCTTTTTCACGTCGTCGCGTCGCTCGTACGACGCGGAGCGCCACCCTATCCGTTGCCGGGTCGCGCACAGGGCCTGCCTACCGCTTTTCCCCCAGGACCCGCCACGCTTCTCCATCGTCCTGCCTCCTTTGCGCACCGCGCGCATCAGTAGGATCGGCCTGCGCGTACGACGCCTGCGCGAACGAGAACAGGTCGCGGTACACGGGGGCGTCGGTACCAAGACGTATCAATCGCGAAGGATGAGTGCATCGGTGAGCGTCGTCATCATCAAACGGCCGCCGCGGACAGCGCCCCCGGTCGTCCCGGACGGCGAGGTCAGACTCGAGACGCCCCCCGAAATCCCGCGTGAGGGCGAAGAGGGCATGCTGATGACCCTGCTGCCCATGATGGGCATGGTGGGTTCCGTCGGCTTCTTCTTCATGCCGGGCCTGCCGTCCTACATGCGGGTGGTCGGCGGTCTCATGCTGGCCTCGACCCTGGCCATGGCCATCGCCCAGTTCACCAAGTCCCGTCAGGGCGGCGGCGCCGGGATGGCCCAGGACCGGCGTGACTACTTCCGCTATCTCGAACAGGTCCGCAAGGACGTGCACAAGACCGCCGACCTCCAGCGGCGCAGCCAGCTCTTCCAGCATCCCGAACCGGACCAGCTGTGGGCGCTGGCGGCCGACGGCAGGCGGCTGTGGGAGCGGCGCCCGACCGACGGGGACTTCGCCTCCGTACGGATCGGCCGCGGCATCCAGCAGCTGAACACTCCGCTCGTGGCCCCGGAGACCGCGCCCAAGGAGGAGCTGGAGCCGCTGACCGCGGCGGCCATGAAGGCGTTCCTCGACGCGCACGGCAGTCTGTCCGACCTGCCCGTCTCCGTCTCGCTGCGCGCCTTCTACCACGTGACGCTGTCCGGAGACACCGACACGGTCTACGGCAACGCCCGTGCGACCCTGGCCCAGCTGGCGACGCTGCACTCGCCGGAGGACCTGATGGTCGCGGTGGTGGCGCACCCCTCCGCGGCTGCGGACTGGGACTGGATCAAGTGGCTTCCGCACGGTCAGCACCCGAAGGCCAAGGACGGAGCGGGCTCGGCCCGGCTGCTCTTCGACGATCTCGGGGAGCTGGAGGAGGCGCTGGCGGACCAGTTGGCCGACAGGCCCCGCTGGAACCGGGACGCGAACCCGGTGTACGACCAGCCGCACCTGATCGTGGTGCTCGACGGCGGCACGGTGCCGCCGGACTCCGAACTCGCCAGTGTCGAGGGCCTCCAGGGCGTCACCTTCCTCGAGATCGCGCCGGGGGAGCTGGAGGAGGAGCTGCGCGCCGGCCTGACCGTCTACGCGAAGCCCAACGGCATGCGGCTGTTCGTCGGCCACGAGTCCGCGTACACCGGCAAGCCCGACGTGCTGAACGCGGCGCAGGCCGAGTCCCTGGCCCGGCAGCTCGCCCCCTTCCGGGTCGGCACCGCGGAGGAGGGCGAACCCCTCCTGTCCAACCTGGACTTCACCGATCTCATGGGGATCGGCGACGCGGGTTCCGTCGATGTCTCGCGCACCTGGCGCCCGCGCACGCTGCACGAACGGCTGCGGGTGCCGATCGGTGTCGGCGAGAACGGCGAGCCGGTGATGCTCGACCTCAAGGAGGCATCCCAGGAGGGCATGGGCCCGCACGGCCTGTGCGTCGGCGCGACCGGCTCCGGCAAGTCGGAGCTGCTGCGTACGCTGGTGCTCGGTCTCGCGGTGACGCACTCCTCGGAGACCCTGAACTTCATCCTCGCGGACTTCAAGGGCGGTGCGACCTTCGCGGGAATGGCGGACATGCCGCACACCGCGGCGGTCATCACCAACCTCGCGGACGACCTCACGCTCGTCGACCGTATGCGTGACGCGATCACGGGTGAGATGCAGCGCCGTCAGGAGCTGCTGCGCACGGCGGGCAACTACGCCAATCTGCACGACTACGAGAAGGCCCGGGCGGCGGGCGCGGCCCTGGAGCCGATGGCCTCGCTGGTGATCGTGCTCGACGAGTTCTCCGAACTCCTCACCGCCAAGCCGGACTTCATCGACATGTTCATCCAGATCGGCCGCATCGGCCGCTCGCTGGGTGTGCATCTGCTGCTGGCGTCGCAGCGCTTGGAGGAGGGCAAGCTGCGCGGTCTGGACACCTATCTGTCCTACCGGATCGGTCTGCGCACCTTCTCCGCCGCCGAGTCCCGTACGGCGATCGGCGTCCCGGACGCCTACCACCTGCCGTCGATCCCCGGCTCGGGCTACCTGCGCTACGACACCGACACCATGGTCCGTTTCAAGGCCGCGTACGTGTCGGGGCCGTACCACGGCGAGGGCCCGTCCCGGGTGCACCGCTCCACGCAACTGCGGCCCGCGCTGTTCACGGCGGAACACGTGGCGCTGCCCGTGCAGCCGGTGGTCGAGGAGCCGGAGGCCGACAACACGGTCGACGACGCGCTCGCCGACACCGTCCTGGACGTCATCGTGGGCCGGATGGTCAGCCAGGGACCGCCCGCCCACCAGGTATGGCTGCCCCCGCTGGAGGAGGCGCCCTCGCTGGAGCAGCTGCTCCCCCAGCTCGCCGTCACCCCGGACCGCGGCCTGACCGCGCCCGAGTACACGGCGCTCGGCCGGCTCAATGTGCCGGTCGGCCTGGTGGACAAGCCGTTCGAGCAGCGCCGCGACGTGCTGTACCGGGACTTCTCCGGCGGTGCGGGCCACGGTCTGTTCGTCGGCGGCCCCCAGTCCGGCAAGTCGACGCTGCTGCGCACCCTGATCTCCTCGTTCGCCCTCACGCACACACCTGCCGAAGTGCAGTTCTACTGCCTGGACTTCGGCGGTGGCAGTCTGATCGCGATGGAGGAGCTGGCGCATGTGGGCGGAGTGGCCAACCGGCTCGACGCGGAGAAGGTGCGCCGTACGGTCAGCGAGGTCGAGGGCATCCTGAACGCGCGCGAGGAGTACTTCCGCGCGAACAACATCGACTCGATCCAGACGTACCGGCAGCGCAGGGCCTCGGGGATGCTGCCCGACCAGCCCTGGGGCGACGTCTTCCTCGTCGTCGACGGCTGGGCGACCTTCAAGATGGACTACGAGCTGCTGGAGGCCGCCGTCACCGACATCGCGACGCGCGGTCTCGGCTTCGGTGTGCACGTGATCCTCACCGCGAGCCGCTACACCGAGGTGCGGCCCGCGCTCAAGGACATGCTCCAGAACCGCATCGAGCTGCGGCTCGGCGACCCGACCGAGTCGGAGATCGACCGCAAGGTCGCCCAGAACGTGCCCAGCGGCATGCCGGGCCGCGGTCTGAGCCTGGACAAGCTGCACTTCATGACGGCGCTGCCCCGCGTCGACGGCTCCTCGGAGACGAAGGACCTGTCGGAGGCGACGGCGATCCTCGTCCGCGGCGTCAACGACAACTGGCAGGGCGCACACGCTCCGGCCGTACGACTGCTGCCCACCCTGCTGGCGGCGGACCGGCTGCCCAAGGGGTACGAGCACCCGGAGCGCGGTGTCGCCATCGGCATCGACGAGTCGGCGCTCGCGCCGGTCTTCGTGGACTTCGAGACGGACCCGCACTTCATCGTGTTCGGTGAGAGCGAGTCCGGTAAGTCCGCGATGCTGAGGCTGCTCATCAAGCAGATCACCGAGCGCTACACCCCGGACCAGGCGAAGATCGTCATGGGTGACTACCGGCGCGCCCACCTGGAGGGTGTGCCGGAGTCGCACCTGTCACGCTACTGCGCGTCGGCGCCCGCCCTGACGGAGACGCTGGAGGGCCTGGCCGGTTCGATGAGCCGTCGTATGCCGGGCCCGGACGTCACGCCCGAGCAGTTGCGCAACCGCAGCTGGTACAGCAGCCCGGACGCGTTCGTCATCGTCGACGACTACGACCTGGTGGCGACGGGCGTGAACCCGCTGGCCCCGCTGCTGGAGTACCTTCCCTTCGCCCGTGACATCGGCCTGCGCGTCATCGTCGCGCGCTCCTCGGGCGGTGCCAGCCGGTCGCTGTACGAGCCGGTGATGCAGCGCCTGCGTGAGCTGGGCGCCCAGGGCGTCGTGCTCTCCGGCGACCGCACGGAGGGCGCGCTGCTCGGCAACATCACCCCGTCGCAACTGCCGCCCGGACGCGGGTACTTCCATACGCGGCGGCGTGGGGGGCAGCTGATCCAGACCGGGTGGCTTCCGGCGCGGTTCTGAGCCCCTGTCCGAGCCGGCAGAGCGATCGGAGGGGCGGCACCTGAGGGTGCCGCCCCTTCGGCATGTGCGGGGTCGGCGGGGATGAGAGGCACGGGGGTGGGGCTGACCCTGGTGCGCCCGCTACGGTTGTCCGGCGAACACATGTCGATTCACGGGGGGCAGTTGTGGCCGACGACGGGCTGCGCGCCGATCCTTCGGTCCTCAAGGCCGAGGGCTACACCATGTTCACGGTGGGACAGAACTTCGGCAAGGCGGTGGAGCGCCTGAGCAAGGGGCTGGGCGCACTGGAAGCTGGCAGCACCCCGCCGTGGGGCGACGACGACATCGGCGAGAAGTTCGGGGTCGTCTACGAGGGTCTGCGCGACGGCATGTACCAGTCGATGGGCAGCCTGGCGGAACGGCTCGCGGGGATGGGCCTGGCCTTCACCGAGATGGGCGTACGGCACGAGCAGAACGAGGCCGCCGAGGACACCGCCTGGCGGGACATCACCTCTCAGTACGACGGCCAGGTGGAGATGCCGACGGGGCCGCACCATCTGCGTCGTCGTCAAGAGGGCTGAGCCATAGCCGTAAGGCGGCTGGATCTGCTGGGTGAAGCGGCTTGATCCGGCCGGCGATACGGCTTGTCCGGCTGGCGATACGACGTGATCGGCCGTGGTCAAGCAGGCGGGCCTGCAACAGATTTGTGACAGCAATCCTCTGAAGTTGCTTGCGGGCCCGTACATAAGCTGTGCGTACGGCTGTCCCCAGCACGCTCTCCCTTGATGGGTGGGGGGAGTTGGACGCCGGTTGCAGACGGGGGTGTGTGCGCTGTGTCGATGATGCTGCCGAACGAGCTCGAATGGGTTCTCGAGATGCTCGGTTACCGCTGGCCGACGGCAGACGAGGACAAGCTCAGAGACTGCGCGGCCCTGTGGCGGACGTTCGGCGACGACGTCACGGAGCTGCACACATCGGCGAACACCAGCGCCAGGACGGTGGTCGCCCACAACGCCGGCGAGTCGATCGACGCGTTCACCAAGGCCTACGCCAAGTTCGACGGCGGCAACGGCTCCGACGGCTACCTCGCGAACGCGGCCCAGGCCGCCTACACCGTCGCAAACGTGCTGGAAGCCTGCGCGTACATCGTCGAATTCGCCAAATGGGCGGTGATCGCCCAGCTGATCGCCCTGGCCTTCGAGATCGCCGCAGCACAGGCCGCCGCGCCCTTCACCTTCGGCCTGTCCGAGGTCGGCGCACTCGGCGCCACCCAGGTCACCCGGCTGATCGTGCGCCGCCTCCTCGACGAGCTCAAGGAGGCGCTCATCGAATCGATCGTCGAGGCGATGAAGGAACCCGCCATCTCGGCGATCGAGGCGATCATCACCGACCTCATCCGGCAGACGGTGAACGTCGGCTTCGGCGCCCAGCAGGGCTACGACCTCGGCCAGACCGTCAAGGCCGGCACCGACGCCAGTTGGGAGGCCATCAAGCAGACCCCGCAGACCCTGGCCGAGGGCGTGCGCGACAGCCTGGGCCAGAAGGCCGGCCACCGCTTCCACCACGCCATCGACAGCCGCGTCGACGGCTCTCACGCGTCGGGTACGGGGGGCGGGGACGGCGGGCACGGGGAAGGTGGCGGCGAAGGGGACTCCGGCTCTTCGTCAAGGTCGTCGTCGGACTCGCGCACGAATACGGACTCGGGGTCCTCGTCCGACTCCTCGTCGTCGACACACTCGGACACGAGCGGGCACTCGGACCGCACGAGTACGGATTCGGGTACGGGTACGGGTACGGGTACGGGGAGGAACATAGGCGGCGGTATATCCGCCGACACGGGAAGTGCCGGTGTTCACACGCCGGACGTGGGCGTGGGCCCCGGTTCGGACTCCGGTTCTGATTCCGGCTCCGGCTCCGGCTCCGACCCGGGTTCCGGGTCGGCGAATCCTTCCTCCTCGGACACACCGCCCCCGCGGCACACACCGTCGCTGGCGGACTTCGACGACCCCGCGCCCAGCGGAACCTCACACAACCCCTCGCACACCGACGTCTCGTCCGGTGCTCCGAGCGCGTCCGGCCCCACCGGCACCGGCCACTCCTCCGTGTCCGGCCTCTCCTCACCGACCCCGCACACGGCACCCACCCATGCGTCGCCCGACGGTACGGCGCCCTCCTCGGGCGGCGGCAGGGGCGGCGGCATCGGCACGTCGATCGACAGCCTGGCCGCCAGCGTCCCCACCCAGTCCCACGCCTCCCCCACACCGACGCCCACCGACCACTCCCCCAGCGGAACCGGCGGCCGCTCGGACGCCACCTCGGCCATGCCTACCTCGCCCGCGCCTCCGCCCACCACGGCCGGCGGCCCGGGCCCGCGCCCCACGGCGAGCACACCCGGCACCACGTCCTCCACGGCCGGCCCCACCAGCCCGACCACAACCCCGGGCCCGACAAGGAATCCTTCCTCCACCACCCCGGCCGCAACGGGAACGGGCCCCGCGTCCACGCCGAGCCCCACGTCCTCGACGACGCCCCGGACGCCCCGAGCCGCGATGCCGGAGGGCCGCATAACCGCTACCGGTGAGGACCGAATATCCAACGCGGGTACCGGCCGAATACCCGGCGCTGGTGACGGCCGAGTGTCCGGCGCTGGTGACAGCCGAGTGCCCGGCACGAGCGACGGACGCACGCCCCGTACGACAGAGGGCCGGGCGCCCGGTACGCCTGACGGCCGCATCCCGACGCAGCGCACGCCCGGCACGACCCCGGAGAGCCGGACCACGCCGCGGGAAACGCCGGACGGACGTACGACGCCCCGCACCCTTCCGGGGGACCGTACGACGCCCCGCAGCCTTCCGGGGGACCGTACGACGCCCCGGCCGGAGGACCGCGCCACACCCAGGACGGACGAGCGGTCGACACCCCGCACGGACGAGCGGGCGACCCCTCGCACGGACGACCGGACGACACCGCGCACGGACGACCGGACGACACCCCGCAGCACCCCGGAAGACCGGTCCGCACCCCGCAACGCCCCTGGCACCACACCGGGCGACCGCACCGCACCCCGGAACACCACGGACGCGACCGACGCCCGCACACCCACCCGAGGCCAAACCCCGAACTCGGACGCGAACTCGACCTCCAACGCGCCCACGAGTCGCCCCTCGAACCCCAACTCGACGCCGCCCCCGAACCGACCCACGAACCAGAGCCCAAGTCCGTCCACCCCGCCCCCCACCTCAACCAGCACGGGCACGGGCCCAGGTGCGGGCAGCGGCACCGGTCCGGAACGAACCTCGAACCCGAACAGCAACACCCAGACCCCGAACTCCTCACCACAGCCCGGGTCCACCCAGGCCCCCCGCGGTTCCGGCACGCCGGGCACTCAGAACCAACCGGGCCCCCGTCCCACCCCCAACAGGCCGCACCAGCCCGCAGGCACGGCACCCGCGACCCCTCATCAGCCGGCCGCGCAACACCACTCGTCACAGACATCCGAAGCCGGGACGGACAAGCCCCACGACCGACAGCACGACCATGTGACGCCCGTTCCGATCCACACAGTCGCCCCCGCCACGACACCCTCGACCCCGCCGTCGCACGCGGGTCACGCCACACCGCAGCCACCGGGCGCGCCGCACGCCGAACCGGGCACGTCGCCTCAGCAGCACCCGCACCAGGACAGCCTGAACAACATCCGCAACGACCTGCACCATTACCCGGGCGGCCTGACCGAACCACACCCCCACGACCAGCAGGCACTGGTCAACGCGGTGCCGCACGAGCCCGACGGCACCCCGCAGCGTTTCCCGGACCCCTTCGGCCACTGGTCCCAGCTCCAGAACGACGGCGGCAACCAGGTCCCCGGCCGCAGCAACAACTGCGCCGACTGCTCCCGCTCCTTCCTGGAGACCTGGTACGGAAACCCCCAGGTCTCAGCCCCGCGCACGCTGGACGTCGACCAGCACGGCAACCTCGACCCCTGGTCCCCCGAGCACAACGCGAACGCGAACCAGATCCGGTGGACAGGCGCCGCGCACACCTACGCCGGCACCGGCAGCGACCCCGAAACCCCCCACCGCATCGCGTCGGACCTCCAACAGGCCGGCCACGGCGCCGCGGCCATCGTCCAGGTCGACTGGCCCGGCGGAGGCGGCCACGCCTTCAACGCCGTGAACCACCACGGCGACATCATCTGGATCGACACCCAGAGCGGAGAGGTCAGCCACCAGCCCCTCCACATCCCCAACGCGGAACACGTCTGGCACATCCCCCTGGACGCCAACCGCAACCCGATCCACCCCACCACCCCTCCGGACTCCAGCACCTCCCACCACGAGACGGAAACCCCGGAAGAGGGAACCGGCACGTCCCACAAGGATCCCGATAACTCCCCCGAGGAGACCGAGAACCACAAGGCTCCCGAACCGAACTCGTCGGAGACCCCCTCGAAGAAGACCCCCGACGAGCACACCCCCAACCCGGAAGCCAGAACCACCCCGCACAACCCACCCTTCACCGGTTCCGACAACCACAACGGGGAAAGCCCGTCCCACGCAGAGCCGCAACCGCCTCACGCGGACACACCGAAGAACGAAGGCTCGTCAACACGCCATCCGTCCGACGCCACAGCGGAGCCGGACTCCAGGTCTCCGCATACCGCTGGCGAAAGCAGGAACGGGAACGAAGGCGACCGAGTCACACCCCCCGCGCGGGACAACGCGCTGACGTCACACAACAGCACCCAAACCGACTCGACCCACACTCACGACCCCCATACCGCCGATCCGGCCCCTTCCTCGACCAACCGCTCCGGCAACAACGACACTCATCCCGTCACGGACAGGGTGTCCACTAACGCGCCCGATGCACCTCCGAGCGACCCGCGCAGCAATCGGAGCAACCCTGATCAGGCACCCACTCCGGACACGCACACGCCCCGGACGGATCGGCACACAGCTGCCGGCCACTCGCTGGCCTCCCCCGCCGACACGAATCACAGAGGACCCGAGGAACCCGCCGGACCGAAATCCGAGAACGGAAAGAAGCCCGACGACCTCACAGACACCTCGGACAAGAAACAGGACCCTGATGATCGCCCGTACACCGATCCTCACGATCGAGGCACGAGCGATACATCAGAGCAAAGCCGCTCTGTCACACACGATGGCCCGGATAGCGACGCATCACGCACTCTCGAAAGCGAGTCGGAAACCTCAAAAGAATACGGCCTACTACCAGATGAGCTTCAGGGAAATCTTCGAGCGGACCAGAGCGTCCACCGCGTGGAGTTGGACCGGGTCCACCACCGGCTTGACCAATGGGCTGACTCCGGTGCACTCGCGCATGTGCTGCAGGTGACATCTGGTGACAGGGAACATCCTGATACACCCGGCGATAGCCGCAGCTTCACGAGATCCCAACTCAGCAGGCATCTGCCTGGGTTCGAAGCACTGTCCCGCGGCGAACAGCAAGCAGTCGTGGCCTCGCTCGCCAGGCTCGACCTCTCCTACCATCACCAGCACAGTGTGGGCCGGAGCCCCGAAGCCGTTGCACATGCTTATCGAGCGTCCGGAGAAGGCGACCCCGAACCGGGCACTACGGATTCTGGCGCCAAGAAGTCCAAGGAGTCCCTTGGTGTACGCCTGCACCGTAAATTCGCAAATAATTTCCTCAAGGAAACCCTGAAGGGCCTTCCAGAAGACGCGACGAAAGCGCTGAAGAAGCATGGCCCCGACTTCACCGATAAGAACTTTGCCGTTCTCGAGGTGGAGGGACCGCCACCCGACAGGGAGGTCCATTATGTGGTGGACTCCTCAGTGCCGGCAAATATCCCCAAGGTCACGCCACGACACTCGGAGAAGCATCTGTTGGAATGGCTTAAGCGCGTAGACCCGGATGGCAGCCATTACAAACCGTTGGGGCTTTACACCGAACGCGAACCCTGTGGCGAAGGAAAGGGGCACGCGAAGTGCTCCCAAATCCTTGGCGACGAACGACTTGCTGGTATCCCCATTCACTACAGCGCCACATATCGAGAGGACCCTCAAGCCGTACAAGAACGCTCGGCTATGATCAGCGCGAGGGATGAGGCTGTATCAGCTGTGGACGGGCTGACCGACCACGAAGTCAAAGCCGAGCTCGAACGGCGCCTGCGTGACCGCCTTGTTCCTCATTCAAAAATCCTCCCTGGAAGCCTGGAGAGGCTTACAAAGATGAGCACGGAGGAGGCCAGGGGAGAACTCCGGAAGTCCATCACAAATGAGCACAATAGGCTACGCGATGCTGCGCGAAGCCATAAAGAACAAGCCATTACAGCAGAGATGACCCGCCACATTGACGCCCTGCAACGAACATGGGAGAAGCTGCATTCTCAGCCCCATTGAGGCCTATGAGGAGAGATCGTCCGCTATCCCTCGGCCTCTCAACTAGGATTCTCCCCATGCCAAAACCCATCGATGCCCTCGTTCAAGACCTGACCTCCCCGCACCGAGAGACGAGGAAGGCCGCGGAGGACGCCCTGGTCGCCTTCGGCGCCAGCGCGGTGGATCATCTGTTGCCGTTCCTGCGCAAGGGGCAGTCGCCCGAAGGCACTGTGCGTACCAAGTCCTTCTTCCGACGGACAGGGGAGTCGGCGCTTCCCCGTCTTCAGGAGATCCGCCGCTGGGGGCCCGGCTCCTTGCGAAGGCCGGCACTTCAAGCCCTAGCCGACATGGGTGGCGAAGCACTCCTCGATACAGCGGACCGCCGAGCCATCCAACGCCTGGTGAAAATCAAGCTGCTGGACGAGCGTCCTGTGTCCCTCCCGATCGAGACACGCTGGATGGCACTCCCAGCAGCTCGACTCGACGCTGCGGTATCGGCACTCGGGCTGCATGACCTCAGGACAGTCACTTCCGTCATGGGTGTTGCCGCAGCCACCGTCGCCACGGATTCCATGGAAATCGAGACCTCGGAAGGCCTACGAGTGACGGCCTACCGCGTCTTCATCACTCCCGAGTTCAACGGTTGGCGCCTCCTGTTCGGCAACTCGTACCTGGATGAACTCGGTGGCGCCGATCTCGCCGAAAAGGCCAGCGAGCAGTGCGGCGAGGCCCATTTCTATAGCATCGACACATACCACAATGCCAACTTCTGGTGGATCGCCCGGGATGGTGACGTAGTACGCGGTCACAGCACCTACGGAGAGCCTGAGTGGGTGGGAGACCCGCTTCCCTTTGAAATCGAGTACATGGACGGCGAAGACGACCCCTTCATCGACCCCTACTTCGTCGAGAAATACGCCGAGGGGGTCACCGACGCGGATGTCGTCGCGGACGCTCTGTCGATCAGACCTGGCCCGATGCCCAAGTCGGCGACGCATGGGCACGGTTGGTTGGCTACCACACGACCTGAAGCCCCAAACTCGCACTTCAAGGGGGCTCTGCCGATTTGACCTGAACCCCGGGTCTTCAGCTCGAGATGACACCTGTGGCCCGGACCTTTGCTAGGACCCTGGAGCAACGGCGTTCCGGAACCAGGACAGTCGGAACCACTCTGGCCTCGCGGAAAAGACGTGGAGTTGATGCAGCCCTGGCTGGAGCTCGGCATCCCGGAGCTGCGCGACGCAGAGTTCCGCACCGCCCCGGAAGCGTCTACGCCAGGTCGTCGGCAGGACTGGCGTTGCCTGATGCGGCGCTAGAAGCCGTCCACGCCCAGTTCGGTGATGCCTGCGTAGAACCAGCTCCACACCTGGCCACTCGGCGTCTTCAGGTCGAACAGACCCGGGGCCAGCCCGTCCACCTCGTCCACGAACACCCGCGCCACTGCCTCCTGGTCCTGCTCCACCGGGTAGGGGTGCCAGCAGGCGTTGCTGTAGCGGTAGACGGCCTCAAGGATGCGAGTGAAGGCACCCAGGTCCGGTGCGAGCGGCACCAGCGTCCGGTTCGTCGGATCCTCCAGGCAGCTCCAGATGTGCACGGACCCGTCGTGGCGGTGCAGATACAGGTCGCCGTACTCACATGTGCCGAAGGCGATCAGGTCCGTGGCGGCCATGCCGCTGGGCAAGCCGTCCTCGGGCAGGACGTCGTCGGCCGGGGGACGCATGGCGTCGGCCGAATGGGTCGTGTACTCGGCCGCGTGACACCCCCACCACGCGGGCAGGCCGATGTCCCGCAAGTGTCGTCTGGTTGCCGGGTGTTCGAGCCCCTCGGGCAGGGCACTCTCGAGTATGCGCACCACGTGTCGTTCGCCGAAGGCGTCGTCGACCCGGGCCGCGCTGAGCGGGCCCGTCGGCCGCCGCTGCGTCGGTTCGGGGCCGGGCGACGCTTCTTCGGACGACGTCGACGCGATCCCTCCGTCGCGCGGCCACTCCCGCAGCACCTCCGCGTCCGACTCGAGCACCGCTATGCCGTGCGCGTCCTCGACGAGGTAGCGAGTCCTGCCGCCCTCGACGGCGAACACGACGGCGCCTGCCCAGCTCTTCGGGGCGGTCAGCTCCCAGTTGTGCAGCTCGGGCGCATCAAGCGCCTCCGGCGGGCGGGGTGCTTCCGTCAGCGCTGCGTCGTCCCGGACCTTCACCCTCCGGCCGGTCTCCGCGTCGAGCCGGAGCGGGCCGCGCTGGTCGACCACCTCGATGAGTTCGCGCCCCTCGTACAGGCGGCGGTGGACCTGGTAATAGTCGCCGTTCAGGCTCGGGTGGGCCATGAACCAGTTGGCCGGCCGCCACCAGGCCCACACCGTTCGCCACGGCATCCCCGGCTCGACCGTCGCGATCCGCTCGGCGTACTCCTCGTGACCGGTCGCCTTCGCCGCGAAGTGCAGCCAGGAAGCGAACTCGGCGGGCGTCACGTCCGCGACTCCGAAGATCGCTTCGGCTTGTAGGAAGACCTCACGCCCCACGCTCTCCGCGCCCTTCGCAGCGGCGATGCGGTCGCGCACCGCCGCGCGGTCGGCGCTCAACAACCGGGCGGGGTCGGCCAGTACGTCGTCCAGTGCCTCACTCATGCGGGCATCGTCACCCGCCGCTGACACCCCTCCCCCGTGGTTCGGGAACCGACGCCACCACTTCCGATGTCGTATCGATCATGATGGCGGCCGCAGACGAGCTCATTCACGACCGGGGCTCGTGCCAGCGGCTCAGCACCGCGTCCCGGCGCGGGCCGCGGCCGGGAGCCGGTCGGCACAGTCCTCTCACTGCGCCGGCATGCCGGCCGACGCCGGATCGGGATACCGTCCCAGGCACCTGCTCCAAGAACAGGCGTGAGCCGGGTGCGCGAAGCCGCTGACGAACAGCGGAGGAAGAGCTCGGCCGCCCGCTCCGCCACACGCCCCCGACAAGACCACCACGACAAGGAGATCGGCTCCATGACCCCGGACCACCCGGCTCCCCCCACCACCCCCGAGGAAGCCCTGGCCATCGTCCGCAGCCGCTACGCCCAGCCGAAGCTGCCCGACGGCACCCCGGCTGCCCTGAACGTCCACGAGTTCGACATCGGCTATCTGGTCTACGCGACCTTCCCGCCCACCACCGACGCCGAAGGCCGGCCGCAGCCCTCGTCACCGGGTGGCAGCAAGATCGTGGTCGCCAAGGACACCGGTGAGACCGTGACCGTACCCAACTACCCGACCGAGGCCGCCATCGCCCTGTACCGCCGTCAGCGCCAGGCGCAGCGGCCGAACGCATAGCGCACGACGGCCCCGGCCCCGCACATCGACTGGCGATCAGGGTGCTCGACAAGCACTCCTCGGCATCGCGGGTCGTACGAAAAGTGGGACCCGTGCAAGGCCGCAGGCAGGCCCCGGCCCCCCTGCGATCGGCACCTAGGATCGACATGAGATCGACGTCGTACGCACATGCGACCGCGAACGCGGAGGACGGGGAACGGGGAGCCATGACCGGCGCGACCGAGGACTACGCACCGCACCCCCACATAGGCGGCCGGACCGCCGCATTGCGCGCGCTCGCCGCCTGGCGCGGGTCCGTGCCCGGCGCGCCGCGCGTGGTCGTGGTCACCGGCGGTTCCGGCAGCGGGCGTTCGCGGCTGCTCACCGGGTTCCTGATGCTGTGCGAGCCGGAGTTCCGCAAGCAACTGCCGTTGGACGCGATGGATCCGTCGACGGTGCCGCCGGAACTGCCGCCGCCGGCGGTACCGGCCCCCGACGGGCTGACCGCCGCGCAGGTGCTGTGGCTTCTCGCCGACCACTACGAGCTGGACGCCACGAGCACGCAGGACGTGTTCACCGAGTTGGCGGCACTCGACGAGCCGGTGACCGTCGTCGTGCCGGATGTCGACCGGGCCGGTCCGGTACGGGCCGCGGGCGAGCCGGCCCGGCTTGTGCGGGAGGTGCTCGCGCCCCTCGCCGCCACCGGAACCGTACGGCTCCTGGCCGAGGTGCCGCGTCCGCTGGTCGTCGAACTGGCCGCGGGTCTGGCGCCCGGCACCGTACAGATCATCGATCTCGACGAGCCGGAGTGGGCCGACCCGGAAGGCCTGGTGCTGCACGCTCAGGCGGCGCTGAGCCCGGAGTTCGGCGCGCCCGAGCTGCCGTTCACGGTCGATCCCACCGCCCGCCTGGCCCTCGCCGCAACCATCGGCCGCCGGGCGGGGACCAGCCCGCTGGTCGTTCAACTCGCCGTTCAGGGCGTGCTGATGGCGCCCGAGGGCTTCGATCCTGCCGACGAGAGCTGGTTGCCGACGTCGGTCGGCGAGGCCCTCGATCTGCATGCCGGACGGCTCGGCGCCGATCCCCGGACGCTACGGCTGATGCTGGCGCCGCTCGCCCTGGCCGAGGCCGACGGCCTGCCCGTCCAGCTGTGGGCGCGGCTGGCGAGCGCGGTCGCCGGACAGGACATGGGCCAGGCCATCGCGGAAGGGATGCTGCTCGCCGGGCCCTTCGTACAGCCCGAGCGGCAGCAGGAAGAGCAGCTCGTACAGCCCGACGGGCAGCGGGGCGGCGGACGTACGGTGCTACGGCTGCTGCACCCGGCCCTCGGCGACGAGATCCGCGCCGGCCTGCCGAACGCCCGCGCCGCTCAGTCGCGGATCGCGATGGCGCTGCTGGAGGCCGTACCCGAGCAGGACTGGAGCAAGGCCGACCCGTATGTGCGCGACCACATCGCGGGGCACACGCTCGAGGCCGGCCTGCTGCCCCAACTCCTCACGGATCCGGGGCTGTTCGTCCACGCCGACCCGGTGTCGCTGCGTGCCGCCATCGAAGCGGTACCGGTGGAGGCGCTCGGCGGTCCGGCCCGTACGTACCTGCGCACGGCTCCCCTGCTGACCCGCACCCAGGTGCCCGCCGCGCTGCGCGCCGCCCTGCTGGAGACCGCGTTCGTCGAGGACGGCCTGCCCGAGTACGCCGACGCCATCCACCGGCTCGGCTTGAAACTGCCCTGGCGGACGCTGTGGAGTCTGCCCGTCGCCGGCGTGAGCGCCGTGACCGTCGGCAGCCTCCCCCGCCCCGAAGGGCCGGCCACGTCTGTCGCAGTCGTCGTCGTACCCGCGGACACCCCTGGCGCGCGTCCGATCGGAGGAACGGGTGAGGTCGAGATGAACACGAGCGGCGAGAGCAGCGAGACCCGTAATGCGGACGAGGCGACGGGCCGTTCCGCGGTACTCGTTCACGATCTCGTCCATCCCCATCCCCTCGCCGACGTCGATCCCGCGCAGCTCCTGCGCCCGTCCGAGGACGAGCGGGCCGCCGCCCCGCTGGGGCTCAGCCGGGGTGCCGACTATCTGCGCGTCTGGGACCGGGCGAGTGGGGAGGTCGTGACCGCGCTGATCTCCGACACACCCTTCACCGCCGCCGACCTCTCCCCTGACGGCATCCTCCTCGTCGCCACCGAGCGCGGGGCGAAGGCCCTCCACATCCGCCCGGCGGCCTCGGCGATAGCCTCGTAGGCACACCCAGACCCTTGCTGCCCCTCCTCTTCTCTCCCCTCCACCTCGACCGACCTCGAAGGAGCCTCCCCGTGACCAGCCAGGAGCAGGCGCTCGCCATCGCCGACCGTTGGCTCAACCCGGAAGGCTCGACGGCGCCGCGTCGTGAGGTCAGGATGCGGGAGTTCGACCTGGGCTGGGTCGTGTGGGCCGCGCCCGGAGCCCCCGGGCACGACCCGGCGACCGGGGTCGTGGACCGCCGTACCGGTGAGCTGACGGTCTGGCCGTCGGTACCGGTCGAGGAGGTCGTACGGATGTACCAGCAGAAGCAGGGCGGCGGCACGCAGGGCGGGGCCCCGGCAGGGGGTGCCCGTCCGGTCACCGGCCCCGGCAACACCGCCGTCTTCACCTACACCGACCCGGCAGGCGGCGAGGAGACCACCCTCTTCCGCACCTCGGGTCCGGGCCTGCCTCCCGCGGAGTACCAGGCGTGGGCCGACCTGCGGCGCATGAACGTCCCGGAGAGCAGTGTCCTCGCGATCCACACCGATCTGCGTCCCAGCCTGCTCCCCGGCGGCTACACCGCCGAACTCCTCAGCCGGTTCCGCACTGCCGAACTCTCCTACGCGCAGAACTACGGCGCCCGTCCCGAGGACCGCGCCGAGGGCATCGCCGCCCTGGTCGAGCAGGTCGAGATCATGCACCGGATGGCCGGCCAGCAGCCGCCGCCCCGCCCCCACCGCCTCCCCGCCCCCACGCAGGTGAGGCTCGCGGAACCGATGCGTGACGTGGCCCTCGGCCGCCATCTCGTGGAGGTCTTCGGGCAGAAAGGCGTACGCCGCCACGACGCCGACGACGTCGCCGACAGCCCGCTGCCCGAGACCACCAAGTCGACGCTCACCTGGGCAGGGCTGCCTGCCGACCTCCCCCTCTTCTTCACCGCCGACCGGCCCGACGCGCCTCCGGCCGGGGGCCTGTTCACCGACGTCGCCACCAACCTGCGCGAGCGCCGCAGCCAGGCCGGCGAGGAGAAGATCGACTCCCTGGCCCACCTGGTGCGGATCGGGTTCGACGGGGTCGCGGTGGTCGCGGTGCAGTGCCTGCCCGGTACGACGCAACCGGACGGCCTCGGCGCGGTGTGGGCGGTGGACCCGGTCACCGCCGACGCCCGCTACATCAACGTCTCGGCCGCCGCCTTCGCTCGCTCCCTGGCGCTGCTCGCCACCACGCGGCAGCGGATGCAGGGCCTGGACCCGGCCGCGGCGGGGGCGGCGGTGGCGGCCCTGCAGGAGCAGCTCGCCGCCATCGATCCCTCCTCGCTGGGGAACCCGGACACGTGGTGGTCACTGATCGTCGAGCAGATGTGGCACGGGCTGTTCTGACGGCAGGGGCCCTCGGTACGCCAGGGGTCAGTGCCTGGCGCGAGCGAGGACGCCTGCCTGCGCCACCAGCAAAAGCGCTGGTGGCCGACCTCAGAGGTTCTGCTCGAGACCGCGCGCCCGCGGAAGCGTGCGGTCTCGGGCTCACTGCCGGTCGAGCGATTCCAGCGCGTCGCGCAGCGCCGCGCGCGAGGTGATGCCGAGCTTCGGGAAGAGCTGGTAGAGGTGCGTGGAGACGGTCCGCGGAGAGAGGAAGAGTCTCTCCCCTATCTGCTTGTTGGTCAGTCCCGCCGCGGCCAGGTCGGCGATCTCCCGCTGCTGAGGGGTGAGCGCGGTGGCGTCGGATCTCATGGGCCGGCGTCGTACCGGGCCGCCGCAGGCGCGCAGTTCCTTCGCGGCTCGGTCTGCCCAGGGCGCGGCGCCGAGTCGGGTGAACATCTCCACGGCGGTCCGCAGGTGCTCTCGCGCCTGGGCTGAGGCACGGCCGCGTCGCAGCCGTTCGCCGTAGTAGAGGTGGATGCGGGCGCGTTCGAAAGGCCAGCGTTCGGATCCCTCGACCGACAGGGCCGTGCCGAAGCGCAGTTCGGTCTCTTCGTCGCTTCCGGCCGCCAGGGCGTCGGCGCCGAGCAACACGAACTCCAGCCGCGGGGAGGCGTCGGGCAGACCGGCGTCGCGGGCAGCCGCGATGTGGCGCAGAGCCTCGTCGCGTCGTCCGGACCGCACCGCCGCTTCCACCATGTCCAGAAGGACCCACAGCGCATTGCGGACGAAGGGCGGCAGAGAGCCGGCCGGTGCGATCGTCGACAGGTGCCGGTGCGCCGCCTCGAAGTCCCCCTCGCCGAGTGCGACCAGTGCGCGGACATGTGCGGCGTAGAAGCGGACGGTGTGCGCGCGTCGCGATCCGGCCCACTGTTCCATCTGATCGGCGAGCCGCCGTGCGGCCGTGAAGTCGCCGCCGACGGCGATCACGCTGGCCAGGAGGTACGTCGCGGGCCAGGTACGCAGCGAGTAGTGGTGCTCCTCGGACAGGTCCAGCGCATCGCGGGCAACGGTGCGCAGCTCGTCCCAGCGTCCCGCGAACCACGCCTGGTGACAGAGGAGGACCAGGGCCTGGATGGCCGGGAAGACGTTGTCTCCGGCGCGTTCGCCGTAGGCGATGCGCCACAGCGGCTCCTCCAGAGGGCCGAGGCGGTCCAGGTACGAGGCGGCGATGCCGACCCGCACGACCCGCAGCGGGTCAGCGGTGCCGAGTGCCGCGTCGACAGCCGCGTCCAGCCGGGCCCGGTCGGCGGGCCGGGCGCGGGCGGGGTCGCCGAAGGTGGCCCTGGTCACCTCCAGGATCTCCGGGGCGGCGGTGAACTCTGCCAGGGCTTTGTCGAATACGGTCCACAGCTCGGCCCGGCCGCCGTAGAAGCACACCATCAGCAGCGTGAACAGCGCTTCCAGCAGCGTGGCGTCGGCAGGGTCGTACGGCTTGCGCTGCGCGGCAATCGCGCCGCCGAGCACGCGGTGAGCGGTGTCGATGTCGCCGTAGCTGTTCAGCAGGTGGGCCGCGGTGGCGACGGCGGCGGGCAGCGAATCAGCGTCGGGAAAGGCCTGACGCGCGGTGTCGAGCAGCCGCGGCACGTCCCGCAGATTCCCGGTGAGCGTGGCCCCCAGGAACGCGGCCTTCGTCAGGCGCCGGGCCTGCGCCGTCCCCTCCGGGCTGAGGTCCGCGGCCCGCACCAGCGCCGCCACGGCGCTGGGCCCGTCGCCGCGTGTGGTGCTCAGGCCGGCGACCTCCTCCAGAAGGGCGGCGACCCGCTCGTCAGGGCCGATGGCGGCCTGAGCGAGATGCCACGCGCGCTGTTCGGGCACGCCGGCCCACGCTTCCGCGAGCATGTGGTGCACGCCGCGGCGCTGCTCGCCAGTGGACAGCTCCACCACCGCCGAGCGGATGAGCGAGTGCCGGAACTCCAGGCGGCCGGTGAGCTCGTCGACGCGGACGAGCCCGCCCCGCTCGGCCGGCGCCCAGTGCTTCATGCCGCACCTGCCCGCCGCGGCCCGGCGGAGGACCTGCATGGTGCCGCTGCCCTCCAACGCCGCGATGAGCAGCAGGTACTGCGTGGCCGCGGGGAGGTGCCGGATCCGGGAGGCGAAGGCGGCTTGCAGGCGCTGGGTCAACGGCAGGCGTCGCGGCATGGCCTGCGACGCGGCCTGCTGAGGGCCGGTGAGCGTGGTCGGAAGTTCCAGCAAAGCCAGCGGATTGCCCTCGGCGTCGGCCATCAGACGGTGCCGGACCCGCGGCGCCAGCGCCGGGAAGCGGCAGACGAGCAATGCCTCCGACGCGGCTTCGCTGAGCGGACCGACCTCGTGGAGCGGAAGCCCGCTGTAGTCGAAGAAGCTCTCCTCCCCGGCACGGGAAGCGACCACCATGCCCGTTCCCGTGCCGAGGAGCCGCCGGGCGACCTGGGCCAGGACGTCCGCGCTGGCCCGGTCCAGCCACTGCGCGTCGTCGAGGACCAGGAGCGTGGCTCGACGTCCGCGGGGGTCCGTGAGCAGGGACACCACCGTGTCGGCGACCGCCTCGTGACCGAAACCGCCGTCGAGGCCTGGGCCGGCTGCCGCATCGGAGGCGAGTGCCATGCCGGAGGCGAGGCCGAGAGCGGCGGCAAGGCCTGGGGTTTGCGCGGCATCGGCCCGGGTCTGTGGCGTCGACGTCAGCAACTGCCGCAGCGCGCCGTAGCCGGCTTCGGCCCGGTACTGCACCCCCGCCGTGCGCAGCACGCGCATCCCCGCAGCCTCCGCATCCTGGGCGACCTGCGTCAGCAGTGCGGTCTTGCCGACTCCCGGGTCCCCGAGCACCACCAACGCGCCGCCCGCGCCGGGTACGTCGGCCAGAAAGTCGGCGAGCCGCGCCAGGTCGTACTCACGACCGATCAGCGATGCGTCCATGCCCCAAGTCAAGCTTCAGCACGGCGAAGCCACAACGCCGCAGGGAGCAGTAGGGAGCAGTAGGGAGCAGTATCGCGCGCGGCCCTGCAGGCTCAAGGCGAGGCCGAGGCCGGGCCGGGCCGGCTTGACGCGGCCCAGCGCGGGCAGCGGAACGGCGGGGCCGAACCGGGCGGGTTATGAACGCCGGTGGGCTGGATGCGCGGCCGCGGCGGGCAGCCCCGTAGCCCCGAATCCCCGCACCTCAGCCCCAGCCCCCAACCCCCGGCCCTCAGTCCTCAGTCCTCAGCTCTCAGTAGAGCGAGAATCCGCCACTGTGCCGCCCTTGGCTCTTCTTCCCGGACTGCGAGGACTGCCCCTCCTCCTTCCTCGGCTCGGACTGCCCCGAGGAGGGGTCACCGCTCGTCAGCGCCTCCCCGTGCCTGATCTGCTCGCGCTCCTCCTCGGAGAGCGACTCCCACTGGCCGCGCAGCGGGGCCATGCCCTCGCCCAGGGCGCGCGCCGTCGCCGGATCGTCCAGGGCGTCGCGCAGGGCGAGCCGGCCGGAGAGCATTCTCTTCGCCGCGTCCTGCAGGTCCTTGTTCACGCCACTGTTCTCGGACAGTGAGCGCAGAGCCGAGTTCAGAGAACGTATCTGCTCCGGTTCGAGCGCCTCGTCCAGCACACCGCGGTCCTGCGAAGAGCCCTGCGGGGTAGGTGAGTTGTCGGGTCGCCTGGTCATGTCGCGTCTCCTCGCTGCCCTCGTTTCTCGGACACCCGAAGTATCTCCCGTCACGTACGGCTGCCATGCTGACCCTCCACCGGCCGAAGAGGAGATGGACCTCATCGTCATGGCTCAGACGCAGGGCACAGGACAAGGCACAGGCAAAGGGAAAGGCAACGGAATCGACCGTTCCGCCACCGGTCTCGTCGGCAGAGCCTTCGGCCGCCTCGGACGCGCGGGCGGTCTGGTCTTCCTCCTCGCGGGCCTCGCCCTGAGCGGATGGGGCGCGTACGAGGGGGCGTACCTGGCGGGTTGGGCGGGCACGCACGGCACCCTGACCGTGAAGCAGTGCGAGGTGAGCTACCCCAACAACGCCTCCCGCAGCCACCGCAAGAACCGACGCCCCATCCGCTGTGCGGGCAGCTTCGTGTCCGACGACGGCCAGAGCAAGGACGCGGGGGCCGCGGTGCAGGTCAGGCAGCGGTACGCGCCGGGCACCGAACTGTCGGTGCAGCAGACCGACGCGCCCACGACGGACTTCTCCGCCGACGGGGACTACGTCCAGGACGGCATGGACCGCGCCTGGCGCTTCTTCGGCGCCTTCTTCGGCGGCTGGGTCCTCACGGGCCTCGGCGTCTTCTGCCTCGCCACCGGTTACGCGCCGTTCGGCCGGAGCCGCGTCTCGTACGACGCGGCGTGGGAGGCGGCGGGGCGGGGAGTGACGCGCCCGATCGTGATCGGGATGATGGGTGTGGGGCTCGTCGGAGCCGGGGTGTCGTTCCTGGTCAGCTACGTCGTCTGACCTGACCCGGTGGCGGCCCGGCTGCCGTCGAGGGGATGGCCTGCGGCGGTCAACTTTTCGTCGGTGTCCGCTCGTTCAGGTCCCCCGGCTATGGCTCGGCGAGACCGAGCGTGAGACCGGCTACGTGGGCGTTCCGGATCGCAAGGGGCACCAGGAGCGTATGCGCGCATCCTCGCGCTGAACAACCGTGGGCCGCCCGCCCCGGGGTTCGCCCCGGCCGCACTCCGGGATGGACAGCTGACCGTGTCGGCGCCACCGCCGAGGGCCGGGCTTGCCGAATCGGCAAACGAACTCGTCTCCGCGGCAGGGCCTCCGCATGATCGGCGTTGGGCCGACGGACCGGCGGAAGAGTGCCATCGTGGCCCACGGCAGACCAACAGTCCCGAAGGAGTGGCACATGTCGCAGCACGTCGCCGAGATCACACACCGGCTGGTCCCCGCGCCGGGAGGCCGGATTCACCTCGTGGAGCAGGGAACCGGACCGCTGGTGCTGCTCGTCCACGGCTTCCCGGAATCCTGGTACTCCTGGCGCCACCAGCTGCCGGTACTCGCGGCGGCGGGATACCGCGCCGTCGCCCTCGACGTCCGCGGCTACGGCCGCTCCTCCAAGCCGGCCGCGACAGACGCGTACCGGATGCTCGACCTGGTGGAGGACAACGTCTCGGTGGTGCACGCCCTGGGCGAGGAATCGGCAGTGGTCATCGGCCACGACTGGGGCGCGACCATCGCCGCGAACTCCGCCCTGCTCAGGCCTGAGGTCTTCCGCGCAGTGGGCCTGCTCAGCGTTCCCTACGCCCCGCGCGGCGGGCCCCGCCCCAGCGACGTCTTCACCCGGATCGGCGGGGATGAGGAGTTCTACGTCTCGTACTTTCAGGAGCCGGGCCGCACCGAGGCCGAGATCGAACCCGATGTACGCGGCTGGCTCGCGGGCTTCTACGCGGCCTTCTCCGCCGACACCATGCCCGCACCCGGCGCTCCCGATCCGCACTTCGTCAGCGCAGCCGGGACGCTGCGTGACCGGTTCCCCATCGGCCGGCTGCCCGCCTGGCTCAGCGAGAGGGACCTCGATGTCTACGCCGGGGAGTTCGAGCGGACCGGCGTGACCGGAGCGCTCAACCGCTACCGGAACATGGACCGCGACTGGGAGGACCTCGCCGCCTTCGACGGTGCTCCCCTCACCCAGCCGTCCCTGTTCATCGGCGGCACCCTGGACGCCTCCACGACCTGGCTGGCCGACGCGATCGAGGCGTACCCGGTCACGCTGCCGGGCCTGGTCTCCTCCCACCTCCTCGACGGCTGCGGCCACTGGATCCAGCAAGAACGCCCCGCCGAGGTCAACCGGCTCCTGACCGACTGGCTCGCCGCCCTGCCCGCCTGACGCACTCGCGCGCACCGCCCGGTGCTGTCGGCACACGTGGACGTCCGCACCACTCGGAAAGGACCCCAAGCCTCAGCGCTCGGTCTCCGGCCACCCTCCCCGGCCGGAGACGCTCACCGGCGCGTCCCGCTCGGCACGTTCACGGTCCAGCTCCGCCTGCTGCCGTGCGTCCCAGTCCGCGAACTGGGCCTCGGACTGCCGGCGTTCCGCGTACGTCTGGTCGTCGGCCGCCCGGCGGATCTCATGAAGTCGCTGGTAGACGGCCTCGGTGTAGCGCGGGTCCTGGAAGGCGTCCCTGACGTCGACACGCCCGCTCAGCACCGCACGCGCCATGTCGCGCATGCCCGGGCCGAGCGATGTCGCGCCGGCGATGGTGCGCAGGGAGCGGTGCAGCCGCAGGGCCTGCTCGGGGTCCTGGGCGACCCCCATGAGTTCCTCGTCCTGGATCTCCCGGTCCGCGGTCATGAGGCCGGCACATCCTTCCTGTCGGCGGTGAGGGCAGTGAAGGTGGCGACGAAGGTGAGGGAGGTGAAGGTGGCGAAGGAAGTCAAAATGAAGAAGGAAGTGAAGGCGGCGAAGGCGACGCACAGCAGCAGCGGCGGCGTCATCCGAACTCGCTCCGAGCCCACTCGTCCGTGCTCCCCGCGGCGTGCGAGGAGCCGGAGCGCGCCGCGGAGGCGGTGGCCGCGGTTCTGTTGGACGCATGCGGGGTGCCCGACGAGCCGAAGCCCTCCCCGGATGTGGCGGCCTCGGCCCCATCGGATGCCGGCGTCGTACGGGCATCGTGTCCGGACAGCGCGTCGACACCGTGCTGTACGCGCTCCTCGACCTCGCTGGTGACTTTGTCCGTCGCGGTGTCCACGACCTTGTCCCTGTGCGAGTTCAGATCCGTGTAGTCGGCGAAAGCCGATCCCTCGCCTCCGGTGACCTCCTTCTTGAGGTCGTCCTTGTACTCGCCGGCCGCGGTTTTGGCGATGTCTGCCGTCTCTGAGAGGTCGATGCCGGAGCGTGCGTCGAAGTAAGTCTCGATGCTCTGCTGGCCGACGTTCTGCGCCATTTTGATGGCGGCCTCTTTGGCCTTGTCCTTGGCGGCGTCGACCACCCGCTCCTGGACGAACTGCTTGGCCTGCTCCTTGATCTGCTCCTTGGCGTACTGCTTGACCTTCTCCTTGGTGATCTTCTCGAGCTGCTGCTTGGCGATCTTCTTGAGGGCGTCCATGGTGGCGTGCTCCATGGCCTTGGTGATCGCCTCCATGACCTCCCTCTTGAGCTTGTCCAGCAGTTCCCGGACGATCACCCGCGTGGCCTGTGTCGCGCCCAGCGCGCCGACCTCGGACAGTCCGAAGGTGAAGGGAGCCGATGCCTGTGCCGCGATGATCTCCATCGCCAGGGCGATGAGTTGCGCGATCACGGACAGCTTCGCCGTGAGGACCGCCACCGCGGCCGCGTCGAAGGCGAGGGCGATCACTTCGCACGCTGTCTTCGCGTCCGGGAGGTAACTGTCCTCGCCGTTCGCGCCGGTGTAGGCACCCCAGGCCTTGCTGAAGCCGTCGACGGCCTCACCGACGTTGCCGGATACGACGATGCGGGCGAAGCCTTCGCCCCGTGACTGGATCCCTTCGAGTTCCGTGCCGAAACTCCGCCAGGTCTCGGCGACCTCGTGCAGTGCTTCTTCGTCGGCGTCGGGCCAGCTGTAACCGAGAAGGTCGAGCACCCAGACAAGCTCGTCGGGCAGTGTGAGCGACATGCCAATAGCCCCGTATGTGATGTGATCAGAGTTGGCCGGAAATCCCGTTCAGCAGGCCACTGTTCGATGCGTCCGAGCCGTCGTAGTTACGCGCCATGTCCTGGAGGTTGTGCCCGATCTGCTGAAGCCGTTTCGCAAGGCTGTCCATCGATGTGAGGATTCCGTCGCGAACCGGCGTGTAGACCTGGCCGAAAAGCTCCCCGAAATCCGCATCCTCCCATGGCTCTCCAAGCCCTTCGAGGGTGTCCTGAAGCCGCTTGGAGGCATTCGCAAAATCGCCCCCGAGGTCGACGAAGTTCAGCCCCTGCGTCCGGAGTGCCGCCGTCTCCACGTTAAAAGAGTCGTACCCCATCGATCTCCCCCGAACTGCCCTTGTTGCAGGCCATATTGGACGACAGACCGATACCTTAGACTCCTCTCGCACGGCCCGGCCAGCCCGTCAGTCAAGAGATCGTCAAGTCACTCAGGGGGAAGACCGACAGTGGTGACAGCACAACCGCGTTACGGCAGCACAGGGAGCCTGTGGGTGGGAAGACTCCTCGGCGTGGGGCTGCTTCTCCTGGCCGCGTTCATCGCCGCGGTGACCATTCCGAAACTGCGCAGCGAACTCGCCGGTGAGGGCACCGACGGAACCCTCACGGTTTCTTCATGCGAAACACACAAACAGATCCATCACAGCACGTACCGGCGTACCACCGAACTCAAATTCAGCTGCACCGGAACCTGGACCGCACAACACGGGGAGGCCACCTACCAAGACGTGGCGGTGACTACCTCATCGCGCTTCGAAACCGGTGCAAAATTCCCGGTGGTACAGGTGGACGACACCTTCGCCCTGCCGCAGGACCGGGCGCCCGGAAACGACGCCGCGGTTCTCGCGATCTGCCTCTCCTTGCTGGCATGGGGCATCTACTGCCTTCTCACCGGTTTCGGCGCCCGCCGCGGCCCAGGCTTCGTGGCCTCCTGGCAGCGCCTGCCGGCCCCGGCCGTCACCGGTCCTGTCCTGGGCGGCATCTTCGCCCTGGGCATCCTGGCAGCGCTCGTATGCTCACTCGTTTGGTGATGCCCGAATCCGCATTCTGAGGAGTCACTCCCCATGGCACAAGTACCCGGGAACGCCGCGACGAACGCCGCCGCCCCCGGAGAGCGGACGGGCCTCGGCCGCCTCATCGGCGCAGGCCTGATCCTCGTAGGCCTGGTCCTCCTGGCCCTCGGCGCCTACCTAGGCCCGTACACCTACGCCACGTCCACACCGGGCAAGCTCACCGTCCAGACCTGCACCGTCGACTACAAGTACCGGAAGACATCGAGCAGTTCACGGAGCCGGACCAGGACCAGGTGGTGCTACGGCACCTTCATCGCCAACGACGGCACCGTCAAGGACCTCAACGCCGACCTCAAGAGCGATGCCCTGTACCAGCGCGGCCACGTCCTCGAGGCCCGCAAGACCGGCGACTTCTCTTACGAGCTGGACCGCGGCTGGGTCCATGCCATCGCCGTCGGCTTCGCATGGGGGTTCGGCGCCCTGATCCCCCTCGCCCTCGGCCTGTTCTTCACCGCCACCGGCTTCGCCTTCGGCGGCCCCTCCGACGTCCACCGCGCCGGGCAGGCAGCGAGCCAGGGCCTGCTCCGCACCGTCTACGCACTCGGCATCGTGGGTGTGATCGGCTTCGCCGTCAGCATCCTGGTGGCGTTCTTCACGTGACGGACACCCCGGCGCACCCTCGGGAACACGGGGCGCGCCGGGACCGACGTGCCCACCACGGCACTGTCACCGCACGCCAACCCGGCCCCTCTACGCACTTTCAAGGGACGCCAGCGCGAACATCAACGGCAGAGCGATACCGGCGAGCGCCAGTGCCGCCGCCGACATCCCCGCACGGATCTCCCGTCTGCCGCGAACCCCGAGGTAAGCGGCAACCGGAGGGAGGACGCCACAGACGAGAAAACTGAAATGCCAGCCCTCTTCCTTGACGAAGAAGACCATGGCGCACCAACAGACGGGAACCGACCCGAGGCTCAAGTAGGCGCACCGCGTGAGGAAACGCTCGAGCCCGTCGGCCCTGTCGAAGAAATCCATGGCTCGGACCACCTTGTCCACTGCACCGCGCGGTGGTCGTAGCCACCGCCCCCCTGGGGAAAGCCGTCCGTCGCCGAGAACCCGTTGACGACCGTCGACATGACCGCGCCCAGCGCGGTCAGTTGAACATCACCAGGAACTGGCGTCGCCGGCCGCCGCCGCCGGCACAGTCTGCTGCGGACACTCGACAGCAAGCAGACCTCGATGAGCAAGCCCCAGATTCACCGTACGGGGTCACGGTTCTCTGGTGCCTCCTGCTTACAGTTGCCAGCCACGGGCCTCGTGCGGCGCTGACCCGCCTCTCTTGCCCCTCCCCCCGCCCCCCTGCCGCTCAGCTCGCTCCCGGTCGATCTCCCTCTCGTAATCGTCCAGTTGCCGCAGGCCCTCGGCTTCTGCGGCGCTCCGCTCTTCAGCACTCATCTGCTCGTACGCGCGCATCCCGATCTTGGCACTCTCCTGCAGTGCTTCCCGGTAGGCTCCCGTCCGCATCGCTTGGCGCAGCCCGACCCGGCCGGCAAGGACTTCGCGAGCCATCTCCCGCAAGGTTTCGTCTTTGCTGTCGGCCAGCCTCTGCAGCGACTTGCGCAAGGCCCGCGCCCGAGCAGGGTCCTTGGCGATATCGAGGAATTCCTCGTCCCCGACTTCGTGGTTGTCCATGCGCTCTGCTCCTCGCGAGGGTTTCCCGACGGCGCTAGGGTAGTCGACGGAAGTGGAGCAGGCGTGCGACGACGGGGTGAGGGATGACGTTCGAGGTCAAGCCGGAGGACCTTGATGGATACAGCCGTCAAGTGGAGCGTGCGGCTGAGGACATGCATCAGGCGCAGGAGTACATCAAGAAGTACGGCGACATGGGAGCCTTCACCGGGCAGGGGCTGTTTCTGTGGGCGACCGGCATGCATTCCCAAGCAATGGACGGGGTCAAAGATGTGGTCACCCGACTCCACGCTCTCCTAGCGGCCAGCGCAAAGGAGCTGGCGAAGTCCGCGGACCACTATCGGTCAACCGACCAGGACCAAGCATCCAAGCTGGATGCCACTTACCCACCGAGCAAGCGCTAACTCACCTGGAGACCTCACTCGCATGAGTTTCGCAGATGCTGTCGAGCCCGTCAGCAATCTCAAAGCCCCAAGCAAGCCAGATGATTTCTCCAAGGGAGTTATCACTGACACTGTCAGCACCGTCAGCGATTTCCTTAGTCCCAGCGAGTGGGCGCTGGAGATAATTCAGTTCGTCTTCGGCATCAATCCTTTGGAAGAGGCCATCTCGTGGTTCACGGGCGACTGGGAGTCGTACGTCAAATGTGGCGAGATGTGGGCCAACACCGGATCGTTCGCCCAGGACGTAGCCTCAAATCTGAAGTCCGGCAACAGGGCGCTGGATTCGACTTGGAACGGCAACGCGGCAGATTCTGCCTATGTCTACTTTGACGAATTGGCGAAAAAAATCGGCTCCTTGGAAGGGGACTTGAAGGAGCTTCAAGGCGCCTACAACGACGTCGGCCTCGCCGTGTCAAGATCCGCTGACCTCATTAAGGGCTTGCTTGAGCAGCTAGCGGATGAGGCAATTATCGCGGAGGTCGAGCTCAGCGCGGGTACACTGCTGGCCGAGACGGGGGTGGGCGCCGTCATGGGCTACGCGGCTGCCGCTCTGGAAATCGCCGAAATGATCAAGACGTGGGGTCGCGCGACTGAAGTCTACAGCGCTGCCCAGAACGCTGTGGATGCGGCAACGGCCGCTTCCGGGTTGGTGGTTGGCAGGATCAGCGTCGCTCTGCAGAGTTTCCCTGAGCCGGGGCAGAGCTACGACAATCCCGCGGTGTAGTTGCTGTCAGCCAGCCAGTAGCCAGGCCAGTAGCGTCAGCAGGAGGCAGACGCCAGAACCGGCGAGGCCTACGCGGACGAGCCACTTTCGCACCATGCCTACCTGGGTTCCTGATACCGCCCGTGTGATCACGACTACCTGCATACCGCTGCGGGGGAACATACCTGTGGCAGCGAATGACATACCGAACGCCACCACAAGCCAGCCGAGGAAGAACATCGCGATCCACCGGGTCGTCTCACCGAAGCCGACCTGCACGTACCAGTCGCCGGCCTGCTGAACGGAAACCTTGCTACCCGGCTTCACCTCCGCCCGGATGCTCGCCTCGTCATCAAGGATCTTGCCGTCGTCGGACCGGAAGGTACCTCCGCACACCGTGGTGTCACTGGAGCTGCGGCTGCCTTGTTTGACCCAACAACGCTCCACCGCCAGAGTGCCGTGGGTACCGGCGATGCCAGCCGCGTGGGCCGCGTTGTAGAGGCCGAACCCGAAGATCACCAGGGCGACAACGAAGAACAGACCTCCGAGAGCGCGACCCATGACGCCAGGTTGAGGAAGCGATGCAGTTGGTACGAGCGGCATCAATTCCGGCTGCCTCACAACGCGCTCTCCCCCATGTCGCACTTCTCAACCAGCTTGCGGCCATACCTCAAGCCGTCCCCCAGCGTCGGATCCACATGTGCGCCGACCCTGGCGCGCTCCTTCATACTGCCCAAGTAAACCAGGACGTCGCCGGGGACACGCGGCCGAAGGTGACCAGGGACCCGGTCGGCAAGTGCGTTGCGGCAAAGGGAGTCCCTGTTCGATGAGCAGGGGCTTCTTCGTGTGCGGGGCGTGATCGTGGAGGGGTAGGGGCAGGCGGCGGACGGCTTGTCGTTGATGGAGGAGGGTGTGATGCCGTCGATGCTGGGGTTGATGGAACGGCGTGAGGCGCGGGCGAGGCAGGAGCTGGAGTCCTGGACGGAGGTCTTGGAGCAGACTCAGGCGGAGGTGGATGCCGCGCGGGAGCGAGTCGAGCGGGCCCGGGTGGGGCGTGAGGAGCTCGTGTCGGTGCTGGCCGAGGAAAGCGCGGTGAATACACCGGTTTCCGTGCCTCTGGTGGTGTGACGGCTGCCGCTGGGGGATCGAGCGGCTTGGGCGCGGTGCGTGGCGAGCGGCCGCCGGTGTGGCGGTCGGGCATGGGTGAGGAGGTGCTCAGTGGCCTGTATCGGGAGGTGTTCGCCGCGGTGGCGGCCGCTTCGGGGCCGGTGAGCGGGGTGGAGTTGACGCGCATGGTGGGCCGGGAAGCGGAGATCAAGAACGAGGTGGAGAAGATCCGTCACCGTGCCTACGTGCTGGAGAAGCGGGGCTGGCTGCTGCGGGCGAAGGACGGACGGTTCATACCCGCGCCCGGGGCCGTCGGCCGGGACGCTTCTCCGGCCAACGCGGAGCGTCTTGGGCCAGGCGCCGGGACAGCCTGATCGTGGCTGCCCACCACACGATCTGCTGGTGGTGATCGGGGCGGCGTTCGTGGTCGCGGTTGAGGCGGCGTGAGCGGGAGAGCCAGCTCAGCGTTCGCTCCACGACCCACCTGCGGGCCAGTACGACAAATCCGCGTTGCCCGTCGGACCGGCGCACGACCTCGACCCGGACTCCGTGACGGGCGAACGCCCTCGTCGGCGCCGGACCTTGGTAGTCACTGTCGACCCACACCAGCTTCAGCAGCCGGCCCGACTGCTCCATGAACGTCTCCAGCAGTGCGGGGGCGGCCTTGGAGTCGTGCACATCGGCCGTGGTCACGGTCACCTCCAGGAGCAGGCCCTCCATGTCGGTCAGGATGTGACGCTTGCGCCCGTCACGTGACGTGCCGCCGTCGTATCCGCGGCTGTCCTCGCCGACGGTCTCGGAAGCCTCCACCGACTGACTGTCGATGATTCCCGCACTGGGCTCGGCGTTGCGGCCTGCGCTCTTTCTCGCCGAACGTCACAGGCGTTCGTACAGCTCACGCACGTAGTCGTAGGACCGCCAGCGGCGGAAGAAGTCGTAGACCGCCCGCCAATACGGGACATCGACCGGCAGAGCCGTCCACTTCACGCCGTTGTCGACGAGGTAGCGCACCGCGTCCAGCATCGCCGAGTAGCCGAGGGGATTCTCACCCCTCGGCCCTCACAGATCCGTACGTGACGATCTCTCGTCATACGGCTCTTGTCGTTCTGGTCACCAGACGCGGGGGGCGTGGGTGGTCCAGGCCCAGTGGGCGAAGAACCGGGGTCGTCGTGCGACGGCCTGGTTCCACGCGGTCTGGGCTTTCTTCCTGCCCCGCAGCCGTTTGAACTTCTTGCGCATCCACCGCATCACGTAGGCGTTGACGCGCTCCAGGAGGGGATGGAGGGCCGACGGGTAGAAGGCCCCGTAGTACGCCATCCACCCGCGAATGATCGGGTTGATGAACCGTGCGAGGTCCGCTTCGGTCAGGTTGGTGCGGTGGTGCAGCCGCCAGGACCGCACCTCGAAACTGATCCTGCGCAGGGCTTCCCCGCTGATGGCGGGGATGAACGACCTGAACATCTGGCCGTCCTTGCGCACCGCGGAGCGTGTGCGGAAGGTGTACCCCAGGAAGGTGAACTCGGTGTGCTCGTACGAGGCACGCCGGTTGGCATCCTGGCAGTAGACGATCCGTGTTTTCTCCGGGTGCAGTTCAAGCCCCACCTCCGCCATCCGCTTCTCGATCGCCGCGAGCACGAAGCGTGCCTGGCGTTCGCTGACGCAGTGGACCACCGCGTCGTCCACGTACCGTTCGAACCCGATGGCGGGGAAGTTCCGCGCCATCCAGGCATCGAAGGCGTAGTGGAGGAAGAGGTTGGCGAGGACCGGCGAGACGGAGGAGCCCTGGGGCGTCCCCCGCTCCCGCTCGCGCTGTGTCCCGTCGGGCAGTTGCAGCGGTGCGGCCAGCCAGCGGCGCACGTACAGGATCACCCAGGACTGGGACGGATCAGTGTGGGCGGCGACCGCCTTGAGGACCAGGTCCCACGGAACGCTGTCGAAGAACGCGCGGATGTCCAAGTCAATGACCCAGTCCGCTTTCCAGCAGCGCTCCCGGCACCGACCCACAGCATCGATCGCCGACCGCCCGGGACGATAGCCGTAGGAGTCCGGATGAAAGACCGGCTCGGCCTTCGCCTCCAGGACCCCGGCAACCACCGTCTGGGCGTAAACATTCACCGGGTAATCGGGGAGCGCTGGTCTGCTGACGCCCTGTGAGCGTCCTGGTGGTGGTCTGTGGTTGGATCATGGTGTGTCTGAT
>NZ_JBSFXK010000061.1:0-44743 GCF_053595355.1 Streptomyces sp. NPDC002513 | reverse complement strand
ACGACCGAGGATCAGGAAGGAACCGGCCGCACCACCAACCCTGCCAGCACCACCAAGCCGCTGTCAGCTCTCAACGGCCAATGGGCAACAGGGTCACCGTCATCGTCAAAGACGGGCAGATCCTTGCCGAGAGCCCGAACAGGGTCGCCCAGACCAACGACCCGACCGCCCACGCCGAGAACCTCGCCATCCGCGAGGCGTGCACCAAGCTGGGCGCCGAACACCTCGTCGGCGCCACGATCTACGTGCTCGCCCACCCGTGCCCGATGTGCCTGGCATCGCTGTACTACTGCTCGCCGGACGAGGTGGTCTTCCTCACCACCCGCGAGGCGTACGAGCCGCACTACGTCGACGACCGCAAGTACTTCGAACTCGACACTTTCTACGGCGAGTTCGCCAAGAACTGGGACGAGCGCCGGCTGCCGATGCGCCACGAGCCCCGTGCTGCCGCGGTCGAGGTCTACCGGCTCTGGCAAGAGCGCAACGGCGGCGAGCGCCGCGTCGCCGGCGCCCCGACCGCCGGCTGAGACCCGAGGCCGCCGCCTGCCCGTGGGGGCGGGGGCGCCACCACGCCGCACCCATGGTGCAACCATGAGCCTGGACGAAAAGGAGCAGCCATGAGCCCCACCGAACCGACCGCCGCCGACGTACGACACCTGGAGCGTGCCGTGGAGCTGGCGGCCGAGGCGCTGCGGGCTGGGGACGAGCCGTTCGGCTCGGTCCTGGTGGGAGCCGACGGGCAGGTCCTTGCCGAGGACCGCAACCGGGTGCGCAGCCTTGGTGACAATACCCGGCATCCGGAATTCGAGCTGGCCCGCTGGGCCGCCACCCATCTCACCGCGCGGCAACGTGCGGAGGCCACCGTCTTCACCTCCGGGGAGCACTGCCCCATGTGCGCGGCCGCGCACGGCTGGGCCGGTCTCGGCCGTATCGTCTACGCGCACTCGGCCGCCCAGTTGACCGACTGGCTGGCCGAGCTGGGCGTGCCGCCGTCCCCCGTGCGCTGCCTGGCGATCCGGGACGTGGTGCCCCGCCTCGAGGTGCAGGGGCCCGTTCCGGCGCTGGCCGAGCGGCTGCGCGAGCTGCACCGCGGCTTCCACCGGCCGGCCCCGAAGGACCGCTCCTGACGGTTGCCGAAGCACCGCCATTCCCAGCGGGCGTTCGCCCGCCGCCAGGCGCGTGAACAGGGATGGTCACCACGTGGCCATCCCTGTTCACGCAGCCGGCGCGCCGAACGCCCGGGCGGCGTCGAACATCGCCTCGACGGCCCGCTGCACGCTGATCTGGCCGTTGCCGGCCACGATGTGCAGTCCGAAGGCGTCCTCCAGGGCCACGAGGTTCAGGGCCGCCGTCGGCGTGTCCAGGACGAGGTTGAACACTCCGGCGTCAGCGCCGCGCTCCAGCGCGGTCCGATAGGTGGCGAGCTGCCGCTCGTACATCGACTCGACCAGCGTGGCGTGGAGCGGGGAGTTCTCCGCCAGCACGTCGAACTCGTACAGCAGACGCATCAGCGCGTCGTCAGGCCCTGTCGGGAGCCCGGCGCGGATCGTCTCCCCCAGGAGTCGCGCGGGGTTCTCGATCGTGTCCCGCAGCGCGTCCCGCCGGTCGCAGAAGCGTTCCATGCCTGCGCGATAGGCCTCGCTCAGCAGCGCGTCGAGGTCGTCGTAGTAGTACAGGACGGCCCCTCGGGTCAGCCCCGCCTTGCGCGCCACGTCCGCGAGTGAGAGGGAGCGCAGCCCGGTCTTGGCGGTCGTGTCGATGACTGCCTGGATGAGGTGGGCGCGGCGTTCGTCCTGGTTCTTGGGGCGGGCCATGCCTTGACACTAGCGGAGATCCTCAGCACACTCGAGCCATTCTTTGACGCCGATGACAAAGAATGCGCGCACCGTCTCGGCGCACCCTCGACGCCTCTCGTGGCGCGACCCAGAACCGAGGACAACCATGCTGGACACCCTGATCACCGGCGCCCGCGTGCGCACGTTCGACGGCGCCCGCCCGTGGGCCGGCGCCGTCGGCATCACCGGCGGGCGCATCGCCTTCGTGGGCGACGAGGCGGACGCCCCCGCGGCCCGCGAGCACCGGCGCCTGGACGGCGGCCTCCTCACGCCGGGCATCATCGACAGCCACAACCACCTGCTGCTCGGCTTCGACCCCGACGCCGTCAGCCTCGAGGGCGCCGAGACCCTCGAGGAGGTACGCCGCCGCATCGCCGAACTCGCCGACGCGCGTGCCGACCTGACCTGGATCTGCGCCGAGAACGCCGTGTACTCGGTGGTCCACGGCCGCCGCCCCGCCGCCCGCGACCTGGCCGGCATCACCTCTCGCCCCGTCTTCGTCACCACCTACGACCAGCACTCGGTGTGGCTCAACGACGCCGCCATCCGCGCGCTGCACCTGGACGACGGCGGCGACATCCCCTGGGGCCGCCCGGAGCGGGACAGCGACGGCCGCGCGACCGGGTGGGTCACCGACTTCTACACGAGCGCCATGACGACGGCAGGCCTGGCCGGCCTGCAGCGCGACATCCCCATGTACTCGCCCAAGCGGCGCTACCGCAAGCTGCTGGGCAGTCTCGAGATGGCCACCGCCGCCGGCATCACCACCGTGGTGGAACCGCAGGTGCCGCTCGCGGAGATCGGCCTGTTCCAGCGCGCCCGGGACGAGGGGCGCCTCAGCTCCCGCGTCATCGCGGCGCTCTTCCACCCCATGGGGTCCGACGGCGCGTTCCGGCAGCGGCTGCGCGCCGCGGCCGACGCCGCCCCCAGTGGTGATCGCCTGGCGTTCGGCCCCGTCAAGCTCTATGCCGACGACGTGATCGAGCCCCACAACGCCTGGATGCTCGAGGACTACGCCAACCGGCGCGGGCACCGCGGCCACCCCTCCGCGCCGCTGGGCGAGCTCACCGAGGTCGTCACCGAACTGGACCGCCTCGGCTTCCAGACCCACACCCACGCGACGGGCGACGGCGGCATCCGCCTGGCGCTGGATGCGATCGAACAGGCCGCGCGCACCAACGGCACACGCGACCGCCGCCACGGGATCGTGCACGTCGAGTGCCTCGCCCCGGACGACCTGCCGCGCTTCGCCCGACTGGGCGTCACCGCCGCCATGCAGCCGCGCCACTGCTCCCCGGACCTCGTGGCCGGCACCTGGATGGAGAACATCGGTGAGGCCCGCTGGGATCGCGCCTGGCGGCTGCGTTCGCTCATGGCCTCCGGCGCCCACGTGGCCCTCTCCAGCGACTGGCAGGTGGGGGAGATGGACCCTCTGATCGGGTTCTACTCGGCCCTGACGCGGGCCGGGCTGGACGGCGAGCACGCCTGGACCCCGGCGGAGCGCCTGGGGCTCGACGACGCGTTGCGCGGCTACACGGCCGAGGGTGCCTGGGCCTGGCATCGGGAGGGCGAGTACGGCGTCATCCGTGAGGGCGCCAAGGCCGACCTCGTGGCGTGGTCAGAGGATCTCTACGCGCTCGAGCCGGACCCGGCGGCGCTGCTGCAGCAGCGGGCCGAAGTCACCTGGGTGGGCGGCGAGGTGGTCCATGAGGCCGGCACGGCGCGCGCCGCCGCCGGCCACTACGGTGCACTCACCTCCTGCTCCGCCCACGCCGAAGGCGGTCACGCCCATGTCTGAGAGGATCCTTCCCTCGCGCGCCGCCGAGGGCAGCGTGACGCCGCAGGCCACGGAGAGCCGCCCGCCCGCCACACCGGGCGGCGCCGGGCGGAGCACCGCGACCGTCGTCGACCCCGCCGCCGGCCAGGCCCAGGACGCCCAAGGCGGTGGCCAACTGCGCCGTACCCTGAAGCTGCGCCACATCGTCTTCCTCGGCCTGGCTTTCATGGCGCCGCTGGCGGTGTTCGACACCTTCGGCCTGGTCTCCGAGGCGACCGACGGCCACGTGCCGCTGGCCTACCTGGCCGTCCTCGTCGCGGTGGGGCTGACCGCGCTCAGCTACGCGCGCATGGCCCGCCGCATCACCTCCGCCGGATCCGTGTACACCTACGCAGGCAAGGCGCTCGGGGCGCCCGTGGGCTTCCTGGTGGGCTGGTCCGCCACGCTGGACTACGTGCTGCTGCCCATGCTCAATGCCCTGCTGGCCGCGATCTACATGGGCGCCGTGCTCCCCGGCGTCCCGGCGTGGGTGTGGGTGCTCTCCACCGTGGTGGTCTGCACGGTGCTGAACCTGGTGGGCGTGAAGCCGGCCGCCAAGGTGAACGTGGCGCTCGTGGTCATCCAGACCGGCGTGGCCCTCGCGTTCCTCGTGTTCGCCGTGCGGGCCATCGTCACCCACGGTCAGTCGTTCGGGACGACGGGGTTCGACCTGACGACGGTGTCACCGACCGACCTGCTGGGCGGTGCGTCGTTGCTGGCCCTGTCCTTCCTCGGTTTCGATGCCGTCTCCACGCTCTCCGAGGAGGCCGAGCGCCCACGCCGGGACATCCCGCGGGCCATCCTGCTCATCGTGGTCGCCGCCGGGGTGTTCTTCCTGGCCATCACCTACGCCATGCAGACGCTCTTCCCGGACGTCTCGGCCGTGGGCGACATCGTGGGCGCCTCGCCGGAGATCGCCAAGTACATCGGAGGTGCCGCCTTTCAGGCGGTGTTCGTGGGCGGTTACCTCACCGCGGTGCTCGGGTGCGGCCTGACGCAGCAGATGAGTGCGGCACGGCTGCTCTTCGCCATGGGGCGCGATGGCGTGCTGCCGCGCGCGATCTTCGGGCGGGTCGATCCGCGCACCGGCGTCCCCGCCGTCAACGTGCTCATCGTGGGCCTCATCGCCGCCTCCGCCGTCTTCCTGGACCTCGGCAGCGCCGCGTCGCTGATCAACTTCGGTGCCTACGTCGCCTTCGCGGCGGTGAACCTGGCGGTGATCGGGTTCTGGGTGCGCGACCGGCGCTCCGGGCGGGCGGAGGCCCGCGGACCCGTCGCCGCCGTGCTGCAACTGCTGCTGCCGGCCCTCGGGTTCGTCGTGAACGTGGCCCTGTGGATCAGCCTGGACACTCCGGCCAAGGTCGTGGGCGTCATCTGGGCGCTGGCGGGCGTGGGGATCCTCGCTCTCCGCACGGGCGGATTCCGCCGCCCGGTGCGGACGGTGAACCTGGAGGAGTGAGCCCGGGGAGTGGCCGGTGCCCGGGGCGGACCGGGCGCAGCACGCCGACAGGTCCGCTCCCAGCACCTCGCTGCTCTGCTTTTTCGACGAGGCCGTGCCTTCACCCGTCGACCGTGTTCGCCGTCCTGGTCGCCGTGTGTGGAGGGTGCTGCGACGGTAGCTCTCCGCTGCTGAGGACGTTCGAACGGGTTCGACGGAGAACTTGGCTGTACAACTGGCGGAACGTTCCATGTCGAAGGCCGAACAGTCAGCGAAGACTCGTCACTCAAGGTTACGTCGCCGTGCAGGACCGACCTAGCCTCCGCTCCATGTCTCCTATCTCCCGCCGCAGGCTTCTCGGCACCCTCGCCGGTGGCACTGCGCTCTCTTTCCTGCCCCCGTCGCTGCTGAAGGCGATGGCCGCGCCGCTGCCTCCCGGCGGTATGGACGCGATTGAACACGTCATCATCCTGATGCAGGAGAATCGTTCCTTCGATAACTACTTCGGCACCCTCAAGGGCGTGCGCGGCTTCGGCGACCGTACGCCGCTGCGGCTGCCCACCGGAGCCACCGCCTTCGAGCAGCCGCGGTCCGGCGGTGGCGAGGTCCTGCCGTTCTCGGCCCGGCAGGCGGCGGTCGACGCCGGTCGCCCCGAGAACGACATCCAGTACCTCGGCTCGCTCCCGCACGGTTTCACCGACGCCAACCAGGCCCGGGCGAACGGCTGGTGGAACGACTGGGTAGCGGCCAAGGGCCAGAGCACCATGGCCTTCTACGACCGGCGAGACATCCCCCTCCAGTACGAACTGGCCGACCGTTTCACCATCTGCGACGCCTACTTCTGCTCGGTCTACGGCTCGACCAACCCCAACCGCAACTACCTGTGGACCGGCACGACCGGCTACGAGCCGGGCGGCACCAACCGGGCCGTCACCAACGCGGCGTACTCCTACACCCACGCGGGTTACGACTGGACGACGTACCCCGAGCGCCTGGAGGCCGCCGGCGTCTCCTGGCAGATCTACCAGGAATGGGACAACTTCACCGACAACGCGGTGGAGTACTTCCGGCCCTGGAAGGAGATCGGCCGGAAGATCCTGTCCAAGGTCAGCGGCCAGTACTCCACCACAGAGCAGTTCTACGACGGCCTGTGGAGCAAGACCGCGGACCAGCGGAAGACCGCGCTGACCCAGTTCCAGCAGGGCATCGACGCGCTGACCGAGGCGGAGCGCCGGCTGTTCATGCGGGGCGCCTACCGCTCCGAGCCGGACACCCTCGTCCAGCGGATCAGGTCCGACATCAAGAACGGCACGCTGCCGAAGGTCAGTTGGCTGGTTCCGACGGCGGCGCTCTCCGAGCACCCCAGCTCCTCCACCCCGGTCGGCAGCGCCAACCTCGTCTACGACCTCCTCGACGCCATCGCCGGCGACCCGAAGACCTGGTCGAAGACGGCTCTGTTCATCAACTTCGACGAGAACGACGGCTACTTCGACCACGTGCCCGCCCCGGTCGCGCCCCGGCCCGACTCCGGCAACAGCGACGACTGGTTCAACGGCAAGCCGGTCGGCCCCGGTCCGCGCGTGCCGATGACGATCGTGTCGCCGTGGACGGTGGGCGGTTTCGTCTGCTCGGAGGCGTTCGACCACACCTCGGTCATCCGGTTCCTGGAGAAGTGGACCGGTACCCAGGAGTCCAACATCAGCGCCTGGCGCCGCAGCGTGTTCGGCGACCTGACCTCCGCCTTCGACTTCAACCGCGGATACCCGCAGCCCAAGGTGGAGCAGCCCGGCCCGGTGCCGAAGGCGGTCGGCCGCTGGAACCCCGTACCGCCGAAGAACCAGTCGCTCCCGGAACAGGAGGCCGGCACCCGCCCGACGCGCCCCTCCCCGTACCGGCTGTCCCTGCGGGCCGACGTCACCGGCTCCGACGTCCGCCTCCGGCTCGGCAACGCGGGCACCGCCGCCGCCACGTTCACCGCCTACCCCGGCGACGGCACCGCCCCGCGCGCGTGGACCGTCTCGGCGGACGAGACCGCCGACAACACGGTCGGGTACGGCGCCGACGGCTACGACCTGCAGGTCAGTGGCCCCGGCTGGTCCGTGTGGGAACTGCGCGGCACCGGTGTGGGCGCCGAGGCGTACCTCGTCGAGCAGGCCGGCCCCGGCCAGGTGAAGGTCCAGTGCGCCAACCCCTCCACCACCACCCGCACGCTCCTCGTCGGCGAGTCGGTCTACCCGCGCAACTCCGGTGACCATGTCCAGACCGTCACTCTCGCGCCCGGCGAGACCCAGACCGTGCCGATCCACCTCCCGGACCACGGCTGGTACGACGTCGTGGTCGTCGACCGGCAAGACCCGGCGTTCCTGCGCCGGATGACCGGCCGCCTGGCCGACGGCAGGCCCGGCGTCACCGACCCGGCGACCGGTGCCGCCCCGGCGCTGGCCGCGACGATCACCTTGCCGAAGCCGCTGCCCTCCCTGGACACGCCGTTCGTGCAGGGCAACCCGGCCGATGTCGTCGTCACCGTGCGGAACCAGGCCGACGCCAAGCTCGGCCGTCTCTCGGTCGCCCTGCTCGCTCCCTCCGGCTGGACGGTCGAGCGGGCCGCAGCGGCGCCGACGACGGTCGCCGCCGGGAAATCGGCCGATGTGCGCTTCACCGTCACGCCCGCTCCGAACGCCACCGCGGGCAGCCTGGTGGTCGCCGCCCACGGCGACGGCGACGGCCTGCTCAGGCTCGCCGACGCACGTGTCCGCTCCCGGGTCGTCCCCGCGATGAGCGTCGCGCTGACCGGTCCGGCGAGTTCGCCGGGCACCGACGGCACCGTGCTCTCGCCGGGCAGGCCGGTCACCGTGACCGCCACCGTCACCAATTCCGGCAGCACCCCCCTCACCGGCCTGGCCGCCACGCTGGCCCTCCCGACGGGCTGGACCGCCACCACCAAGGGCGACGCGCCGGCGGCCGTTCCGGCCCGCTCTTCCGCCCGCCTGGAGTGGGACGTCGTCGTGCCCGCCTCGGCGGCGCGCGCCTCCGGCAGCCTCAAGGCGACCGTCACGGCGAACCTGAGCGGCAGCGCCCAGCAGGCGACCGCGTCCCTGTCCGCCAAGACCGGACCCGTCATGACCGGCTACCTGCTCGCGGAGGACTTCGAGTCCGTCGCCCCCGCGCTCGCCCCGGCGGCTGACCTCAGCCGGCCCGGCCTGCTCGGCTGGACCCGGACCACCCCCGAGGGCTGGACGGTCACCAACGCGCCGGCCATGCCGCAGGGCACCCGGGAGCTGCAGGGCTGGACCTTCCTGTCCAAGCAGTTCTGGTTCCCCGGCGCTCAGGACCGCCCCAACTTCAGCCGCGCCCTCGGCGTCGTCGCGGTCGCCGACCCCGACGACTGGGACGACACCGGCAGCCCGTCCAGCCGGGGCCGGTTCGACTCGGCCCTGACCACCCCGGCGGTGGCCATCCCGTCGGGCACCTCCACCCTCCACCTGGGCTTCGACTCCCACTACCGGCAGGAGAGCCCGCAGGAGGCCGAGGTCACCGTCCAGTTCGACACGGGCGACAAGGTCCAGTTGCTGCACTACAGCAGCGCCACCTCCGGGAACACCAACAAGGGCCAGGACCAGGAGAACCGGCTCGTCCGGCTCTCCTGCCCCGTGCCGGCCGGGGCCACGTCGGCGAAGGTCAGCTTCCGGATCTTCAACGCGGGCAACAACTGGTACTGGGCGGTCGACAACGTCCGCCTGGGCACCGACCCGATCGCCGACGCCTGACCGGTCGGCGCCTGACCGATCGGCGGCCTGACCGGCTCCGCGCGGGGACGCAGAGTCGTCCCCGCGCGGAGCCGCGGTGATGCGGTAGGTACCGAAGAGGTCATCGGTGCATGGCGCGCGGTGTGCCGGCATGCGTGGAGGGTTCCGTCATGGTGACGAGCCGCGTCGGTGGCCGTGCCGTGGCGGCGACGTCGACGGTGCGACGCCGGGCGTCAGACGCTGACCGCCACCCGGTCCCAGAGCCAGTAGAGGCTGACGACGACGATGGGCACCGTCAGCGCCGGCAGCACCCACCGGTGGACCGGCGACCGGCGCAGCAGGAGCAGTAGCGGAAACACCACGGCTATGATGCCCAACTGCACCACTTCGATACCGACGTTGAAGCTGAGCAGCGACAACAGCAGCTCCCAGGACCGGCTTTCGTCGATGCCGAGCGATCCCGCGAAGCCCAGGCCGTGGACGAGGCCGAAAACGAGGACGACGGGCAGCCGCCAACGCGCGGTGTCCGCACGGTCGCGCAGCAGGAAGCCCGCGACCGCGACGACGGCGATGGACGCGGCGATCACCGGTTCCACCACCGCCGCGGGCACGTCGACGACACCGCTCGCGGCCAGCAGGAACGTGACGCTGTGCGCGGCGGTGAACGTGGTCGCGGTGAGGACGATGTCGCGCAGGCCGCGGGCGCTGATGAGCAGCGACAGCAGGAAGAGGATGTGGTCCAGGCCGAACAGCAGATGTTCGGTGCCCAGCAGGAAGAACTCCCAGATCTGGTGGGACTCCTGGCCGTCCGCCGCGGCGGTGGTCACGGAGGGGGCGGTGAGGGTGAGGATCTGGGAGCCTCGCTGTCCTTCGATCTCGTAGTGCACGATCGTCTTCGTGGAGTGCACGAAGCTCTCGGCGTCGGGAAACAGCGCGCTGGCGATGGTGACCGGGCCCTCGGCGCCGGCCGGGCAGGTGTAGGCGAGGGTGAGCACCGCGTACGGGCGCTTGCCCCGGGTACGGACATCCGCCGTGCCCTTGGTGCGGGCCGCGCAGGCCATGTCCCCGCGAGTGATCGCGAAGCGCCCGGTGACGTACTCGGACACCGCGTCCGCGTTCAGCTCGAGCTGGCGTAGCTGCTCGGCGCGGCCCTTCGCGTCGTACGCCTCGGCGTACAGCCAGGCCGACTTCATCAGCAGGTCGTACTCAAGGTCGAGGGTGGCCTCGGGGCGAGCCGCGCTGCCGGTGACCTCGGCGTAGGCGGTCGAGGTGGCGTCGTGCGCGGCGGCGGGAGCCGCCTGGGCGAGGCAGGAGCTGAGCACCGCGGCCAGGGCGGCGAGGACGGTGAGCAGCACGCCGCGCGGCCGGCCGGACCGGGACGCGGGAGCGGGGGCGGTGGGACGCATGACGGCCTCGGTTCTTGTGTCCGATGATCACGACGCTGATCGTGATCGTGATCGGGGAGGGGATGGACGGCATGGGCCCGCCGCCCCGGACCGGCCGGGTCCGGAGCGGCGGGCGTCGGGTGCGGTCCGGCGGGCGGAGCACCTCACGCGGAGCGGCGGTGTCCGCCTGCCGAATGCCGGCCGCCGGCGTCTGCCCGCGGCCGGCCGCGATCAGTGCCGGCCCTGGCCCTTCGACTGGTCGAACCACTCGTAGTAGGGCGTGTCCGGACCCCATGCGCCGGGACGGCCCTGGGCGTCCTTCGTCACGAAGACGCTCGGCTCGGAGGCGGTGACACCGCCGCCGCCGGACCGGGCCGTGACGAACCACGCGTGGGTGGAGCCGGGTTTGAGGTTCTGCCACGTCACGGAGGCGACCTCACCGGATGTGACCTTGGTTCGCCCGATGACGCTGACCGGGTTGTACAGCGCCACCGAGTCCGTCTGGAAGGTCGTCTTGCGGGTGTTGAGGTCGACCGGCAGCACCATGTTGTCCTCGGTGCCGTTGTACCGGTGGCTGGTGTCGTACTCGGTGGCACCGAACTCGTCGAGCAGCGGCGAGTACGTGTCGACGGTCAGCTCCGAGCGGCGCACGTTGAACTGGAGCATCCGGAAGAAGCTCGCGCCGAACTGGAGCTGGTCGTCGGGCCGGTAGCCGCCGATCTTGGTGAGCCCGAGCCGGTCCGCGGACACCGTGTAGAACTGGTAGTCCGCGAGCAACTCGACCACGTCGTGGCTGATCTGGCCGACCTTCGGCTTCACGTTGGTGCCCACGCCGTGCTCGTGGCCGGCGAGGATGAGGAACACGTTCGGGTTGTCCTGGACCACCGTCTTGTACAGCATCGAACCGTCGGGCGCGGAGAACGCGGCGCCGCGGCCGTCCGGGTTGCTGCTCGGCGCGAGGTAGTCGTGCGAGAGCAGGATGCCGTTGCGGTCGGGGAAGCGCTTGAAGATCGAGTCGGCCCATTCGGCCTCCTCGCGCGTCACGCCGTAGGACAGACCGACCACGACGAAGTCCTGGCCGCCGGCGGAGAACAGGTCGTAGTGGTTCTGGTTGTCGCCCGCGCGCCAGGGGCCGCCGTAGGCGGCGTGCTCCCAGCCCTGCGACAGCGCCTGGTAGCGGTCGGGACCGTAGTACCGGTTGTAGAGGGCGTTCGGACCGTTCTCGGTTCCCGACTGGTTGTCGTGGTTGCCCGCGATCACACCGTTCGGGATGCCCGCGTCGTCCAGGATCTTCTGCTGCTTGGAGGACACCTCCATCTCGCCGACGACCTGCTTCTGCGTGGCCTCGTCGGCGGGCTTGCGGATGTTGTTCTCGATGATGTCGCCGGTGTGTGCGACGTAGGCGATCTTCCGCTTGTCCTTGTTGGCCGCGATCCAGCGGGAGACGTCCCCGTACGCCTTCTCCCACACCGCGCGCTCCTCGGCCGTCTCCTGCTCGACCGCGCCCTCGGAGAGGTACTGCGTGTCGGTGTAGTGGACGATCGAGAAGTCGTACGAGTCGGGGTCGGCGAACGAGTTCGGGTCACCGGCGTCGATGTCGTCGGCGAACGGGTCCTCACCCGTCACCATGACGTGAACCTGCTGGCCGTCGACGTAGACGGGGTCCAGGACGGCGGTCAGCACCGTGTTGCCCTCGGCGGCGCCGCGTGCGCTGCTGACGACGTCCCACTGGTCCGTGCCGTTGTTCCACACCCGCAGTGCGGCGAGGCGCTCGGGGTCGATGACGCCCTCCCAGCGCAGCACCGGCTGGTCGACGTGGCCCTTGACCTGGACGTCGAACCGCTGGAAGGTGACGTCGGCGGAGGACGGCGCGTCGAGCGTCCTGCCGTCGGCGGGCGCGAGACCCGCGGCCTTGACCTTCGTCTCGCCCTTGACCTTCAGCGTGGTCGGGACGGCGGTGGCCGTGCCCTGGTACACCTGGTTCGGGGTGAGGATCTCGGCCTCGGAGAACGTGGCGGCCACGTCGCCGCCGTCGGGCTCGGCCACCTTCGCGGACAGTGTGACGTTCCGGTCGGCGTCGGTGGTGCCGGACGCGGGGGTCAGCCGGGCGGGGGTGTCCGGAATGCCGGCGGAGACGAACGTCACCTGGCGGGTACCGGTGTTGCCCAGGGCGTCGGTGGCCGTCACGGAGAGCGTGTGCTCACCGGCGGACAGACCGGGCCCGACCTCGGCGCCGGCCTTGATCGCCTTGCCGTCGAGCTTGATGTCCGGGCCTTTCACCACACCGGAGAGGTCCTTCATCTGCATACCCAGAACGACCGATGCGGTGATCTTCTGACCGGCCGTGGGGGTGCTGCTCGCGACCTCGGGCGCCGAGTTGTCGGTGGTCAGGACACGGGTGGCGGTCTTGCCGGACGTGGAGGTGGCGGCCAGCGTGTGCCGCCCGTCCTTGATCTTCGCGGTGTCGAGGTCGGCGCGGACGCCCTTCGCCGGGCCGTCCACGAAGAACTCCAGGTCGACCTCGGTCAGCGGGTTGACGTTGTCACCGCAGTTGCCGTCGCCGAAGCTGTAGGAGCCCTTGAGCATCCGGCCCTCGGCGGTGCCGCCGGTCGGCGTCAGCGTGATCCCGGACAGCGCGAAGTCGTCGCGGTTGTCGCCGCAGGAGGTGGCATAGGTGCCCGTCACGACGTCGATGGTGTTCCAGCCGGGCACCAGCCACTCGTTGGGGAACGTCAGGTCGACGTGCCGGCTGACGTAGTCGGCGTCCAGTACGACCTTCTGGCCGTTCACCAGGATGTAGTTCTGGTAGCGGGCCTCGATCGAGTTGCTGCCCACGGTGAAGCCGAGGGTGGCAGTGCCGGAGCCGAGCGTGTCGGTGACCGCGACGGCCGGCGCGTCGATCACGTAGTGCAGCTCGGCCTCGGGCAGGCGGTCGGTGGCGCTGCCGCAGGCGCCGTCGCCCATGGCGTAGGAGGCCGCGATGTCCTTGCCGGTGACGGTGGCGCCGTCCAGGGCGAGGTCGAGACGGGACATGTCGAAGTCGTCGCGATTGTTGCCGCAACTCTCCTTGTACGGGCCCGCGACGACCTTGATGGTGTTGTCACCGGGCACCAGGTACCGCGCGGGTATCGCGATCTGGACCCGTTGGCTGACCCAGGTGCCGCCCAGGTCGATCCGCTTGCCGTTGACCAGCAGGTAGCTGTCGTACTTGTCGTCGAGCGAGTTGGCGCCGACGTCGAAGGAGAACGTGGCCGCGCCGTTGCCCAACTGGGGGGCGGCAACCGGCTTGTCGCCGTCCACGGTCAGCGAAGCCACCTCACCCTGGGCGCCCGCCGGGAAGTCGGCGAACACCGACTGTCCGCCCTTCACCAGCGTGCCGTCCTTGGGCAGCAGGCGCGGAGCACCCGCCGGGGCGTTGTTGACGGTCACCGTGTTGCTGACCGTCTTGCGCGAGGCCGTGGTCGCGGTGAGGGTGTGCTCGCCGTTGGCGAGCTTCGTGGTGTCCAGGTCGCTCCGCAGTCCGGTGGTTCCCTGCGGGTCACCGAGGACGAAGAAGCTCAGCGACGCCTCCTTCAGCAGCGAGCTGTTGGACCCGCAGCTGCCGTCGCCGAAGGAGTACGTGTACTCGTTCTCCTCGCCGTCCGCGACCTCGCCGAGCAAGGTCAGTTGAATGTCGGACAGCACGAAGTCGTCGTAGTTGGTTCCGCACGAGCTCTCGACGGTGCCGGCGAAGAACTGGATCTTGTTCTCGCCCTTGACGAGGCGCTCGTTCGGGATCTCGATGGTGGCCCGCTCGTTGACGAGGTCACCGATGTCAGCCCGGTACTCGCCGTTGACGAGCACGTAGTTGTGGTAGCGGGCCTCCGTCGAGTTCGAGCCGACGTCGAAACTCAGCCGGGACACCCCGACGGTCTTCTCACTGTCGATGACCTGCCCGTCGACCGCGAGCTTCGTCACGGAGTCGCCTGCCAGGGTCGGCGTGGCCGCGACCTTCTGGGTGCCCTCCAGGTACGACCCGTCGCCGGGGGTGAGGGTGGGCAAGGTCGTCGCGTTCTGGCCCGACGAGTCCTTCTTGTCCGTGGCGCGCTGGTCCGAGCCGGTGTCGGCGTACGCCACCGTCAGATTTCCGCTCACCAGGACGAGCGCGGTCAGGGCGGCGCCCATGAACCGTCGCCCACCGGATCCACTACCCTGCCATCTTCGCCGCTGCGTTGGCCGCATCAGCAGCCGTCCTCTCTGATCGCCGAGAATGGAAAGGCACGCCACGAACCAAGTCGGGGCATGCCAGTGGCAAATCTTTGGCAATGCAGATGAACGCTGATGATTCACTTGTGAACGAGCAGCGGAAGAATCCTCCGACAGAAGACGGCAGAGCCGCGCCGCACGGTACGAGGGCCGCGGTGCCCGATGGTGCTCTGGTCCGACCTCGTCAACGCCCCGTCCTGCAACACTCACCGGTGGAGGCGTTGCAGGAGGCTCGGTCCCGTCTCGACGCCGCGCGGCAGGCCGGCCGAGAGCTGACCCGGCCCCTGAACCAGCGCGGTTGAGCTCCTCCAGGGCCACCTGGCAGCCACTCGCTCGCGGTCCGTCCAGTGGAAGGACTGGGCGAAGACCACCACCCGGAACTCCCTCAGGCCGGCCGGCAGATCCTCGGCGCGGGCCGACACCCAACGGGCATTGGTCACTCCGCGATGCCTGGCCTGTCGCCCGGCCTCTCAGCATGTCTTCGCCGGGGTCGGCGCCGGCCACCTCGGTGAAGAACGGCGCCATGGCGAGCGTCACGATGCCCGGCCCGCAGCCGACGTCGAGGAGTCGGCCGTGGCCGTCCAGACCGAGGGCGGTGGCCAGTGTTTCGGCAAAGCCCGGCGCATACGGCAGCCGGCCCCTCTCGTAGTAGGCCGCGCTTCCCTTGAACAGGGTGCTGTCCCACTGCCATCCGTCAGGCATGTCCACTCCACGAGTTGGCGATGTCGCCGGCGGACCCAAGCCCATCAGCGGCGTCGCGGGATTCTGCCCCTCGACCGACGGGCAGGCGCGGATCTCACGGGCTCACCCGATCTTGGACGGCCAACATCAGCGCCTACGAATTCTTTTCAGCCGCGCGTGAGGCGCACAGCCGAGCGAGGCCGCGAAACGGCGCACTCCGCCCGACGGCGGCTCCGGACGACCGCCGTCCTCGGCCGCTGGCCATTGGCTTCTTCGCGGCAGAGTGCATGCACGCTCGCCCGGTCGGTCGTCGTGATGACGGCCGACCGGGCGAGGTGTCGTGCTCGGCCGCCGGGCCGTGGCGTTGTGGCTCGGCGGCTCTGGCGGTCTGGGGGGCGGAACTGTGGGGTCCGCTGGTGGGGCTGTGGGGTCTGGCCGTGTGGGGCGCCACCGGTGTGCGGTGGCGCTGGGTCAGGCGTTGTCCGCTTCGGCGGTGGGTTCGGTCGCGGGGGTCTCGGCGGCCTTGGCCGTGATGGGGATCCGGCGGGTCGGGGTGGTGCCGAGGATGCCCGGGACGCGGACCGTGAGGATGCCGTTGTCGTGGGCGGCGGTGATGGTGTCGGCGTCGATCCGCTCGGGCAGCCGGAAGGTGCGCCGGAACGATCCGTACCGCATCTCGCGCAGCGTCCGCGGGCCCTTGTCCTGGGTGTGCTCGTCGCGGCGCTCGCCGTGAATGGTCAGGCTGGTGCCGTCGACCTCGACGTTCACGTCCTTGTCGGCGTCCACACCGGGGATCTCGATGCGGATGACCGCGTCGTTTCCGTCGTAGCTGACTTCGGCGGCCGGGATGAAGGCCCCGGGCCGCGTGGGGGACGTGACGGCCGCGGGGCGTGTCAGTGTCCGCACCAGGTTGTCGAACTCGGTGAACGGGTTGCGCCGCGTGTACAGGGACAGGTTGCTCATGATGTCTCCTCGTCTCAGGTGCCCGGCTCTCGATCGGCACCTCATATAACTTGAGTGAGGTCGACTCAATTCCCGGCAGGAGGTACGTCTTTCGGGCGCTGCGGCATCGGCCGTCCCGGCGGCAGGACCCACGCCGGCGTTGCGGGACGCCGCCTCACGCTCACCCGTAACCAATTCCCCGGCATCTCTGCCACGCACCTGTGCGTTTCGCTAGGCTTCCCCGCAGTGTCGGAACGGCACCGCAAGGGGAGGGCCACCGTCGTGGACGGACGCGATCGGCCGGGAAAGCACCTCTACGAGCGTGAAGACGAGGTGACGGCCGCTCAGAACGCGGTGGAGGAGATCTGCGGAGACGCCGGGCGCGCCGACGGCAAGCGGGGCGGGCTGCTTTTCTTCAGCGCGGCCGCAGGGCTGGGTAAGACGACCGTGCTGGCCGAGGTCCGGCGCATCGCCGCTGCCCGCGGTTGCACCGTGCTGTCTGCCCGAGGCAGCGAGCAGGAGTGCACCGTCCCCTTTCACGTCGTACGCCAGTTGCTGCAACCCGTCCTCGCATCCTGCACCGAGACCGAGCGTCGCGAGATATTCGGCGGGTGGTACGAGATCGCCGGGCCGGCCGTGGGTCTGTTCGCTCAGCAGACCGGTACCGCTGCCCCGGACCCGCAGGGCGTCCGGGACGGTCTGGACTGGGTCGTCACCCAGGTGGCCGTGCGCCGGGCACCGGTCGTGATCGTCCTCGACGACGCCCACTGGGGTGATCTCGAGTCCCTCGCCTGGCTCGCCGCGTTCGCGGTGAGAGCGCGGGAACTTCCCGTGCTGGTGGTCCTCGGCTACCGCCCGGACGAGGTGCCCACCGAGGCTCAGACGTTCCGCGAACTGATCGACGGCCGCGGCGTACGCCCGATCCACCTGCACGCCCTCAGCCCGGAGGCGGTGAGCGAACTGGTGCGAAGTTCGCTCGGAGCGGGAGCCGATGACCTCTTCCGCCACGAATGCTGGGTGGTCACCGGCGGCAACCCCTACGAGGCCGTCGAGCTCATCGCCAAGGTCCAGGACCGGGGCCTCGCCCCGGACGCGGAGTCGGCTCCTCTGCTGCGCGAACTCGCAGCGAGCGCGCGCGGCACCGGACTGGTCAAACGGCTGGAGAGCCTCGGCACCGCCGCCGTCCGGCTCGCCTGGGCCGCCGCGGTGCTCGGTACCGAGATCTCCCCGGAGCTGGCCGCGGCAGTGGCCGGACTGCCACCGGCCGAGGCCCAGGACGCACTCGACCGGCTGCGCGTCGCCCGTATCCTCACCGGCACCCGGACACTTGAGTTCATCCATCCGCTCATCGCCTCCGCCGTGTACCAGGCGATCCCGCCGGCCACCCGCACCGCGCTGCACGGTCAGGCCGCCTGGGCGGTGGTCGACGCGGGCCTGGGCAGCACAGCCGCAGCCCGGCATCTGCTCGAGACCCATCCCGAGGACGACCCGCACACCGTCCGGCAACTGCGCGCCGCAGCACACGAGAACCTCCGCCTGGGCGCGCCCGACGCCGCTCGCCGCTGCCTGGAACGCGCGCTGCGCGAACCGCCGGCGCCCGAGGATCGCGCAGGCGTGCTCTACGAACTCGGCTGCTCTGCCCTGCTCACCACTCCGGCCACCACCGTCAACCACCTCACGGCGGCCCTGGAGCAGCCCTTCCTGGGCCCCGAGCTCAGGAACGACATCACCTTCCGGCTGGCTCAGGCGTTCGCCCACAACGACCAGCTCGCCAAAGCGGCCGCCGTCGCGGACGCCGAGGCCGCTCGGGCGGAGTCCTCCCGGGCACGGCTGCGCTTGCAGGCAGCGCACTATCTGTGGCTGGTCTTCGACGCGCACGAGGCACAGGCGTCCACACGCTCCCGTCGGCTCGCGCGGCTCGCCGAGCACCTGCCCGGGAAGGACATCGAGGAGCGGGCCCTGCTGTGCCTTCGCACCTGGGACGCGATGTTGCGCGGGGAGCCGGCGGCGGACATGCTGGCCGTCGCCACCCGCTCCCTGGGACTGAGCTACACCGACCCGGACTGGGGCTTTGAACTGCCGAGCATGACCGCGCTCAGCTACATGTACGCCGACGAGTGCGACCGCGCGGAGGAACTGTTCAGCTCGGCCATCGCCAAGTGCGAGCAGGTCGGGTGGGGCGGTGCCCACCTCTCCTTCGGTTTCACTCTTCTCGGCCTGGTCCGGTTCCGACGCGGGATGCTCGGCAGAGCCGAGGACTGCGCGCGTGAGGGAGTGCGCCTGGCCGAGCGGGTGGGCCCCCGGGTGCCCGCCCAGTGGTACGCGGTCGGACTGTTGCTGGACGTCCTGCTGTCCCGGGGCCGTGTCGAGGAGGCGGCGCGCGTCGCCGAGACGTACGACTTCGCGGCTCCCTACCCGAACGCGGTGGTCTTCCCCGACACCCAGACGGTCTACGGACGGCTGCTTCTCGCCCGTGGTCTGCGCGAGGAGGCCGCGCTCCAGCTCACCGCCGCCGGGCAACGGCTGGAGGCCAAGGGCATCCTCAACCCGACCTGGTGCCCCTGGGCGGGACACCTCGCCCTCGCCGTCGCCGATGAGGACCCCCGGCGCGCCCGGGCCCTTACCGCGGAGATGCTGCGCAGGGCAGAGCACTACGGCACCCCGACCGCGATCGGTGAGGCGCTGGGCTTCAGCGCGGCGGTGGCCGAGGACGGAAAGGCGCTGCCCCTGCGGGAGCGTGCTGTGGAGGTACTGAGCCGGTCCCCCGACCAGCACGCGTACGCCGAGGCGCTGATCGACCTCAGCGCGGAACTCGGGCGCGCCGGCCGCACCGACAGGGTGGCCGAGCTGCTGTTCGAAGGTATCGAACTGGCGGACCGGTGTGGTGCCGACCAGCTCGCTGAGCGAGGCCGTGCGGAGCTGGCCAGGGCGGGACTCCGGCTCCGTGGGCGACGCACGTTGGTGCAGCGCGGAGCGAGCGCCGCAGGGCAGGGCTGAGGTCGAGCGAGGAAACCCACGCACGGTGAAGCGGCGAGGACGGGAATCGGAGACGCTGCTGCTCGGCGTCCAGCGCCTGAACTCCCACGACCGACGGCATCCGCAACCTCACGGGGATCGAGGCGACGGGTGAGACAGATGTCGGGGTGCTGCGCGAGCGGCGGGTGTGTCGTGTGCTGCTCGGCGGCTTCACCGTCGAGGACGACTCCGCTCTGACTTCTGCGGCCGGGCGGCCCGGGCCGCACAACCCGCTGCCGGCCGGCGGCCCCGTCGTAGTCAGTCGGCCGGCACGTGGAAGCGCACTCCCGGCCTCACCAAGTTCGCGTGACGGGCGCCTCACCCGGGGCCGGACGGACGGTGGCCCCGTCGGCCGGCTTTTCCTCGTCGCTTGCGCCGGCGGGCGGTGCGACCCGCGATCCGGACGTCCGGCCCGAAAACCATCAGAAGCGTGTGATGCCGGTTCACCAGGACGGACGGGACGCTGAATGCGGTCGGTCAGGCCGAACCGGAACGGGCGGAGGCAACGAGGCCCTGCTGGACAGCGGGAAAAGGAGCACACGCGCCATGGCAGGAGTAACACGGGAGGAAGCGCCGGTCTATGCGGCCCCCGCCCCGCAGTACGGGGTGGCGGCGCGGAAATACGTCACCGAGTTCATCGGCACGTTCTTCCTGGCGTTCGCGGTCGGGGTGGCCGCGTTGAGCGGCAGCCCGTTCGTGCCACTGGCGGCGGGCGCGACCCTGATGGTCATGATCTACGCCGGCGGGCACATCTCCGGCGGCCACTACAATCCGGCGGTGACGCTCGCGGCGCTGATCCGTCGCCGGATCGGCATCCGGGACGCGGCCGCGTACTGGGGCGCGCAGGTGGTGGCCGGTGTCGTCGCCGGGGCCATCGCCCACGCGGTGGTCAACCCCGCGACGGTCAGGACCCTGACCCTGTCCGGGCACACCGAGGCGGCCGCCGCCGTGGTCGAGCTGCTGGTCACGTTCGCGCTGTGCTACGTGGTGCTGAACGTGGCCACCAGCAAGGACCAGCCCGACAACGGGTTCTACGGGCTCGCGATCGGATTCACCGTCGCGGCCGGCGCCTTCGCCGTCGGCGGCATCTCCGGCGGCGTGTTCAACCCGGCGGTCGCGCTGGGCGGCGCCACCGCCGGGCTGTTCGGCTGGTCGACGATCTGGGTCTACGCCGTCGTCCAGCTGGGCGCGGGCATCGCGGCCGGGCTGGCGTTCCTGGCGCTCAACCCCGGCGACAGGTGATCAGACGCGGGCGGGCCGGCTCCGGCCGGAGCCGGCCCGCGGACGCACCGAGAACGCCCCGGCTCAGGGCCTGCGCGAAGAGGGGGCGAGCAAGCCGAGGGACCGGGCCCGCTCCACGGCTTGGCTCCGGCTGTGCGTGCCGAGCTTCCCGTACAGGTGCCGCATGTGCGTCCGGACCGTGTTCACCGACAGGGACAACTCGTCGGCGATCTCCGGCGCCGGCAGGTTCGTCGGCAGGTAGCGCAGGACACGCAGCTCACTGTGGGTCAACGGCTCACGCAACCGCGCCGGAGCACCGGACGCCGGCGCTCCCCGCTTCCCGTTCAGGAGGTCGAGGATCTCGGAGATCATGGCGGCATGAGCAGTGCCACGCCGGGCGTGGCGCTCAAGCACGTCCGGCGCGGGGTGGAGGAGGAAGGGCAGCACCGTGGCGCCGGTCTCGGCGAGATCGAGCGCGCTCTCGAGGGCGCGCCCGGCGGCGTCCGGGTCGCCGAGCGCGTCGCGCGCGATCGCCTCGAGCAAGAGGGGCTGAACCAGCCAGCCGCGGGGTTCCATGGGCGGGGCGGAGCCGTCGAGGACGGGCGCGAGCGCGGCGGTCGCCGCCTGCGGGTCGTCCCCGGCGAGCCGCAGCGCCGCCAGGGCCGCCCGGGCCTCCCCGGTCTCGCGCTCCCGCGGGTGCATGTCGGCCAGCGTCCGTTCGACGCGCTGCGCCTCGCCCAGCCGCACCAGTGTGTGCAGCCGGAACGCTCGCGCCTTCGTGGCGAGCGGATGATGGGCGACCACCAGGTCCGTCACACGCTCGGCGGAGCGGAAACCGGCCAGCGCGTCCTCGTCACGGCCACCCGCGAGCTCGAGCAGCCCGCGGCCGTAGCGCAGTATCAGTACGGTCACCGGATCGGCTTCCTGGCGCACCGCCCGCGCGGCTCGCTCCAGCCACGGCTCCGCCTCGTCGAGCCGTCCCCGCCAGAGCATGCGGAGGCCGAGCGCCACGTAGGCGGCCGCAACGATCCGCTCGTCGGTCCAGCCGTGCTGCCGGGCCAGCTCGATCGCCTGCCCGCCGCGCTCCTCGGCCAGCGCAAGCGTCCGGCTGAGCGCCACGACCGCCCAATGCGCCAGCCCGAGGACCTCCAGATACGGCCGCCCGATCCGGTGCGCCAGCGCGACGCCCCGCTCGAGGTGCCGGTCCGCTTCCTCGTACCGAACGGACCACGTCTCGGCGATGCCCACGCTGATCAGTGCCAGCGCGCGCAGCTCATCACCGCGTTCGGGCTCCGCCGCGTCCGGGGCGAGCAGCCGCTGCGCCTCCTCGACAACGGCCGGTACGTCGCCGCGCTGGCGGGCCAGCAGGAGCCGTAGCACGGTAACGGTCAGATCGACATGCTCACGCCGGTCACCGGACACCGATGCCGAGCGGCGGGCGGCCAGGGCGAGTCGCCGCTCCGCCTCCGCCAGCGATCCATGCTCCGCTTCGTCGAATGCGGCCAGCGCGGTGAGCTCTCCGTCGGCAGCGACCACCCCGGCAGGGAATCCGGCCAGCAGCGCATGGGCCGTGGCGGCCTGCCCGTCCAGTCCGAGGCCGATCCAGTGGTCCGACAGCAGGCGCGCGGCCGGACCCCAGTCCTCGCACGCCTGGGCGTGCCGGATCGCCTCCACCGGATACCCGTGGTGCGCGTACCAGCCGGCCGCGGCGCGGTGCACCGCGGGCACCTCTTCCGGAGCGGTGCGCCGCAGCTCCAGCTGGAGCAGGTCGGCGAACATCGTGTGGTAGCGGAACCAGGACCGCCGCGCGTCCAGCGACACCACGAACGCCCCGGCCTGCTCCAGGTCCTGCAAGACCCGTTCCGCGCCGGAACCCCCGGTCAGCAGGTCGGCGAGCTCGCCGTTGACCCGCTCCAGCACACTGGTCCGCAGCAGCAGCCGCCGGACCTCCTCGCTCTGCCGCTCCATCACCTCGGCCAGCAGATAATCGGCCACCGTCCGCTCGCTCCCGGCGAACCCGGCCGCGAACCCTTCCGGGTCCGGATGCCCGGCCAGCGACAGAGCGGCCAGCCGCAGCCCGGCAGCCCACCCCTCGGTCCGTTCGTGCAGCCGTGCGAGGGTCGCCCCGGACAGCTCCACCCCGGCGCCGCGAAACAACGCCCGCGCCTCGTCCAGGCTGAACCGCAGACCGTCCGCCCGGATCTCGATGAGTCCTGCCTCCAGCCGCAGCCGGTGCAGCCCCAGACGCAGATCCCGGCGTGTGGACAGCACGAACCGCACCTGCGTCGGCGCGCGCATCACGAGCAGCTCCAGCTGGCGCAGCGCCTCGGCCGAGCGCAGCTCGTCCAGGTCGTCGACGATCAGCCAGAGCCGGTCCTTCAGCGGCGCCAGGTCCTTCAGCAGCCGCTCCACGATCGCCCACCCGTCCAGGTCCGGCGCCTGGGACAACGGCCGCACCAGGTCCGACCCGGCGGCCGTGGCGCGCAGCGCGTCGCACACGGCGATCCAGAACCGTTGCGGATCGCGCTCCTCGCGCCGCACCGAGACACACGCGGCACGTTCCGCCAGGCCCGTCTCGCGGATCCAGGACCGCAGCAGGGCCGTCTTCCCGCTGCCGGCCGGCGCCGACACCGTGGTGACGCGCGCTGTTCCTCCCAGCCGCGCGAAGAGCGCGCGCCGGGAGACGATCCCTCCCTGAACCGGAGGAGCCGTCTCAGCGTCGGCGGTCTGGGATCTGCCAGCAGTTCTCATGGCGCTCGTTGTGAGGTCGGCGGGGTCACGGTGCGCATTTCGAGAATCGCACAGGTCGGCAGCCGATTCCCTTCGGCGCGTGTCCGACGGGACCACCGGTGGACCGGGCCGGACCCGCGCACCTGCGGGAGCTGGGGTTGTGGCCCGCGGTGACCACCGAGCCATCATGGGAACCGTGAGGATCCTCGGAAGCCCTCCTCCCCAGGCGCCCGGCGACGACAGCAATGACCTGGCGCGGTTCGGCTACCGCCAGGAGCTTGAACGTGTTCTCGGACCGGTGTCCAGTTTCGCCGCGAGTTTCAGCTACCTCTCGGTCCTGACCGGAGTGTTCCAGCTGTTCGGCCTGGGCTTCGCCGCCGGCGGCCCCGCGTTCGTCTGGACCTGGCCGCTGGTGTTTCTCGGGCAGCTCACCGTCGCCTTGTGCTTCGCCGAGGTGGCGGGGCAGTTTCCGCTGGCCGGCTCGGTGTACCAGTGGTCCCGACACCTCGCCCGGCCCTTCACCTCGTGGCTGTCCGGTTGGATCATGGCCGCCGGCGCGGTGGTGACCGCGGCCGCCGTCGCGCTCGCCTACCAGGTCGTCCTGCCGCAGATCTCGGTGGCCTTCCAGTTCCTCGGCAGTCGCGCCGACGCGGGTATGACCGGCACCCCCGGCGGTGCGCGGAACGCCATCGTGCTCGCGCTCGGCCTCGTGGTGTTCAGCACCGTGGTCAACCTCTGCGGCGTTCGACTGATGGCGAAGATCAACAATTTCGGCGTGGTGGTCGAACTGGTCGCCGTGGCGCTGCTCATCGCCCTGCTGGCCCTGCACATCAGGCGCGGACCGCAGATCGTCCTGCAGACCCATGGCACCGGTGCCGGCCACTCCTTGGGCTACGCCGGCGCCTTCCTGGTCGCCTCTCTCGCCAGCGCGTACGTCTTCTACGGTTTCGACACCGCGGGAGCACTGGCGGAGGAGACGAGGCACCCCCGGCAGCAGGCGCCCCGTGCCATCCTCCGGGCGATCACCACGGCGTTCGTCGCGGGAGGGCTGCTGATGCTGGCCGCGCTGATGGCGGTCGGCGACGTGCATGCCCAGGAGCTGGGCAGCCTCGGCATGCCCTATCTCGTCAAGTCCACGCTCGGCACCGGACTCGGCGACGTCTTCCTGGTATGCGTGGCGATCGCCGTCACCGCGTGCTGCCTGGCCGTACAGACCGCCGCCAGCCGGCTGCTGTTCTCCATGGCCCGCGACGGCCGACTGCCCTTCAGCAGGGCCATCGCCCGGGTCGCGCCGCGTTCGAAAACCCCCGTCATGCCGACGTTTCTGATCTGCCTGCTGACCGTCGCACTGCTGGTGGTCAACCTCGGCAACCGGCACCTGTTCGCCACCCTGACCTCGGTCGGCGTCGTGCTGTTCTACCTCACCTACCTGCTGGTCACCGGCCCCATGCTGGTGCGCCGACTGCGCGGCACATGGCCGAGTGCCGACCACGGGCCGTACTTCTCGCTGGGCCGCTGGGGCCTTGCCGTGAACCTCCTCGCCGTGCTGTACGGCGCGGCCATGACCGTCAACATGGCCTGGCCACGGGCCGCGGTCCACCCCGGCGACCAGTGGTACTACCGGTGGGCCGCGCTGTGCCTCCCCGCCGCCGTCACCGCCGTCGGCGGGGCCGTCTACCTCGTCCACCGCCGCACGTCCCACACGGGGCGCCGAGCCGCTCCGTGGCAGGCGTGCCCGTGAACGGGTGGATTCACCCGGTGCCGGGGTGGCGGTAGAACGCGACGGGATCGGGCGCCAAGGGCGTGTTGCCGAGGATCAGGTCGGCGGACTTCTCGGCCAGCATCATCACCGGGGCGTAGATGTTGGCATTGGTCACGTACGGCATCACGGAGGCGTCCACGACGTACAGTCCCGCGAGGCCGTGCACCCCCATGGTGTCCGGGTCCACGACCGATGCCTGATCGGCGCCCATTCTGCAGGTGGCGGCGGGATGCAGGGCGCTCTCGCCGTCGGACGCCACCCAGTCGAGGATCTGCTCGTCGGTCTCGACGCCGAGGCCGGGGGAGAGCTCACCGCTGCTGAACTCCGCGAAGGCGGGCCGGCCGAGGATGTGCCGGGCGATGTGGATCGCCTCCACCCACTCCGTTCGGTCTCTGGCGGTCGAGAGGTAGTTGAACCGCAGCTCGGGGTGGACGAGCGGATCGCGCGAGACGATCTTCACCGATCCCCGCGCGTCCGAGTACATGGGTCCGACATGCACCTGGTAGCCGTGCCCCCGCGCGGGAGCGGACCCGTCGTAGCGGACGGCCGCGGGCAGGAAGTGGAACATCAGGTTGGGGTACGCCACGTGCTCGTTGCTCCGTACGAAGCCACCGGCCTCGAAGTGGTTCGTCGCCCCCGGCCCACGGTGCAGGAGCAGCCACTCGGCGCCGATGAGGGGCCACCGCCACACCTTGAGCGCCGGCTGCAGCGACACCGGCTGACTGCTGCCGTGCTGCACATAGACCTCCAGGTGGTCCTGGAGGTTCTCGCCGACGCCCGGCAGGTGGTGGACCGGGTCGATGCCCAGCGGTGCCAGATCGTCCGTGTTCCCGACGCCGGAGAGCTGAAGCAGTTGCGGGGAGTTGATGGCGCCGCCGCACAGCACCACCCTGCCGCCACGCACCCGCCGCGGCGCGCCGCGCCCCCGCACGATGTACTCCACGCCCACGGCCCGCCGGCCCTCGAACAGGATCCGGGTGACCGTCGCCCGGGTCCGCACCCGCAGGTTGGGGCGGCTCATCGCGGGGTGCAGATAGGCGCGGGCGGCGCTGAGCCGGCGCCCGTGGTGCACGGTGCGGTCGAACGGGGCGAATCCCTCCTGGCGGTAGCCGTTCACATCGTCGGTCAGCGCATACCCTGCCTGCTGCACGGCCGCGAAGAAGGCACTGAACAACGGGTTGTCGGCCGGTCCGCGTTCGATGACCAGTGGCCCGTGACGGCCGCGGAAGTCCTCGTCCGCGTCGGCGAGACAGTGCTCCATCCGTTTGAAGTACGGCAGGCAGTGGGCGTAGTCCCACGACTTCATGCCCGGGTCGGCGCTCCAGCGTTCGTAGTCGAGGGGGTTCCCGCGCTGGAAGATCATTCCGTTGATGCTGCTGGAGCCGCCGAGCACCTTGCCCCGGGCCTGGTGGATCCGTCGACCGTGCAGGAAGGGCTCCGGCTCGGTTGTGTATCTCCAGTCGTAGTACCGGTTGCCCAGGGGGAAGGTCAGGGCCGCGGGCATGTGGATGAGCACGTCCCACGAGTAGTCGGGGCGTCCGGCTTCGAGCACCAGCACCCGGCCCGCGGGATCAGCGCTGAACCGCGCCGCCAGCGCGCACCCGGCGGAGCCTCCGCCGACGATGATGAAGTCGTACTGATGTCCCAATGTCGTGATCTCCTGACTCGCCGTCGCCGTCGCCGTCGCCGTCCGCGGACCGTGCCCTCCCGAACGGCGAACGCGCCGGATCGGCGGCGGGACGGCGGATCAGCTCCCGGGCAGCGGCTGCTCCGCCCAGATGACCTTGCCGCGGGGCGTGTGACGGGTACCCCAGCGCTGGGCGAGCTGGGCCACGAGGAACAGGCCGCGACCGCCTTCGTCGGTCATCGCCGCCTGGCGCAGGTGGGGAGAGGTACTGCTGGTGTCGGCGACCTCGCAGATGAGCGTCCGGTCGCGCAGCAGCCGCACCTTCAGGGGACCGGTGGCATGGCGGATGGCATTGGTGAGCAACTCGCTGATGATCAATTCGGTGGTGAACGCGACCTCGTCCAGCTCCCAGTGAGTGAGTTGCCGGACGACCGCACCGCGGATGTCCGGCACGATGGCCGGGTCCATGGTGAGGTCGTTCCAGCAGGCCAGGTCCGACGGGTCCATACCTCGGGGACGGACGACGAGCAGGGTCACGTCGTCCTCGTTCGGCCGGGCGGACGACAGGGCCGCGATGACGGCCTGGCAGGTCTCCTCCGGGGAACGGCCCGGGTGGCCCAGAGTGCGCCGGAGATCTCGCAGCGCCGTGTCGACGCACCGCTCGCGGTCCTCGACGAGCCCATTGGTGTAGAGCACCAGCTGGCTGGTGTCCGGGAGGTCGACCTCGACCGTCTCGAAGGGGAATCCGCCCAGGCCGAGCGGCGGCCCGGCGGGCACCTCGGGGAAGGTCACCGTCCCGTCGCCAGAGACGAGCGCCGGGGGAAGGTGTCCGGCGCGGGCCAGGCCGCAGCGGCGGGTCGTCGGGTCGTACACCCCGTACAGGCAGGTGGCTCCGATGACGGCGTCCGTACCGCTCTCCTCCCCGGCCATCCGGGCGACCAGGTCGTCCAGACGCATGAGGAGCTCGTCGGGGGCGAGTTCGAACGAGGAGAAGTTGTGCACAGCGGTGCGCAGCCGCCCCATGGTGGCGGCGGCGTGGACGCCGTGGCCGACCACGTCGCCCACGACGAGTGCCACGCGGGCCCCGGACAGAGGGATCACGTCGAACCAGTCGCCACTGACTCCGGTGCGCGCCGGCAGGTATCGGTAGGCGGCCTCCAGGGCGTTCTGTTCGGGCAGGCCATGGGGGAGCAGACTGCGTTGAAGGGCGAGGGCCGTGGCGTGCTCGTGGGTGAAACGGCGGGCGTTGTCGATGCAGACCGAGGCGCAGGCGACCAGCTCGTCGGCGAGGGACACGTCGTCGTCCTCGAAGGGCGGGGACTGCCGCGAGCGGTAGAAGGTGGCGACCCCCAGGGCGACGCCGCGGGCGCTCAGCGCAACGGCGATGAGGGAGTGCAGGCCTTCGCCGAGGATCTTCGCGGTGCGTTCCGGGTCCTGGACCGCCCAACATCGCGCCGCCCGCAGGTCCGCCTCCATCGCCGGAGAACTGCTGGCCAGGCACTGGGCCTGCGGGCTGATGGGGGCGAAGCTGATCTGCTCGCCCACTCCCTGGAAGGGGAAGCCGCTCACCCCGGCCGCGGCGGTGCGCTGCATCAGCAGCACATCGGCCGCCGGGGGTTCGTCCCCGCGGAGCACCGCCGGATACAGATCGACGGTGACGACGTCGGCGAAGTTTCCGACCACCACCTCGGCCAGTTCCTCCGCGGTGCGGACCACGTCCAAGGTGGTGCCGATACGGCGGGTGGACTCGCGCAGGAGCTCCAGGCGCCGCCGTGCCGCGAGGGCGAGCCTGCCGATCCCCGGTTCCCCGACGGCCAGCAGCCATCCGTGGTCGTGCCGCGCGTCCTCGCCCGCGAGCGGAACCGGGGGCGGAGCCGGAGGCGCGGCGGGAGAAGTGTGCCGGGCTTCTGCGAGCCCGACTGCCTTGGGCGTGCCGGGTGTGTCCGCGTCCGCGGCCGGAACCGTGGGCGGAGCCGGAGGCACGGCGGGAGAACTGTGCCGGGCTTCTCCGAGCCCGACCGTCCCGAGCGCGTCGGTCCGCTGCTCGGCCGGGACGGAGGCGGGCGTCTCGCCCACGGCGAACAGAGCCCGGCTCTCGGGAAGCACCACCTCGACCGCGACCCCTTCGCACGCGTCCGTCACGGGCCGCGCCAGGAGCGTGGCCACCCTGCCTCCGGACAGGGGGACCTCCAGGGCGGCCCTGCGGCCCGAGGCGATCAGTGCTGCCGCCTTCTCCTCCAGGATCAGCCGGTCGGACCCCGTCAGCGGGTCCTCCACCGAGGGACCGAGGGCGTACTGGCGTCCATCCATGAAGCCGGGTGCCCCCGCGTGGCGTGCGGTCCGCAGGTAGGCCCCCAGCAGGGCGCGCTCCCGGTCGGTCTTCTGCTCCAGCAACCTTCGTTCGATGGCGCGAGCGGCCTTCCGCGCCATGGTTTCCAGCGTCGCGGTGAACTCGGACCGCTCCGTCGCAAGGTCCACTATGCCGACGACGCGTCCGCTCAGCGGCTCGTGGACGGGTACGGCCACGCAGCCCTCCACCGTCCAGGCGTCGGCAAAGTGCTCATGACCGTAGACACGGCTGGGACGCCGCTCCACGAGAGCGAGGCCGATGGACGTGGTGCCGGCGAGGGATTCGTGGAAGCTGAAGCCGGGCGCCCCACCACCGGCCTCGTCGAGGTACCGGGTCATCTGCAGCTCGCCGGTCAGGCAGCGGAGCACCACGCCCTCATCATCGGTGAGGATCACGGTCGACCAGGTGCCGGCGATCGCGGCGGCCACCTGGTCGAGCACCGGTTCCGCGGCGCGGACGAGTTCGGTGTCCAGGTCGGGTTCTCCCCCGTAGGTGGTCCCGAGGCTCGGAGGCAGGCCCAGGGACTGGCAGCGGCTCCAAGAGGAGAGGATCTCGCTGCGCACGCCCGGCCCCGCGGGCTCACCGGACAGGAAGCGCTCACGGCTCCGTGCCATGAGGTCGTCGCCACGACCGTCGTCGGCCATAGGGACCACTTCCCACCCGTAGGCGACCCGGATGACTACGAAAATACAACATAGAGGGACGAATATGGCGTGCCGGTTGCAGGGCCGGCTGGGCGCCCCCGCACTCTCCGCCCCAAGGTCATCGGCCACGTCCGGGACGTGGCCGCACGCCTCGGTGGACGAACACATAGCCGCGCCCCGGCGGGAGAAGTACCTTCCGAACCGAACCGAACTGCGACGCCGGCCGGTCGTCGTGGTGACGGCCGGCCGGGCGAGGTGTGGTGTTTGGCGGCCGGGCCGTGGCGTAGTGGCTCGGCGGTCTGGGGGTGCCACCGGTGTGCGGTGGCACCGGGTCAGGCGTTGTCCTCGGCGGTGGAGGGCTCGGTCGCGGGGGTTTCGGCGGTGGTGGGTTCGGTCGCGGGGGTCTCGGCGGCCTTCGCCGTGATGGGGATGCGGCGGGTCGGGGTGGTGCCGAGGATGCCCGGGACGCGGACCGTGAGGATGCCGTTGTCGTGGGCGGCGGTGATGGTGTCGGCGTCGATCCGCTCGGGCAGCCGGAAGGTGCGCCGGAACGATCCGTACCGCATCTCGCGCACCGTCCGCGGACCCTTGTCCTGGGTGCGCTCGTCGCGGCGCTCACCGCGAATGGTCAGGCTGGTGCCGTCGACCTCGACGCTCACGTCCTTGTCGGCGTCCACGCCGGGGATCTCGATGCGGATGACCGCGTCGTTTCCGTCATAGGCGATCTCGGCGGCCGGGGTGAACGCCGCAGGTCGCACGGGGGACGTGACCGCCGCCGGCCGCGTCAGGGCTCGCACCAGGCTGTCCATCTCGGTGAACGGGTTGCGCCGCGTGTACAGGGACAGGTTGCTCATGATGTCTCCTCGTCTCAGGTGCCCGGTTCTCGATCGGCACCTCATATAACTTGAGCGAGGTCGACTCAATTCCCGGCAGGCGGTATGTCTTTCGGGCACGCCCCTGTGGGACGCCGCGACCGCTGGTTGAACGCGAGGCGGCCTTCGCGGCCCCGGCCCGCCACCCTCACATTCCGGTCTCCGCGAGGAAGGGGCTCGGCCTGCCGGTCCACGAGACGTACAGGCTGTCCCGGGCCCGGGTGCAGGCCACGAACAGCAGGCAGCGTTCGGCGAGCAGGTCCGTCTCGTGCTGGACGGGATCCACGGCGGCGGGGGTCACGGCCTTCTCGTAGGGCAGGGCGCTCTCGCCGGCGTTGACGACCGCCACGCACCGGTATTCCAGGCCCTTGAACGAGTGCATCGTCCCGACGTTCACGGCGTCGGGGTTGGCCGCGGTGTCACCGCGCAGCCGCATGACCGGAACGCCCGCGGTCCTGAGCGCGGCCACCACTGTGTCGCACGTCTTGTCGAAACGGGCGCTGACCCCGATGTCGCCGGGACCGACCCCGTCGGCGAGCCAGCCGCGCACCCGCTCGATCAGCGCGTCGCACTCGGCCTCCTCGGTGTCCGCGCCGTGCACCTCAGGCCTGTTGCCGTGCAGGGCGGAGCCGTAGTGGACGAGGGTGTCGTCGCGCGAGTCGTCCGCCAGCTCCTCGAAGGGCCGGCCGACGAGCAGGGCGGTGGACCAGCTGAGGATCTCCTGGGTGGAGCGGTAGTTCTTCCGCATCCTCGTCGACCGCCCGGCGACCTTGATGCCGAGTATCTTCAGGGACACCTTCGTGTCGTAGATGCGCTGGTGCGGATCTCCCGCGATGAACAGGTCGTCGGGCCCTTGCGGGGTCGCGGCGCGCAGCATCCGCCACTGCACGGGATGCAGGTCCTGGGCCTCGTCGACGACGACGTGACGGTACCGGGGGCCGTCCGCCGCCAGGCGGTCCGCGGCCTGCGCGCAGGTGCCGAGGCAGGTACGCAGACCGTCGGCGGCGAGGCGGTCCGTGAACTCCTGGATGGCGCGCCACACCAGCGGCCGTTTCGCGGCGGGCAGGGCGCTGCCGCGGCCGAGCCGCTCGCAGGTCTCGTACGCCTGAGGAGTGCGCAGGTCCTGGGCGAGGACGACGTGCTTGTACTCCTGTGCGAGGAACTGCCCGGTGCCGTCGAAGCCGGTGTCCCGGGCGGCTCGCTCCCACCGGGTCTGCTCCTCGCCGCCGTTCAGCGGGCGGCGCGAGGCGGACACGACGCTGTCGGCGAAGGCGTCCACGGTCATGATGTCCACCCGGTCGCGCAACGCCTCGTCCTCGACGAGCGCGGCGAGCCCGGTGCGCAGCGCGGCGACGAGCGCGTTCGTGTACGTGGTGAGCAGAATGCGCTCGCCGTCGCGCAGATGCCGCAGCAGATGGCGTACGCGATGCAGGGCGACGACGGTCTTGCCGGTGCCGGGTCCGCCGCTGACCTGCGCAGGGCCGGAGTACGAGGGCTGGTAGGCGACCTTGTGCTGGGAGGGGTGGAGGAAGATCCGCCAGGCCGCGAACGGCTTGTCGAGCATGCCGCGCAGTTCGTCGGAGCCGGCGACCACGGTGATACGGGTACGGGTGCGGTGGATGGCCGACTCGAAGTCGGACGCGTCGACCGGCTCGGCGGTCGGGGTGGTGGCGACGGCCACGCAGACCACGTCGCGCCACACCTCCTCGACGGTGAACCCGGCCGCCAGGTAGTCCAGCACGTCCCGCTGGTCCTGTGGGAAGTGCGGCGCGAACACCTCCAGCTGTTCCAGGGTGGTCAGCGCGCGGGCCTGGCGAAGGGTGGTGGAGTCGATGCCCAGCTTCGCCATGTCCGGGTCGGATATCTTCGCGAACAGCCGCTCGTGGTGGGCGGGGGCGACCCGTTCGTACGCGTGAGTGAGTTCCTCCAGCATCGCCATGTCGCGGATCTCGACGGCCTGCGTGACCGTGTTGATGCTCGCCTTCTGCTTGACGGCCCACGCGATCGCCTTGTCGTGCGGCATCACCCGCAGCAGCACGAAGGTGTCGCCGCTGTCCGGTGCGAGGACGACGCCTCGGGTGCTCTGATGGATCCGGATGGTACGGATGTGCGGATCCCGCGCCTGCCTCAGCGACTCCAGCTTCAGCCCCGGGTCCTTGAAGAGCTGGTCGAGGGTGAGGCTCTCGAACTTCTCCCAGGCCGCGAACACCCCCTCCCGCACCGTTTTCTCCAGCTTGTTGAGATGGGCGCAGAAGGATATGTCGAAGGCGAGGTGCGGCATATGCGGATCCTACGAGGCAGCCCAGACCTGCGGATCCCCGGCTGTCCGCTCGATGCGCTCCTGTCTCACCCTCTCGTTCTTCCGGTGATCGACACGCGGGCCTTTCGGCAAAGGCTTAGCGTGGAACGCGGACGCGCAGCTCAGCGTCCTCGCAGACCGGAACCCCGGCCCGATTCCGGCGGGCCGGGGTTCTCGTTGTGTGGGCCACGCGAGTGCCCTTGTCATGGGCCACGCGAGTGCCCTTGTCAGTCGTCGTTGCCGCCTTCGTTGCCGCCCTCCTCGCCGCGGCCGAAGCCCTCACGGTGGTGCACGATCCGGATGCTCGCCACGACGCCGTGCTTGACCTTCACACCGCCGCGGATGCGGCGGGGGAAGAGGCCGTTGCTGGAGCTGTAGGGACCGACCGTGGCGAGAGGGGCGCCGTTGTCGCAGGTTGCACCGTTGAAGACCTCGACGGTCTTCCTGCTCTCGTTGCGGACGTTGAGGCTGTTCGCCCCGAGGCCGCTGACGACCGTGATGCAGCTGCTCTCGTGGGGGGAGTATTCCCGCTCGTTGACGAAGATACGACCCTCGTGGTGGTGGCGCTTCTCGTGCTGCTCGTTCTCCTCGTGCTCCCGGCCCTCGTTGCCCTTGGAGTTGTCGTTGTTGTTGTTGTTGCCGTTGTTGTAGCCATTGCCGCCGTTGTTGTTGCTGTTGCCGCTGCTGCCCTGGGGGTAGGCCGGGGCGGCCGGGGCGCCCGCCGCCGGAGCAGCGGCGGGAGCGGCGGCCGCGACCGCGGCCGCCTGGGCCGGCTCGGAGGCGGCGTTGGCGTAGGTGATGCCGGTGGCCACCAGAGCCGCGCCGGCCGCCAGCGCGGCGGTCACCACAGTGGAACGCGTTGCCATGTTGCTTCTCCTGTCTGAGAGACGTCGGCTGTTAGCCGATGCGAGATTGAACGTACAGATCATCTTCTTGTGTGTCATATCAGACATGCTGAAAATATGACGAAGAATCCCTTTGGAGTAATGGCGACGCTGACGTCTCGTCATTCCGGACCGGGAAATCGTCATGGTCATGTCTTGGTCCGGCGCGAGGGGCGGCCGCCCTGGAGGCCGGGGAGCGCGTCGGTGAGGCCGTCTCAACTGGGGGTGCGGGGGTGCGGGGTGACGCCGCCTATGCCCCTTATGGACCGTTAATTTCCCTCGAAAGAAGGGGAGTTGTCGCGCACCTGGGGGCGGGCGGCCGTCGGCGGGTGGGCCGACCCCGTCGGCCGGCGGGTGGTCCGCATCGGACGGCCGGCCGCTTGGCACGACGGACGGGTCCGGCGGCGGGCGGGGCGGAAGGACGGTCCGGTCGCGGCCCCGGATGGCGGGCTCGGCGAACGGGTGAATCGGTCGCGGCGTCGGCGTGTCGCGGCCCGCGGCGAGGCCGGGGAGCGGGTGACACGCCGACAGGCGGGGTGGCACGGGCGCTCCTAAGCTGACGTCGGGACCCGCGGCCTGCGTCCTACGCGGGGTCGCGGGTCCGTATCACGGTTGGAGTCGGCCGATGGCGCGTGCGTGCAGACGGTTGCGTAAAGGTGTGGCGATCGTCGCCGCAGTGGGGGTGCTCGGACTGCCGATCGTGGCCGGAGCCGTGTGGGGAGCCATGCGGGGGACGGAGGAAGGGGAACCCGCCGCCGCCACCGTCACCATCGCCCTACCTCACATGCCCTCTTCCACGTCAGCGTCCGCCGACGAGGCACCGGACCTCGGGCCCGCGGTGCAACGGCGGCTCGACGCGGCCGTTCAGGGGATCATGAGGGACGCGCACGTCCCCGGAGTGACCGTGGGGCTGTGGACGCCGGACAAGGGCAGTTACGTACGCTCGTTCGGGGTCGCCGACAAGGGCAGCGACCGCCCGATGGCGCCGGATCTGCACATGCGGATCGGCAGCGAGACCAAGACGTTCACCGTGACGGCGCTGCTCCAGCTGGCCGACCGGGGCAAGGTGGGCCTGGACGACCCGATCACGAAGTACGTCGACGGCGTGCCCGGCGGAAGCAGGATCACCCTGCGCCAACTGGCCGGGATGCGCAGCGGGCTGTTCAGCTACTCCGAGGACGAGGCGTTCCTCAAGGCGCTGACGTCCGATCCGCAGCACTCGTTCACACCGCGGGAACTGCTCGACTACGCCTTCAGGCATCCGGCGCTGTTCCCGCCCGGACGACAGTTCGACTACTGCAACACCAACCTGGTCCTGCTCGGCCTGGTCGTGGAGAAGGCCGGCGGACAGCCGCTCGGGGACTTCATCCAGAAGAACATCCTCCGGCCGGCCGGCCTGGACCACACGCGCTTCCCGGCCGACGCCGCCTTCCCGGACCCCCATGCCCACGGGTACACGAAACAGACCGCGAGCGGGAAGGCCGAGGACGCGACGGACTGGAACCCCTCCTGGACCTGGGCGGCCGGCGCGATGATCTCCGATCTGCGGGATCTGCGAGTGTGGGCCCGTACGGCGGCCACCGGCACCCTGCCCGACGGAACCGTCCTGATCCGTCCGGCCCTGCAGCGGCAGCGGCTCATCGCGTCCCCGACCGCCGCCCCCGGCGTCGGGTACGGGCTCGGCATCTTCGATGTACGTGGCTGGATCGGGCACAACGGTTCGCTGCCGGGCTACGAGTCCCTGGCCGTCTATCTGCCGTCGGCGCGGACGACCCTCGTGGTGCTGCTGAACACCGACATCCGCCACGACGGGCAGGAGCCCAGCGCCATTTTCGGCGAAGCCATCACGAAGATCGCCACGCCGCGGCACGTCTTCGACCTGCCCGGCCGGCCGTCGGCCGGATGAGGGACCGCCGCCGTCCGCCGTGGAGCCGCGCGCCATGGCGGTGGCGGCCTGGATCCGCTGCCGGTGGTTGATGCTCGAAGCGGCGAGCGCCGCGCACGGTGCTCGCCACCGGGGCGGGCCGGCTTCCATCCGTCCCCTGGGACGTTCCGTCCGTCCCCGGAACAGGGAAACGGAATTCCCGGCCCCCGGCACGGAAACGCTGGGCGACGTGAGATCACGCCTCGTGATCGGCAACGTCAGCACGGAGGTTTCCATGATTCGTCGGACACTGCAGGGCGGCCTGCTCGCCGCGGTCGCGATGCTCACGCTCGCGCCCTCGGCCGCGGTCGCCGTGGAGGGCGACCGGGCCGCCCCGGCGCCGGTCGTCGCGACGGTCTCGTACCGCCCGCACACGCTCCCCGCCCCCGCCCGGCAGGTGCCGGTCCGGCACCGCGCCCACCGCTCCGCACTCTGCCGGCGCCACGTCCGCCACATCCACCACGTCCGTCGCGTCGGCCACGCCTGCCACCTCCGCCACATCCCGCGCACGGCGCACCACCACCGCATCGGCTACGGCACCCGCACGGCGTACCGTCATCGCGTCGGTTACGTGGCGGGCGCGGCGTACCGGCACCACGCGTACCGTGTCGTCGGACGCGTCGCCACCCGTCACGTCCCGCTGAACATCCGCTCCGGCCCCGGCACCGGCTACCGCGTGGTGGGTCACCGCCGGGTCCAGGGCCGGCTGCTGCTGGTCTGCGAGCGGCACGGCTCGTACGTCCACGGGAACCGGCGGTGGTACCGGCTCGCGGGCGACAGGGGCTACGTCTCCGCGCACTACGTCCGCACCCGGAGCGCCGTGCCCTGGTGCTGACGCGCCTCTTTCCCTCCCCCGAAGGGACAGCCTGCCCGGTCACCTGTGCGTACCGGGCAGGCCTTCGGTGCGCTCCGCTTCCGGCAACTCATGTTGTTCATACCGGTTTCCATGTGTGGCGGCACCACGGTCCCGGGAACACATCCCGACAACCAAGGGCGAACTGCCCACAGTGGAATCGGCGTTGAGGGACAGGTCATGCGACAGCCCCAAGGACCCAGACCGTGAAGGCCGGCGCAGCACGGACGTCGCCCTGGCGGTCGGCGGCGGCCCCGCCGGAGGATCCCGACGGACCGTTCGTGACGGAGCTGCGCGGCCTGAAAGAACGCACCGGTCTCAGCCTCGCGGCCCTGGCCGCACGCACCCCGTACAGCAAGTCCGCCTGGCACCGCTATCTCAACGGCGCCCAACGGCCGCCCCGTTCGGCCGTGGAGGCGCTCGCCGGTCTCGCCTGTGCCGACCCGGCTCCCGTGCTGGCCCTGTGGGAGGCGGCTGACCGCCCGCAGGGCCCGGACGAGCCGTCCTGCGACGTTGCCGCGCGGCGCCCCGCCCGGCTCCGGCGGCGGCCTCTGCCCGCCCTCGCCCTGGTCGTCGTGGTGGCCGCGGTGGCCCTCACCCTCGTCGTGGCGCACCGCACGGGCGCGCCGTCCGGCCGTCCGGCCGCGCCCTCGCCCCGCTGCCGGGGCGCGTCCTGCCAGGGGCGGCTGCCGGATGTCTCCGCCTGCGACCGGGACGCGCAGACCAAGAGCTCGGTCCATGCCGCCTCCTACGCGGTGCGGCTTCAGTACTCGCCGATCTGCGGCGCCGCCTGGGCCGAGGTCCAGGTGCGGGCCACGGACGCCCGCGTCATCTCCGTCCGGTCGGGACGGGACGTGCTCTCCGCGGCGTACCCGGGAGACGGCACCGGAGGCTCGAGCAGCCCCATACTCGCCGTGACTTCACCCCAAGGGGTGGAGGCGTGCATCGAGGTGGACGGCAAGGTGGCGTGCACCGGCCTCGATGCCGAACCCTCGGACGGGCGCTGAGCGGATGATCGGCTCGGGGGCGGGCGCGTGGGGTGGACCGCGGCAGCGCTCTGTGCCTGGCGGATGTCCTACATGTTGTAGGGTTTGGCTCGTCCGCCCGTCCGGCCGGTATCGGCCGACCCGTTGTCGTCGATCGGGGTATCCGCGTGCAGGAGTCCGACGCGCCGTCACCAGTGGCCGGCCCGACCTTCGAGGGCATGGTCGACCGGGCGCTGAACTCCCCGGAGGTCGTGGCCGCGCTCGACGCCGCGGGTGCGGGCACGTCCCGGGAGGGGCTGCGCGCGGAGGCCCTGGAGGAGCGCGCCCGCCTCGTCGGTGTCGCCGCCGCCGAATACGGCCACTATCTCGCGCTGCGCGCCGCCGCCGTCGACCGCTACGAGTCCTTGGGCCAGGGCTGCTACGAGTCCTCGGACCATGGCCACCACGAGTCCTCGGCTCACGGCGATCGCGCGTCGGACGGCCGAGCGGGTCACGACGGCCGTGGGCCGGGCGGTCCCGTGGCTGACGACGGTCGCCTTCCGGGCGGTTCCGTGGGGGACGACGGCCACACGCCGGGTGGTCCCGTCGGCGACGACGCCCCTGCGCCGGGTGAGGACGGCCGTACGCGCGGCGCCCCCCTGGACGATGACGTGCGCACGCCGGGTGGTGCCCCGACCGGTGACGCCGGTACGCAGCAGGACGCTCCAGCCGGTGATGCCCGTACGCGGCAGGACGCTGAGGCCGGTGACGGCCGTACGAAAGAGGTCCTGCCCGTCCTCGCGGTCCTCGTGCCGAGTCTCGGGGCCGTGGCCACCGGCGTGTTCCTGCTGTGCGGATTCGGGCTGCGGGCCTTCGCCGTGCGCCCGCACATCGGCGACGGGCTCGTGATGGCCGGGGTGATCGCCGCCGCCGTGACGGCCGGTGCGGCCCTCGGGGACCTCGCCTGGATCCTGGTGACGGGCGCGCGGAACCGCTCCGGCCGTCGCCGGGGCCATCCCGCCGACCGTGATCCCGATGTGTGCCGGGCCCGGGAGACCTGGGAGAACGCCCTGCTGGAGCGGGGACTGGTGCCGTTCCTCCGCCAGCGCGCGGAGTCGGCGGGCACCGACCCGGCGTATGCGCCCGAGGGGCGTGCCGTTGTGTCCGAGGAGCATGCCGTGGGCGCGGAGAACAGCGCTCGGTAGGCGCGCCGCCCCGGACGCCGCCCGGCCGGGGCGTGGCGGCCGCCCTTGCCTGACACCTACCCTTGACGAGGCGCCCCTGCGTCCCTACGGAATGTAGGGTCGATGAGTGTACCCGGGAGAACCAGGGGCAAACCGTCCCGCGCCCCCGTGCCCGCTTCCGTCCACGCCGGTCGCTCCGGCTTCTCGTCAAGGTGAGTCATCGCGGTGCCCGCACAGCAACGAGCAGTGATCCCCCAGCGACGCGCCCGGCATCCACAGGGCGCGCCGGAGGGGCGGCCGTCGCTCCTGGCGCGCCTGCGTCCCGGGGCTGCCGCCGCCACGGTCTGGTACCTGCGGCTGCTGGCCCTGCTGAACATCGTGGCGGTCCTCTCGCTGCCCTTCCGCGAAGAGGTCCACGAGCACAACGTCGGCGAGTTCTTCACGCCTTATCTGGCCACCGCCGGACTGGTCTCGGCGGCCCTCGCCCTGTTCCTCGCGCTGGTGATGCGGCGCCGCAAGCGGGCCGCGTGGATCTTCAACATGCTGCTGGCCGGCCCGCTCTTCGCGCTCTACGCGCTCGCCCTCACCCAGGACGACTACCGCCGCCACGTCTTCAACTGGATCTCCGCCCTGCTCACCGGCCTGTTCGTGGCCGCGCTGCTGATCGGCCGCAGGGAGTTCCAGGCGGTGGGCGACCGCTCCAACACCCGGCTGGCGCTGATCGTGGGCGCCTGCGGCATCCTCGTCAGCGGCGGCATCGGCACCCTGCTGGTGGACGCCACCAACAAGGTGGCCGGGGCCACCCTGACGGACAAGATCGCGTACACGCTGATGCGCGGCGTCAGCGTGGGCCCGCTCGCCGACCGCATCGACACCGTGCACGCGCCGCGCTGGGTGGACATCACCATCAACATCCTGATCGCGGTCTCCTTCCTGCTCGTCCTGTACGCCTGCTTCCGCGCGCCCCGCGGCCGGGAACTCCTCGGCGAGGAGGACGAACAGCACCTGCGCGCCCTGCTCGCCAAGCACGGTGAGCGCGACTCCCTCGGCTACTTCGCGCTGCGCCGCGACAAGGCCGTGATCTGGTCCCCGAGCGGCAAGGCGGCCATCACCTATCGGGTGGTCAGCGGCGTCACCCTGGCCTCCGGTGATCCGATCGGCGACCCCGAGGCATGGCCCGGCGCCATCGACGCGTGGCTGGCGCAGGCCCGTCGGCACGCCTGGACGCCCGCCGTGATGGGGGCGAGCGAGGAAGCCGGAACGATCTACGCCCGGCACGGCCTGGACGCCCTCGAACTGGGCGACGAGGCGATCGTGGAGGTCGCCGACTTCAGCCTCGACGGGCGCGCGATGCGCGTCGTACGGCAGGCGCACAACCGTGTCCGCCGGGCCGGCTACACCGTGCACATCCGCCGCCACGGCGACATCCCCGAGTCCGACATGGCCACCCTGATCGAGAAGGCCGACCACTGGCGCGACGGCGGCGGCGAGCGCGGGTTCTCCATGGCCCTGGGCCGCCTCGGCGATCCGGCCGACGCGAACTGCGTGATGCTGGAGTGCCGGGACGAGCAGGGCGAGCCACGGGCCCTGCTCAGCTTCGTGCCCTGGGGAGAGCACGGGCTGTCCCTGGACCTGATGCGGCGCGACCGAGGCTGCGAGAACGGCCTGATGGAGTTCATGGTGATCGAGCTGCTGCTGCGCGCGCTCGACCTCGGCATCCAGCGGGTGTCGCTGAACTTCGCGATGTTCCGCTCCGTCTTCGAACGCGGCTCACGCCTCGGCGCCGGGCCCGTCCTGCGGCTGTGGCGCTCCGTCCTGACCTTCTTCTCCCGTTGGTGGCAGATCGAGTCCCTCTACCGCGCCAACGCCAAGTACCGGCCCGTGTGGGAGCCGCGCTTCCTGCTGTTCGAGAAGAGCGGCGACATCCCGCGCATCGGTATCGCCAGCGCTCGCGCCGAGGGATTCCTGACCGCGCCGAGCCTGCCGTCCCTCTTCCGCCGACGGCACACCCTGGCCGGCGGGCAGGGGCAGCCCCCGCTCGCGTTCGACGCGGGTCATTGAGCGGCAAAGTTCCGGGACCGGGGTGAGACGGGGCGCGCGGGACGACGTACAGCAGGAGAGGGGCTCACGTCCCTCCCGCGCCGTCCGCTCCCTTCGGAGGTACCCCGCCCGTGACCATGGTCAAAGCACCCCCGGCGCCGGTCGGCCGGCGCCACGACGAGGAGTCTTCGCAGGGCTGGCAGTTCACCTCCTCCCACGGCCTGGTCCTGCTGCTGCTCCTGCTGGTCGTCGGGCAGGGCCCCATCCGGCGGGCGCTGGCCGCGCCCGTGATGCAGAGCTGGATGACCGTGTTCCTCGCGGTGGTCGTCCAGGCCCTGCCCTTCCTCGTCCTCGGCGTCCTGCTGTCCGCGGCCCTCGCGGTGTTCGTCCCGCCGTCGTTCTTCGCCCGCGCCCTGCCCGAGCGGCCCGCTCTCGCGGTGCCGGTCGCCGGCGTGGCCGGGGCCGTGCTGCCCGGCTGCGAATGCGCCTCGGTGCCGGTCGCGGCGGCGCTGGTACGCCGGGGTGTCACACCCGCGGCGGCGCTGGCCTTCCTGCTCTCCGCTCCCGCGATCAACCCGATCGTGCTGACCGCCACGGCCGTCGCGTTCCCCCGCGACCCCGAGATGGTCCTCGCCCGGTTCGCGGCGAGCCTGCTGGTGGCGTGTGCGATGGGGTGGCTGTGGCAGCGGCTCGGCCGCACCGACTGGCTGAAGCCGCCGGCCCGGGCGTCCTACGAGGGGCAGGGCAAGGGGGCCGCGTTCTGGGGGTCGGTGCGGCATGACGTGATGCACGCGGGCGGGTTCCTGGTCGTCGGCGCCATGGCCGCGGCCACCCTCAAGGCCGTGGCACCGGCGAGCTGGCTGCGTACGGCGGCGGGCAACCCGGTGGTGGCGGTCCTCGCGCTCTCGGTCCTCGCGGTACTGCTGTCGATCTGTTCCGAGGCGGACGCGTTCGTGGCGGCGTCGCTGTCCCAGTTCTCGCTCACCGCCCGGCTGGCGTTCCTCGTGGTGGGGCCGATGATCGACCTGAAACTGTTCGCGATGCAGGCGGGCACGTTCGGGCGCTCCTTCGCCCTGCGGTTCGCGCCCGCCACGTTCGCGCTGGCGGCCTTGGTGTCGGTCCTGGCCGGGGCGGTGCTGCTGTGAACCGTCAGGCGCAGGCGGCCGTACTGTTCCTGGTCGGCGGGGCCATGCTGCACGCCGGCACGACCTCTCTGTATCTGCGCTACGTCAAGGCCGGGCTCCAGCCGCTGCTGCTCGCCGCCGGGGCCGTGCTGATCGTGGCCGCGCTCGCGACCGTCTGGTACGAGCTGCGCCGCTCCCGGGCGGCCCGGCAGCGCTGGGACGGGGGCGAGCCGCACACGTATGTCGTCGGGCACGACGATCCCGGCGGGTACGTCGTCGGGCACGACGATCCGCTCGGCGAACCCGGAGCCGCCGTCCCCGGCGGCCACCCCGACGGCCACGGCCACCCCGACGGGCCTGATCACAGTTACGGCCACGACGACGGCCGTGATCACGGTCGCGCGCACGGCCACGACGACGGTCACGGGCACCGCGAGCCGCGGATCTCCTGGCTGCTCGTGCTGCCGCTGTTCGCCCTGATCCTCGTCGCCCCGCCCGCGCTCGGCTCCTACAGTGCCCTGCGCGCCGGTACGGCCCTGCAGCCGCCCCTGGCCTACCCGGCCCTGCCCTCCGGCGACCCGGTCCCGCTCAGCCTGGTGGACTACGCGGGCCGCGCGGCGTACGGCCACGGACACTCCCTCGGCCACCGCACGGTGGAGATCACCGGGTTCGTCGCGCTCGACCACGGGGGTACCCCGTATCTCGTCCGGATGGCCCTCAACTGCTGCGCCGCCGACGCCCAGCCGGTCAAGGTCGGGCTGTCCGGCAAGCTGCCGCCCGTCCTCCAGCCCGACTCCTGGCTCCAGGTCACCGGCACCTACACCGCCCGCCGGACCAGGGACCCCGTCAACGGCGGCCTCATCCCGTTCCTCGACGTCATGGAGGCCAAGCCGGTCCCGACGCCGAAGGATCCCTACGACGAGAGCTGGAACCAGTGATGTGCCCGGCGGGCGGCGCCCCGCCGGGGGGACCGGGGCGAGCCGGTCCCCGGTGAGGACCCCCGGGGAGGCCGGCTGAGGCCGGCCGGTTCAGGCGGCGGGGGTCCTCACTCCGTCCAGGGCCACGGTCAGGACCCGGTTCCGCTGGGCGTCGTCCAGGAAGTTGGTCGCGGTGATCCCGGCGATCATGCGGAGCAGATCGTCGAAGCTGATGTCCGCGCGGGCCTCGCCCGCCTTCTGGGCCCGCTCGAACAGCGGGCCGCCCGCCTGGTACATGGACGCCCGGCAGGCGAGGAAGATGTCCGACTCGTCGTCCATCGCCTCGCGGATGGCCCGCTTGGTCACCGTGTAGTCCACGAACCGGCGCAGCCACGAGGCGAGCGCCTCCCACGGCTCGCGGTCCGCCACCTCGCCGGCCACCCGGCACAGGTCGTTCACCTCGCCCGCGTACACGCTCTCGAAGAGGTGACGGCGGGTCGGGAAGTTGCGGTAGAGCGTGCCGATGCCGACGCCGGCGCGGCGGGCGATGTCCTCCAGGGACGCCTCCGCGCCGTTCTTCGCGAACGCCTCGCGCGCGGCGGCGATCAGGGCGTCGTAGTTGCGGGCGGCGTCCTTCCGGTGCGGCCGCTGGGCCGCCACGATCTCGCTGACGGGGAACGGCTGAGCCGTCACTGCTGCCTCCCTGGACGGAACCCGGTTGAAGCGGAGGGTCACCTCCGTTACAGTGGAGGCGTACCTCCACTTTAGCAGTCGGGGGTGCGTTCGGCCTGGACGTGTGCGGCCACACGCGTCGCCGACGCCCTCGTATCCCTCGTATTCCTCGATATCCCTCGGTACCCCCTTGATCCGACGCCGGACCCGGGCGGACCACGCCGCCCGGCCACCCGTCCGCGCGTGACCCGCTTCCCGCGGCCGCCGGCGTGCTGCGTGCCGCCCGCGGCGCGACCGAGCCCGTACGACCCCGGTCCGGCGACCTGGGCCACACCCTGTCCGGAGAGGCTTTTCGATGCCACGGAAGTCCACCCGTCTCACCTTCGCCGTCCTGGCGACGGGTGCGGGCGTGTTCTCCATGTTCCTCTCGGGCGTGCTGAGCGGCTGGCTCGAGCCGGTCCTCGGAGCCAAGGCACTGCTCACGGCCGGGGCCGCCCTGGGTGCGGTCGCCTGCGGCTTTCCGGCCCTCTGGCATGACGAGCAGTGGCAGGTGGCCTTCGTGGCGGGCGTGTTCGGATTCGGGATCGGACTGGCCTTCGCCTCGATGGCCCACCTGATCGTCGGCAGCGTGCCGACCGAGCAGACCGGCGCCGCGACCGGCATGAACGCCAACGTCCGGACGATCGGCGGCTCCGTAGGCGCCGCCGTCACCAGCGTCCTGGTGACCGGGCACCTCCAGCCCTCGGGCCTGCCCTATGCCTCCGGCTACACCCACGGCTTCGCCCTGCTGGCCCTGCTCTGCCTCGCCGCCGCCCTGGCCGCGTTGCTCGTCCCGGTCCGGCGCGCCGCCCGTGCCACCGGTGTGCCGCGCGCGTCCGACCAGCCGGCCCGTACCGAACCGGAGGCCGTCGTACCGGGTGCGCGCGGCTGACGCCTGCGACGGATGACCATGACGGCCCCGACCGCCGTCGGCCCTGTGGGGCCGAGGCGGTCGGGGCTCAGCCGTGCAGGCGGGCCGCCGGCCCATCCTGCGACGCCGGTTCGCGAGCGTGCTCGACCGTAGCGCCGACCGAGTGTGGATGACCGGCCCATGGCCGGGGGAGCAGCGCATCGGCGTCCAGCTCTTCGAGGGCGGTCAGGGAGTCGAGCGCCCGGCTCTGGTCGCGGTGGAACATCCGGGGGCAGTTGGGGCCCCCCGGTGCGACGAGCAGGAGATGTTCGTCCTGTGCCTGCGCATCCTGCAATCCGCCCTGGTCTACGTGTTCTCTGAACTTGGCCTTTTCAGCCTTAGAAGCTGGCTCCTGAGCACTATCGGCACCTTTGGCGCGCTTCCGCATATGTGTGTCTCCAGCCGTGTGTGCAAATCGGTAGCGGGCCGTGCGGTGATGGGAGGCGGTCACGAGAGCACCGCCGAGACTGTCCGAAGCCCCTTGGCTCGTTGTAGTGAGCAGATAGAGTGGTGCCACCCTGATGTTGACCCAACGTCGCTTCCTAAGCGGCCTTTTGCAGCTCGGCGTTGATCTTCTCCTCGGGGTCGAGGCGGTGGATGTGGATGTCGTGTGTGACGCGGCT
>NZ_JBSFXK010000060.1:0-44936 GCF_053595355.1 Streptomyces sp. NPDC002513 | reverse complement strand
ACCCGCTGGCTGCCCCAGGCCGACCACCCCCACACCGCAACCACCCGAAAGCCGCAGATCATCGAGCTACAGCGCGGTTCACCACCACGCTCTGATGTCCTCAAGCGATGCATGGGTGCGCCACGAAGCTCTGTGTGACCGAGTGGTGGTGCAAGACCGCCACCGCCGGGCCGTCGCAGCGGTCCGGTAGAAGCTGGGGGCAGTCCGATCCGGGGGACGCCGGGGAGGGCGGGAAGCAGCCCCGACAACGACGGGACGCGCCGGTACTGCCAGACGGTGCGGGTCCGGCAAGCGAGGCCAGAAGGTGTACGTGAGGAACCTGCGGTTAAAGCTCCGTAAGCGTTGTACCGGCTCCAACCTGGTGGATCTGGGCCGGGATGCAGTACGCGGCTGCCCTACATGCGGGCCGCCGACTCCGGACTCCGAGAAGTCTTCGGGTTCGGTGGCCGTGCCGAAGGACTGCGGCGTAGGCACGGCGAGGCTGTCGGGGCAAAGCAGGGCATCCATCCTGGCCGATCGGCACACAGGGAACGTGGGAACCATCCGAGACCGCCCCTTCACCGGCCTTCCAGGTCGGGAGTGGGGGCAGGCCCGTCGCCGGCCGGCGGTCTCGTGGTGGGGCGGAGGACCCGTAGTAGTCCGAGCGCGCGAGAGGCGCGTGCATGGCGAAGGGGTCCAGCAAGTCGGCAGTGCGGAAGCTGGAATGCCAGGAGGTCGTTGGTGAATACCGACGAGCTGGAGGAGGTCGCGTATGCGGCCGAACGCCGGGTACTGAAGATCCAGGCCAAGCTGCACCGTTGGGCGGCGGAGGATCCTCTCCGCCAGTTTGATGACCTGCACAATCTCGTCTGCGACCCGGCCTTCCTGCTTGCAGGGTGGATGCGGGTGCGGAGCAACAAGGGTGCGCGCACGGCCGGAGTGGACGGCGTGACCGCCCATTACATCGAGGACGTGCGCGGACTGGAGGGCTTCCTTGCGGAGTTGCGGGCCGAGTTGAAGACCCGCACCTTCCGGCCCTTGCCGGTGCGGCAGCGTGGGATCCCCAAGGCGGGCGGCAAGGTCCGCTACCTGGGCATCAACACGATCCGCGACCGGGTGGTCCAGGCTTCCTTGAAGCTGGTCCTGGAGCCGATCTTCGAGGCGGACTTCCTCCCGTGTTCCTACGGGTTCCGCCCCAAGCGCCGAGCTCATGACGCGATCGCCGAGAGTCACCATCTGGCCTCCCGCTCCTACGAGTGGGTGGTTGAGGGCGACATCGAGGCGTGTTTCGACAACATCGGGCATGCACCCGTTCTGCAACGGATGCGGGCCCGAGTCGGAGACAAACGCGTCATGGACTTGGTGAAGGCGTTCCTCAAGGCCGGGATCCTCACCGAGGACTCCGGGCTGAAGGAGTCGAGGGCCGGTGCACCGCAAGGCGGGATCTTGTCACCCGTGATCTCCAACATCGCCCTGTCCGTACTTGACGAGGCGATCGCGGCGGGACCGGGAGGACCAGCAGCCACCCGCAGTCGCAGGGCCCACCGGCGGGCAACGGGCAAGCCCAACTACCGGATCTGCCGGTACGCGGACGACTTTCTCGTGCTCGTCGCCGGGACCCGCGAGGATGCGATCAGCATCCGTGACTGGACGGCCGAGGTCCTCTCCCCGATGGGCCTGCACCTGTCACCGGAGAAGACGAAGATCACGCACATCGACGAGGGCCTGGACTTCCTCGGCTGGCGCCTCCAGCGCCACCGGAAGAAGGGCACCAATCGGCACTACGTCTACACCTACCCGTCCAAGAAGGCGCTCGCGTCGGTCAAGGACAAGGTGCGCAACGTGTGCCGACAGGACACCAATCTGCCGCTGGAAGTCCTGCTGCACCGCCTCAACCGGGTGCTGCGGGGCTGGACCGCCTACTTCCGTTTCGGCGTCTCGCACGCCACCTTCCGATACCTGCGCCATTTCGTCTGGCAGCGGGTCATCAAGTGGCTGCGAAGGAAGTTCCGCCGGAGCACCTGGAAGGAACTGCGCCGCCGCTACTGCGGCGGACGCTGGTGGCCCGTCACAGATGAGGTGCGGTTGTTCGACCCCGCGAGGGTGAAGACCGTCCGCTACCTCTACCGAGGGATGAAGATCCCCTCTCCGTGGCCCAGCACCGGCTGAAGAGCACCGTCCAACCGGGGCTTGTGGAGCGCCCGTTGCTCGGGAACGGGCACGGCGGGTGCGGAGGGCGGTCCGGGGAAACGGGCTGGCCGCAAGGTCAGCACCGCGCCTCGGGCCGACCCTACTCCTCTGGGTGAAGTGACCGAGAACGCTCCGGAGGCGCTGGTCGCCTTCATCGGTAACCAGAGGGCCGAGTACGGCGTCCCGCACCGGGTGGCCTGCCGGGTGGCCCGGGTGAGCGAGGCGTGGTTCTACAAATGGCGCCGTCGGCCGGACGAGCCGACGAACCGTGAGGTCAGACGCGCCAGGCTGGAGGAGAGGATCGTGTACTTCTTCCGGGAGTCGGGCGAAACCCACGGCTCGCCGCGGATCACGCTCGATCTGTGGGCGGAGGGCTGGCAGGTCTCGGAGAACACGGTCGCCAAGATCATGGCCGAGCTCGGGCTCCAGGGCCGCAAGCCCCCGCGCCGGCGGCGGTCGTTGACCCGGCAGGGCAAGCGGAAGGCCGCCCCTGACCTGGTGCACCGCCGGTTCGAAGCGGTGGCGCCGGATGTGCTGTGGTACGGCGATATGACGGAGATCGAGACCGGTGAGGGCAAGGTCTACCTGGCCACGGTCCTGGACGCGTTCTCGCGCCGCTGCCTCGGGTACGCGATGGGCGAGCACCACGATGCGGCCCTGGTCAGCGCATCCTTGCAGATGGCCGCAGCGACGCGGGGCGGTCGCAGGGACGGGACGATCTTCCACAGCGATCGCGGGGCGGAATATACGTCCGAGGCGTACAACGACCTGTGCGACCGGTTGGGCGTGGTGCAATCTATGGGGCGGGTGGGGTCGGCGCTGGACAACGCCGCCGCGGAGTCGTTCAACTCGCTGATCAAGGTGGAGTACATCCACCGGCATCGCTTCGCGACCCGCACCGAGGCGCGGCTGAGGATCGCGACCTGGATCACCGGGTTCTACAACCCCAGGCGCAGGCACAGCGCGGCCGACGGCCTGCCGCCGGAAGAGTTCGAACGGATCATCATCGAAGCACGCAACCAGAGCGGCCAGAGGTGCCAGGCCGCATAGAGCAGGTCTCTACAAAACGAGGGGATTGACAACCCCAACTTCCCCTGCAATCACGGGCTCCACGCTACGAGGGGAGGGTCAGTCTCTACCGTGATCACGCCGAGGTCGAGGACCGCGTCAAAGCGATCAAACGGATCGGCCTCGGACTTCTGCCCTCGAAGTCCTGGCAGCTGAATGCCGCCTGGGTGCTGGCTGCCACGATCGCCACCGACCTCGACGCATGGACCCGATTCCCCGATCGCGGGCCGTGACAGAGACGATCGCTCGCCGCCCCCACCGACAGATGCGGGGATGGTGACAGAAGGGGCGTGAGCGTGCGGTGCGGATGTACCGCGCCTCCCACCCCCGCAGATCGAGAAGCTCGCTGTCGACCTCGGCGAGCAGGATGTCCGGCCGACCACCGACGAGCGCGCCGAGCTGGTGGCCCTGCGCAAAGAGAACGCCCAGCTCGAGCGGGCGAGGCGGGCGTCGGTTCGCCGTTCCCGGGCGTCAGCTCCGACCATCCGCACTGGGAGCAGGACAGCCCCGGGGACGCGCCGTGGAGCGACTGAGCGAAGATTCACCGCTGCTCGGCTTCTGCAGCCGAACTCTCAGTTGGTGCCACCAAGGCCGCGGATCATCGGGCTCCATAGGTGCGTCCGGCAGCGCCGAAAAGACGCCGGCCTTTGCCTGCCAGCTGCTGAACACGCCGCGGAACGTCGGGTGGGGTTCGTGCGGTAGAGGGCCCCTCAGAGAAGCCACTGCGATCTCCTTCGCTTGGTCCGTTACCGTTAACGTTACCGTTAACGGAATTCTTGCGCAGGGAAGCTGATCCCGTCAACGCCCGCCGCCGGACGGCTCACGGCGCGGCAGACCGGCGAACCTGATTGACTTGGGCACAGGGCGGCACAGGAACAGAAGTGAGTGGGCAGCGTGGCCGGACAGCGGGAAACGGAAGAGCAGCGGGCGCGGGGTGTGAGAACCGTCAAGCGCGTCACGCTCCGCGACGTCGCTCAGGCGGCAGGCGTGTCCCATCAGACCGTCTCCCGGGCGATCAACGGCAAGGGGGAGATCGACCCGGGGACTCAGCAACGCGTGCTCGATGTCGCAAGGCAGTTGCGGTACCGGCCCAGCCGGTTCGGCCGGGGGCTGGTCCGCCCGGACGTCGTATCCGTCGGGCTCATCGTCCCCGACGTGGTCAACCCCTTCTTCCCGGAGTTCGTGGCAGGAGTGATCGCGGCCGCGGACGAACGCGACTGGCAGGTGCTCGTGGCCAGCACCGAGAACGACCGGTCCCGGGAGCTGGCCCTGGTCCGCTCACTCGGCCAGCAGGTTGACGCTCTGGTCGGCTACATCAGCCATACCGATGCGCAGCTCGAGCCGTACGTGGGCGCCGTGCCGCTGGTTCTGGTAGATCGCGGGCTGGACTCGTCGAACCACGCATTGGTCCACATCGACACCGCGGCCGGGATCCGGGCCGGGCTGCAGCACCTCGTCGACCGGGGGCACCGCCGGATCGGCATGATCGACTGCGAGTGCTTGAGCGCTCCGATGGTCCGGCGCCGCACCTTCCTCGAAGTCGTCGGCGAACATGCGCTGCCCGTTGACGAGGGCTGGATCGTCATGGGTGAGCAGTCCCCGGCCGGGGGCACCGCCGCGTTCGAGTCGCTGTACGCCGCGCGCCCGGACCTCACCGCCGTGGTCGCCTTCAACGACCTGGTTGCGATCGGCGCGCTCCGGGCCGCCCGCCGGCTCGGCGTCCACGTACCGGACGACTGCGCATTGGTCGGCTACGACGGGCTGAGCGTCGCCGATCTGGTCGACCCGCCACTGACCACCCTCCACCTCGACAAGCGACGGCTGGGCGAGCTGGCCATCCACCAAGTCGACCGACTCCTCTCAGGCGAACTGCCACCCCCTATCGTCCTGACACCGAGCTTGACTGTCCGCGGCACGACGTGACCCACCTTCCGGCCGTCGCGTGACGCCGGGCTTGGACGGGACCCTTTGTTTATCTCGTCACGGTTTCAACGAGCCGCTGATCGATGGCCCGGCCCGCGCCGGAACCGGGAAGCTTCTCCTTTGGAATCACGCAAGGGCCGCGTACAACTTGCGTTTCCCCAAAACGAATTGGGCGCCGATCCTCTGAAGTGAGGGTGGGGATCAGGCGGTGAGGCTGTAGTTCCGCTGGTCGGGACATGGGTAAAGGCGTTGATGTGCGCGGGCCGCGTGAAAGTTCCAGTAGTCCTCGAAGTCGCCGTTCGTGATCAGTGCGCGGAGTTGGTGGGAGCGCTGCTGGCTCCCGATGGAGCTCTCAGTGCGTGGGTCGAGCGCAATCACGTCGACGCCCCGGGCCTGGAGACCCGAAGCGGGCCGGCCACGGCCCGGCGGCGTCACTCTGGAGAGCCGCTGAGGATGCGGGAGACCAGGCGAGCCAGATCGCGGAGCAGACTGGCGGATGTCGCCTGCTTGGTCACCCGGAAGCGGAACTCCGATTTCCCCTCGGTGCGCTTGATCTCGATGTCTATCTTCGTCTGAAGCCAGGACACCAGGGCGCCCAACAGTACTGCGGAGACGACGGCGTGCTCCACGCTCATCTGCTCGTCCGCGGGCGGATCGGCCAGGACGGCAGCCGTGAGCTGCGCTGTCTCGGCGTCATGGGACAGCTCGGCAAGGAGCCGACGCGCGGCAGCATGGTCGTGCACGCCCTCCAGCGCCGCGGCCACGGCCTCGGGCGATCGGCCACCCGCACGGAGCAGGGCCTCGATCAAAGCTTGGGCCTCGGAGGCATCCAGGGGTGTCTGGACCGGGTCGAAACCGCCGAGGTCCTCGGTGATCTCCTGGAGGGAGAGCTGCACCGAACGGTCGGTCAACATGCCGAATTCCTCGGGTGGTTCGAGCGGAGTGGTCACAGTCGGCTCCAATCGCCGGAGAGGGAAAGCGCAGCCCAGTGGTAGGGGTGGGCCTGCCAGTCGTGGTCTGGCCGCGCGAGCATGTTGCGTTGTGCCTGCCAAAAGGCGCGCCAGACCGGCTTGTGCGGGTCGGCGGCGAGACGCTGGTAGAAGTCCGCGAGGAAGCGTCGGGAGCTCGTCTCGTCGACGTTCCACAGCGCGGCCACCACGCTGCCGACGCCCGACCCCAGCAGCGCCTCCACCAGGTCTTCGACGTCGCCGGCGGCGAACTCGTCGTATCCGGTAGCGCAGGCACGCAGAGTGAGGAGGTCCAAGTCCAGTACGTAGCGGGCAAAGTCTCGGACCGTGATCAGGTGGTCGAGACGCGCACGGACCGAAAGATGGCCGGGAGCCTTGCTCGGGAGCTTCCCGTCATGGGAGACCAGGAGTCCGGAGTCCAGAGGCTCGCGCCGGTCGAAGTATCCGTGGCAGGTGAGGTGGGCGATCTGGGCTGTGGCCAGGCGCCGGAGGACCGCATGCCGGTCCGCAGCCGTTCCGGTCAGCCGGTCCACCGACCAGGAGGAGACGGTCAGCAGGTCGGCGTCATTCTCGAAGCGCTCCGGGGCGGGGTCCTCCCGCGCAGCCACGCCCGCGCAGAACACCGGCCGGGTTCCATCTGTCGTGAATCGGGGCCTGCCACCGGCGACCAGAGCTTGGGGGTGTGGCACCCGGACAACGGCGTGGGCGGCGGCGAGCGGTCGGCCGTCCGGCATCGGGACAGCATGCAGTGGGATTCTCCGCATCGGCCCTTCCCCGGCGACGAGCAGGAGTTCCTGGTCGCGCACGTGCGGTAGGAAGGCCGCGATCAGAGGCGTGAGCGAGTCAAGGAATGGGGTAGGGCGACGCCATGGCCGGCGCGGATGCAGTGGTGGCAGCGGCGGGAAGGTCTGCGGGTCGCCGTCGAAGGCGCGGTGTAGATCGGTGACCGCGTCAGTGAGCTGCTTGTGTCCGATGGGCACCCGGTTCACGCGGAGCGTGTCGGTGGCCGGGACGTACGTGAAGACCGTGGTCTGGTCCTCTCCGGGGAAAAATGCCAAAAACGCGCATTGCTCGGCCGAATGCTCACTCCGCAGACGCTCGCGAACGGACACGAACCCGGTGCGGCGTCCGGGTTGCGCGACCTCCTCGTGGATGTCGAAGGCCAGTTCTTCCGGGGATCGGGCGCTGGGCACGTGCAGTTCCCGCCCGTGGTCGAGCAGCAGGTCTGCGAGGAGATGGTGGAGGGCCCGGTGCTGCTGGACGGCCGCCCGTATGCTCTGCGGGTCCGCGACGCCGGTGTCCGCGTCCGCCTCTGAGGCGAGGCGGCGCAGGAGTGCTGTACGCGACTGCCACAGCAGATCGACGGCGAGTTGGCGCTCTGTGTGCGAACCGGCTGCCAGCGTCTCGACCAGGTCGGCCGTCACTGCGTGGTACTGAAACTGCTCCGGATCCTCCTGCGTCTGCTGGCGAAGACGGCTGAGCAGTGTCGCTGCTTCCCGACGTCGCCCCTGTCGACGGTGCTGGAGGGCCAGGGCGCGGTCAAAGAGCAGCGAGACGCGCCGGTACCCGGGAGAGGAGGGTTCTTTCGGGCCGGCGAAGCCGTCGAAAAAGATCTCAGCGAGCGAGATCAGCAGGTCTGTCTCCGGGACGTCTTGGGTCAGCCGAGAGGCGAGCCGACTCAGGCCAGTGCCGAGCGGCTGCAGATCGGGAGTGAGCGTAGCGATGAAGCCCTGGAAGAGGTTCTCCACCATCTCCTCCCCGCTGCCGGACTCCAGGGCCGCGTCGCTCAGCCCGAACCGGGCCGCCGACTCGACGAGAGCCCAGCCGTCTTGGCCACCCACCAGCTCCAGCGCGCGCTGGTGGCAGGAGCGGGCCCCCGCTGCGTCGCCGGCCAAGCGCAGAGCCTCACCGAGGTGGTTCAGCGCGTGAGCCAGCGCCCCGTCCTCATCGGGACGCCGGGTCTGGATGAGGTTGATGACCCGGCGGTGTTCGCGCACTGCGTCGCGGTGCCTGCCCACTGCGGAGTAGGCATCGGCCAGCCCCGTCCGAGCGAGTGCCTCCACCAGATCGTCGCTGATCGACTCGGCCAGTTGGCAGGCACTCGCGAAGGCGTGCCGCGCGCGGCCGTGCAGTCCAAGGCTCTGGTACAACGATCCGCGCTTGAGGTGGAGATGACCGGCGGCAAGGTAGGCCGGGCCGCCGTGCGGCAGCAGGTCCGGGCCCTCCGGGTCGGCGTCGACTAACTCCAAGATATCCAGCGCCTCGCGGTTGCGGTGCACACGTTGCAGCGCATAGGCGAGATGCACCCGCACCTCAGCGATGCGGGCCTGCTCGTCCCGGTCCGTGCAGGGCAGGGCGTCTGTTTTCCGGGCACTGGCGAGCGCGGCCTCGAGGTCACCGCGGTCGAGGTGTTCCAGCACTATCTGTTCCAGGACCATGCGCGGTTTCGTGGGCGCGACGGGGAAGACCGCGTCGATCCGGGAGCGCTGCCTGCGCCGGTGCGCGAGGAGTTCCCAGCTGCCCCGGCTCTCCTCCACCAGGCGCACTACCTGGAGGGCGGCCTGCTCGGCGGCTGGGCGCCCGGCCGCACGGAACCGGTCCCTGCGGAGCAGGAGCGCCCCCCAGAGTTTGTCCCACGCGCACACGCCGGCGTTGTCGAAGAGCAGGGACTCCGCCTGGAGGAGCGACGAGGCGGCGAGGAGTTCGTCGACCAGGCGCTCGGCGGGGTCTTTCATGCACCGCGCTCCCCGCGCCGCGGGCGATTGTCTTCCAGCAGTGACTGAAGATCACTCCGTGCCCGGCGGACCAGGTCCAGAACGGGTGCGTCTGGCGCCCGCACCTCCAACTCCCGTGTAGCTGCGTCCAATTCAGCGTCCCACCGGGAGTCCCCGGCCCTCACCCGTGCCACACAGAGCGCCCCGACCAGGACCTCCAGCGGCTTCGGATCGCTGGGGTCGGCGGCGTGCGCCCAGCGCACGGTCTCGAGCAACTCCTCGTCGGTGACCGGGCTCAGCACCATTGACTTGAGCTCGTACATGGCCGTCGCCAGGCGGCCCGCATCGCCAGGCTCCGCCCGGCCCTGCTCGATCGCCTCACGCAGCGCCTCGATCCTGCGCTCGACGAACCTACGCTCCTGAGCCAACCGCATCTCGATATCGGACACTGCTCCCCCATCTCAGATCACCCAGCGGCCAATCGGGTCTGCTGACTCGGACGCGTCCAGGTAGGAAAGGGTTGCAGGACGGCGCGAAGGAGGCAGTGGAGGCTGCCCGAACCCAGCAACTTGGATCGCCACTGCGGGAGTTACAAGTCATCGACGATGACCTCCGTGCCGCACACCGGGCCGAGGACGGGGAAGCTCCCTGCGTAGACCATGACGATCAAGCCCTCGTGGAGGGTTTGTCGGCGTCGGGAACATGGCTGGTCCACCACAGGCGCAGGCAGGGGGTGGTGGCGAGCGCCGTCCCCGCCTCGGGATGTTGGAAAGACCAACCATCATCAATGGGGTGTCGGTAAGCCCATGTCGATGCGGCCGACTGAGGCCGTCGGGTCGGACGACGGACGAAACGTCAGGCGGCGGGCGGGGGCGGCATCCGCCGGATCTCGCTACCAGCCGGCCTTGACCCCGTCGTAGGCCTTACGGCAGTCGGCGTTGGTGGCATCCACGGCGAGCTTCTGCATGGCGCTGCGCCAGACCTTCTTGGCCACCTTCTCCAACTCCCTCGTCTGAGCGGGGATGTTCGGGGCGTACTTCTTGATCGTTCCGATGGCGGAGGTGGTGAACTTGCTGCACGCGGGTCCGGCGGCGTTCCGGTAGCGGGTGTCCAGGTCCGTGGCCACCGCTTGGCCGTTCTTGGTGGCCCAGGTGTTCCAGGCCGCGCACGCCACCTGGGTGAAGGCCGCCTGGTCGGCCTCGCTCAGGTTCGCGACCTCGCTCAGCATGGCGTTCTGGACCTTGTCGGGGACCGTGAAGTCCGTGACGGGGAACTTGTGGAGGGTTTGGAGCAGCGCCTCCTGACACGCGGGCGGCAGCGGGGCCGCCTGCGCGGCGGCGGGGAAGGCCAGAGCGGAGGCGGACAGGAGGGCCGCGGTGAGGACCGTGCGCTGGACGGTGCGGGACAGGGTCATGGGGTGATGCTCCTTGCGTGAACAATGTGTTGGGCCGGGCACGAATCAGCGCCCGCTTACAGAACGATCACCGGCTCACGCCGGTCACGGCGGCTGTCCGGTCACCTGACCGGCAGCCCGTCGGTCAGGTGGGTCGCGCGCGCCGTGCGGCTGCTCCGGGCGTCGTTGTGTGCGCGGGCGTGTCCGCGTTCACGCCGGGCCCGGAGCATTCTGGGGGCGTCGCCTCCGTTCCGGTGGGAGCGCGTCGCGGGTACGCCGGCGGAAGACCGTGAACGCGGCCAGCGCCGCCCCCAGGAACCAGAGCAACTGGACAGCGAGGCCCTGGGCCACGGGCGCGGTGGAGAAGGCCGCGGACATGCTGGCCTGCACGGCTCCGTACGACGGCAGAAAGCGCACGATGGCGCTGTCCGACCCGGAACTCGACAGGGGGTTCTGCAGGGCGACGTCGATGATGCTGATCATCAGGATGGCGAACATGCCCTCCACCTCACGGCGGAGCACCGAGCCGAAGACCACTCCGAGCGCGCCGTAGGTCAGGGCCGCGCAGAACAGCGCGGCAGCGAGCATGAGGGGCTGTCGGGGGGACCAGGCGAAGCCGGCGGCGGCCGTGGCGTAGACGGCGATGGCGGCGCAGACCAGGGTGAGCGCGCAGAGCTTGGCGAGGACCAGATGGTGACGTGGATACCCCGCCATGGCCAGGCGCCGGTCGAAGGCACCGCCTGCGAAGGTGGCGGCGAACATCATGAACCCGGCGATCAGGGTGACCGCGTTCAGCGCGCCGGTGATCTGGGTGAGGTGATTGCCGGGTGGGGTCAGGATCTCGTCCGTGGCCCGCAGCCGGAACGGCGCCGGCCGGTCGGGAATGGTCACGTAGGCCAAGGCGATCCATACGGGGATGTACACCACCACCAGCAGCATCGCGAACCGGTTGCGTGCGTGACCGATCAGCGCGTACCGGGAGGCCGTGGTGAACAGGGACCAGTGCCGCCTCATGCCGCCGCCTGCGAGCACCGGTCCTGGCGGTGCAGGCGCCCGCCCTCCAGACACCACAGCTGGTCCAACCGCTTGATGTCGTACGCCAGATGTGAGACGACCAGCACCGAGCGTCCGGCGTCGCGCAGCTCGGTCGCCAGCTTCCAGAAGCGCTGATACATCTCCCAGTCGAAGCCCTGGTAGGGCTCGTCCAGCAGCAGCACGTCCGGGTCGTGCATGAGCGCGAGGGTCAGGTTCAGCTTCTGCCGTGAGCCCCCGCTGAGCAGACCCGCACGCTGGTCGAGGTACTCGGTGAAGGACAGGGTCTCCATCACCTCCTCGGCTCGCCGCAGGTCCGCGAGCCCGAAGGCGTGCCGGAAGAAGTCCAGGTGCTGGCGGACGGTGAAGGAGTCGTCCAGGACCACCGACTGCGGGCAGTAGCCGAACCTGCCGCTGTGGTGCACCGAGCCCCGGTCCGGCCTGAGTTCACCGGAGAGGATCCTCAGCAGGGTCGTCTTGCCGGCGCCGTTCTCCCCGACGACGCCGGCGAGGACCCCGGGTCGCAGGTGGAGGTCGACGCCCCGTAGAACGGCGTGCTGCCGGTAGGAGTGGTGCACATCTGTGACGTCCATCGCGCTGCTCCGTCGTGCCAGGTCTTCCGGATGGCCACGGAACCGGTCCACGTCTTCCGATCGGTGGCGGATCAGGTCCCGCTCGACCCCAACGAGCAAGGAGCGCAACGGAAACGGCGCCAGGAGCGGTTCCGGTCCGCGGCGTCAATCCGGCGCACACCGCGTCACGCGTGCGGCGGCCTCACCGGCGTTCACACCGGCGCCGAGGTGTGCTCCAGTTCGCCCACGGCCTGCTCCCACAGTCCCGGAAGCAGTTCCCCGAACGGAAGGGCGCGGTCGGTCACGAAGGACACCTCGGCCCAGTTGCCGAAGAACGACAGGCCCATTCCGAAGAGGTGCCCGGGAACGAGCAGGGGGAGCAGGGCAACGCCCGTCACCTGGCTGTCGCCCAGGCTGCCCTTGTCGGCGACCGGCATGGACGTGGCCACGATGTCGGTGACGCGCGGGGAGAGCATCCTTCGCAGATACCACTCGGTCGGGCGGTCCGGCATGTAGCGGACCATGTCCTGAATGGCCTGCCGCCATGCCTCGCCCCGCAGCTTCCGGGTCGTCGCCATGATGTGCTCCAGTCGCCACAGGGGCGGGTGGCCGTCCCGAGGCCCGGTCCCGCGCTCCGCAGCGGCCCGCACGGGCAGCTCCAACGGCAGGGCGAAACAGCGGTTGCCCCAGGTCTGTTCCTCGTCCGGGCGGCGTGCGTCAACGGGCAGCAGTGCCGTCACCCGAGGAAGCGGTACGCCGGACCGGGCCGACCAGGCAGACAACGCCCCGGCGAGCGCGGCCAGATGGGCGTCGTGGGCCGATCCGCCCTGCGCCGTACCGATCCGGCGGAGGGTGTCCGCCGGTACGCGGCCCCGCCACAGCCGCCGTTCTCCCGTGGGGACGAAGGGAACGGCCGGGCGGTGGTCACGAACGGCGAGAGAGCGGGCCATGAACATCGAGGCCAGCCCGACGGCCGTGCCCAACCGTCGCGGCAGCCCGGCCAGACGGCCCTTCCTCGGGACCGGGCGGGCCGAGGGCTCCCCCTCGCCCAGCATGGCCCGGAACGTGATCGCGGCAGCCGAACCGTCCTGGCAGGCGTGATGGAAGCGGTAACACACGGCGTACTCGTCAGGCGCATGGCCGTGGACCAGCCAGATCCCCCAGTAGGTGCCGGGCGTGAACGGCGCGTTGAGCGCGGTGTGCAGGGCGGCGTCCCACCCCTCGGGGCCCTCCGCGACCACCTCGTGGACGTGCCGGTCGACGGTGAAGTCCGCGTCCGGTCGCCACCGGGGGCGCCGCGTGCCGCCCTCGATCCGGCTCGTGAGCAGGGGCAGTCGGCCCAGGCGGAAGCCCACGTACGCGCGCAGGTCCCCCAGGCTCGGGGGCGGACCGCTCAGGTACGCGACGCCGCCGGTGTCCCAGCGGACGCCGGGGTGGCGGCGTTCCATGCTGAGGAACGCGCGGTCGACCGCGTGGGTGGGATGGCTGGGGGAGGGAAAGGACCGGGCTGACGGAACGGACACGGGCATCGCTGAACTCCAGTTCATGCGGGCGGACGGGCAGGCGGGGCACGGCCGGGCGCTCGGCCGACCCGACCGACCGGGATCGGCCACCGATCAGAAGGGCCGCCGACCAGTCCCCAGTGACGCCGAACGCGTCGCCTCGGCCTGAATCGGTACGGTTTATATCCGGTCGCGCTGAACGGCCGTACGCGCCCACAGCCCCCGCCGTACGCGACTCCCCTCCTGCCCCACCGGGCTCGGCACCCCGCACCGCCCGCCGGCGGGGACGCGGTGCCTTTCGGGTGATCTCCCGGCCACCGCCCGCGAGACCACCCGAAAGGAGGACGGCCCTCCGGGCGGTCCGCTCGGTCTCGACCACTTCCGTTGTCGCGTCGCGTACGGCCGGACGTCCCCGGCTCGCGGCGGGGCTCCGAGGGGCCGTCCGGGACACACACGGAGCGCGGCGCGGATACCCCGTTCGGGTGAGCGGGGGTGGGCTCCGGGCTCCACCATCGTCCGCCGTCTGACACTGTGTGCGTTGCGCCAGCGGTCATCAAGCCCACGAGAGGGCCTGAGGAGCCCTCGGCGGGGCCGGAGGAACCGGAGGACCGGCGGACGCCCGTTGTATCGGACCGGCCGGACGAGCCAGGCCGCGACCACCGGTGTCCACCGCGCCGTGGGACGGCCGGATGCATCGCGCTCTCCGGCCGCCGCAAGGGCCCCTGCCTTCCTCGCTCTCGCATGCGGTCGTGGTCCTGTCCCTTTCGGAGCCCTTGGAGCCAAGGTCATGCACGTCGCCCTCACCGGTGCCACCGGATTCCTCGGACTGCGCCTGCTGCGCCGTCTGCTCGACACGCACCGGTCGGTGACGGTCCTGGCACACGCGCGGTCAGGTGACACGCTGCACCGCATCACCCGGTTCTTCGCACTGACCGGCGCGCCCGAGCCGTTCCTCGCCGAACTCCCCGACCGGCTGCGGGTGGTGGAGACCCAGGTGGAGCGACCCCGGCTGGGACTGTCCAGCCGCGCGTTCCAGGAGGTGGCCGATGGCCTCGGCGCGATCTGGCACAGTGCGGGCAGCATCAACCTGGAGGGAGACCTTCCCGAGCTGCGCCGGACCAACGTCGAAGGGACCCGGCACGTACTGGAGTTGGCGGCCGCCGGACGCAGGAGACCCGTGGTCCACCACGTGAGCACCGCCTTCGTGGCCGGGAGTCGGCGTGCGGGGGTGGCGTACGAGGACGAGCTGGACGGCACGTACGGCTTCGAGAACGCCTACGAACGCTCCAAGTACGAGGCGGAGATGCTGGTCCACGCGTGGTCGCGGGAGCACCGCCGTCCGGTCGTGGTGCTGCGGCCGAGCATCCTGGTCACGGACCTGCCGCCGCACCCGGAACTGCCCTCGCATCCGCTTCAGGTCATCGAGCGGATCCTGCGCGACGCGCGACGCACCGCCGGTCCCCGGAGCCCGGTCCACGACGGCGCCGGGCCCGACGGCCCCCGCGGCGCAGAACCGGGCGGCCGTCCCCGCATCCGGATGGTGGGTCATCCGCACGGCCGGCTGAACCTGATGCAGGTGGACCACGCGGCCGAGGTCATGGTGCGCCTGGCCGGCCGGACGCCCTCGGGCGGAGTCGACACGTACCACGTCGTCCATGACCGCGACGTGCCGGTGCCGACGATCGTGACCCTGCTGGAACGACTGGTTCAGCTGTCGATCGACCTGGTCGCCACGAAGCCGGACGACCCGTCGGCACTGGAGGCGCTGGTGGACTGCTACCCGGGTATGACGCCCTACCTGAACCACCGACGGCGCTTCGACGACACCAGGGTCCGGACCCTGCTCGGTCCGTCGGCGGCCTCCGGCCGGGTGGACCTCGACTACCTGTGGTCCGGCCTGGTCCCGAGGGACCGGGTTCCCGCCGGGCCGTCACCCACGCCCATCGCCGCCGCCCCGTCCGCCCGGTACGCCTGACCCGCAGACCTCCTTTCCCGCTGGAGCCCCTCCGTGCCCGTCCTCTCCGCCCCTGACGCCCCCGCCGCGTCCCCGCCGGCCTTCTCCCTCGATGAGATCGCCGCCCGTGCCCGACGGATCCGGGAACCCGTCCACATCGTCAGCGGGCCGACCGGCCGTGAGCTGGGCCTCGCGACCGGTCCCGTACCCGACGGCCCGGTGCTCGGTACGCTGCCGCCGCTGTACCCGGAGTGGCTCGGCGGGCGCACCTTCTGCGAGGCGCACGGCGTCCGTTTCCCTTATGTGGCGGGCGAGATGGCGAACGGCATCGCGACCACCCGGATGGTGTCCGCGATGGCCCGGGCGGAGATGCTCGGGTTCTTCGGTGCCGGCGGCCTGGCCTATGCCGAGGTGGAACGGGCCGTGCACGTGCTGGCCCGGGAGCTGCGGTCCCGTCCGAACTGGGGCGTGAACCTCATCCACTCACCGGCCGAACCCGCGCTGGAGTTCCGCGTCGCCGAGTTGCTGCTGCGCTGCGGTGTGCCCCGGATCTCGGCGTCGGCGTTCATGGAGCTGACCCCGGCCGTGGTGCTGTGCTCGGCCCGGGGACTGCGCCGGGGCGCCGACGGCGGGATCGTCCGGCGCACGCGGATACTCGCCAAGGTCTCCCGGCCCGAGGTGGCCGAGAGATTCCTCTCGCCCGCCCCGGCCGGGCTGCTGGACCGGCTCGTCGCCGAGCGGAAACTGAGCCCGGAGGAGGCCGGCCTGGCGGCCCTGGTGCCGGTGGCCGAGGACATCACCGTGGAGGCCGACAGCGGGGGTCACACCGACAACCGGCCGTTGTCGGCCCTGCTGCCGAGGATCGTCCTGCTGCGCGACGCGCTGTGCCGGCGCTTCGGCTACCCCCGGCCGGTCAGGATCGGCGCGGCCGGCGGGCTGGGCACACCGGACGCGGTGGCCGCCGCCTTCGCCCTCGGCGCCTCCTACGTGGTCGTCGGATCGGTGAACCAGACGGCCGTCGAGGCGGGCCTGTCCGAAGAGGCCAAGGCGATGCTCTGCGAGGCGGATGTCGCCGATGTGGCCATGGCGCCGGCAGCGGACATGTTCGAGCTGGGTGTCACGCTGCAAGTGCTGTCCCGGGGGACGATGTTCGCCCAACGGGCCGACAGGCTCCACACGGCGTACCGGGCGCACGGCTCGCTGGAGGAGATCCCGCCAGCGATGCGCGCCACGATCGAACGGGACGTGCTGCGCGCCTCGTTCGACGAGGTCTGGCAGCGCACGCGCGCGTTCTGGGAGCGGCGCGATCCCTCGGAGATCACGCGCGCGGAGGCCGATCCGAAGCACCGGATGGCGTTGGTCTTCCGTTGGTACCTGGGCAGTTCCAGTCGGTGGGCGATCAGCGGCGAGGCGGCCCGGCGTACCGACTACCAGATCTGGTGCGGGCCCGCGATGGGCGCGTTCAACCGCTGGGTCGCGGGCACGTTCCTGGCCGAACCGGCGAACCGGTCCGTGGTGCAGATCGCGCTCAACCTGCTCGAAGGTGCCGCGGTACTCACCCGCGCCCATCAACTACGCACCTATGGAGTGCCGTTGCCATCCGAGGCATGCGCCTACACCCCGTGCGGGCTGGCATGAGCGGCCCCAGCGCCCCGGAGGCGTCAGCAGCAGCCGTCCGGCTCCGAGGAGACACCGTGTCCGCCTCCCCTTCCGGGCAGGTGCCCGTCGCCGTGGTCGGTGTCGGCGCCCTGGTGCCCGGCGCGACGGACGCGGCCGGCTACTGGCGGATCGTGACCGGCGGCCGGGACCTGATCACTGAAGTTCCCGCCTCCCGCTGGCTGGTGACGGACCACTACGACCCGGACCCGGCCGCCCCCGACAAGACGTACGCCCGCCGGGGCGCCTTCCTGCCGGAGGTGGACTTCGACCCGTTGGCCTATGGTGTGCCGCCCGCCAACCTGTCGGCGACGGACACCTCCCAACTGCTCGCCCTGATGGTCGCCGACCAAGTGCTGACCGATGCCGGCGGTCTGTCGGGCGTGGACCGGGACCGGGTCGGCGTCGTCCTCGGCGCGGCCGCGCTGGAACTGCTCCCGCACATGTACGGGCGCACCCATCGCCCGGTGTGGCTGAAGGCGTTGCGGGAGAGCGGTCTCGCCGAGGCCGAGGCGCAGACCGTGTGCGACCGCATCACGGCGCACTTCAGTCCCTGGCAGGAGTCGACCTTCCCGGGCCTGCTCGGCAATGTCGTCGCGGGCCGGATCGCCAACCGGTTCGACCTGCACGGCATCAACCACACCACCGACGCCGCCTGTGCCAGCTCCCTGGCGGCCCTGTCCACGGCGGTCGGTGAACTGGCGCTCGGCCGGGCCGACCTGGTGATCAGCGGCGGTGTGGACACCGGGAACGACATCGGCATGTTTCTGTGCTTCTCCAAGACGCCCGCGCTCTCCCGCACCGGTGACTGCCGACCGTTCTCGGATGCGGCGGACGGCACCCTGCTCGGCGAAGCGGTCGTCATGTACGCACTGAAGCGGCTGTCCGACGCCGAGCGGGACGGCGACCGGATCCACGCGGTGATCCGGGGCATCGGCACCTCGTCCGACGGCAGGAGTACGGCGATCTACGCGCCGCTTCCCGACGGTCAGGCACGGGCTCTGCGGCGCGCCTACGAGCAGGCGGGCTACGGTCCTCAGACCGTGGAGCTGGTCGAGGCACACGGGACCGGCACGAAGGCCGGGGACGCCGCCGAACTGACGGCGCTGCGCGAGGTGTTCGAGGCATCGGGGCGCACGGACGGGCAGTGGTGCGCGATCGGCTCGGTCAAGTCCCAGATCGGGCACACCAAGTGCGCGGCGGGGGCGGCGGGGCTGCTCAAGGCGGTCATGGCCCTGCATCACAAGGTGCTGCCGCCGACCATCAAGGTCGGCCGGCCGATGCCGACGGCCGCCGCCCCGGACGGCCCGTTCTACGTCAACACCGAGACCCGGCCGTGGGTGCGGCCCGCCGGTCATCCGCGCCGGGCGTCGGTGTCGAGCTTCGGCTTCGGGGGCAGCAACTTCCACGTCACGCTGGAGGAGTACGTGCCTTCAGGCCCCGGGCCGCGGGTGCCGCCGCGCCATCGCTCCGGGCCGAGCGAACTCGTCCTGTTCAGCGGCGCGTCGCCGTCCGACCTGGCGCCACCGGAGACGGACGGCGACCGTCCGCTGGCCGCGCTCGCCCGAATGAGCCACAGCGCGTTCTCTCCCACCGACCCGGTACGGCTGGCCGTCGTCGCCACCGACACCGAGGACCTGCGGGAGAAGTACGCGCAGGCGCTCACGCTGATCCGGCAGCGGCCCGGCACCGCGTTCACGACACCGAACGGCGTCCGGTACGCCCCTGGGGACCCCACGCCCGGCCGTCTCGCCTTCCTGTTTCCGGGGCAGGGATCCCAGTACGTCGGGATGGGCGCCGACCTCGCGATGCTGGCACCGGCCGCCCAGGCCGTGTGGGACCGGCTGGGCGGCACCAGGTTCGACGGGCGGCCCCTGCACCGGGTGGTGTTCCCACCGCCCGCCTTCGCCGACGAGGAACGCGCGGCCCACACGGCGCGTCTGGCCGCCACCGAGTGGGCGCAGCCCGCGCTCGCGGTGCACGCGCTGGCGCTGCTGGACGTACTGCGAGGTCTGGGACTGCGACCGGACTGCGTGGCGGGCCACAGTTTCGGTGAGCTGGTGGCGCTGCACTGCGCGGGTGTCCTGGACGCCGACGCGCTGGTCGGTCTGGCCCGCAGGCGCGGTGAGCTGATGCGGGACGCGGCCGTCGTACCGGGCGCGATGCTGGCCGTGGCGGCGGACCGTGCGCACGTGGCGGCGGTGCTGGCCGGTGACACGTGCGGCGACATCTGGCCGGCCAATCACAACTCCCCGCGTCAGGTGGTGCTTTCGGGTACGACGGAGGCCGTTGCGCGGGCCGAGAAGGCGTTCGCGGCCGAGGGTGTCGGCACGCGCCGGCTGGCCACGTCGACCGCCTTCCACAGCCCGCTGGTCGCCCCGGCCGGTGAGCCGCTCGCCGCGTTCCTGCGCACGGTCCCGTTCACGGAGCCCCGGATCGAGGTGTACGGCAACGCGGACGCGGCACCGTACCCGTCGTCGCCCGACGAGGTACGCCGCCGGATCGCCGGCCACCTGGCCGCACCGGTGCTCTTCCAGGATCAGATCGAGGCGATGTACGCGGCGGGGGTGCGGACCTTCGTCGAGGTCGGCGCGGGGACCGCGCTGACCGGCCTGGTCGGACAGATCCTCGGTGACCGCGAGCACGCGGCCGTCCCCCTGGACCGGCCGGACCGGTCCGGGGTCAGCACCCTGCACACCGCGCTCGGCGCGCTCGCCGTGCGCGGTATTCCTCTCGACTTCGATTCCCTCTGGGCGCCGTACGCCTCGCCCGGATCCTCAGTGAAGGAGCACGCGCCCCGGATGACCGTGAAGATCAGCGGAGCCAACTACGGTCAGCTCTACCCGCCTCGCACCGAAGCCGCCGAACCACTGCCGCCGGCACCCGCGTTGGAGCGTAGACCGGAACACCCCCACCCGTATCCCGCACCCGCGTCCGACATCCCGGCGGTTCCCATGTCCTCCTACACCCCCGCTCCCGCCCAGGAACCGGAGCCCGCGTACGAGGCCGAGCCGTCGCCCGGCCTCCTGTCCGCGTACGACGCCGTGTCCGTCTACGGTGCCAAGCCCGCGTACGACCCCGTGCCCGCGTACGACGCCGAGCCCGGGGCCACCCTCGGCACCGATTGGTACGCCGCGGTGGAGAGCGTCCAGCGGCAGACCGCTCAGGCCCACGCGGCCTGTCAACGCATGCTGACCGACAGCCACATGGCCTTTCTGCGGATGACCGAGACCACCCTGGCCGCGATGCTCGGCGTGCAGGACGCCGGCGGTGTGCCCGACGCCGCGGCTCCCCCGGCACCGCTGCCGCTCCCCCGTCCTTCGGAACCCCGGCGGGCCCCGGCACCCGTGGCATCGGCCCCGGCGGCGGCCGGTGTTCCCGGGACCACGCCCGCCCGCGTACCCGCCGAGTCCGGTGAGACGCCCTGGCCCGCACCGGTCGCCGCCGAGGAGCGGACCTCCGCCCCGGCGGAACCCCCGGCCCCGGCCGCCGATGCGGCGCCTGTGCCGGCGCCCGACCTGGAGGAACTGCTGCTCTCGGTGGTGGCCCGGCTCACCGGCTACCCGGCGGAGATGCTCAACGTGGACATGGAGTTGGAGGCGGATCTGGGAGTCGACTCGATCAAGCGCGTCGAGATCCTCTCGGCCGTACGCCGCAGCGTGGGTGACGTGGCGACGGGAGACGCCGGAGAGCTCGGTAAGCTCCGCACACTGCGCGAGATCGTCGAGGCGCTCACCGTGGCCGGCCGACCGCCCGGGGCCCCGGCGCCGGATTCCCCGGCCGTGACCGGGCCCCCCGCCGTCCCGGAGATCCCGGTCGTGCGCACCGGGTCAGGGCAGGAGAAGGCGCTGACGAGGCTGGTGCCGCGCGCGGTGGAGTCACCGGCGTCCGGCCTGGCGACGGCGGGGCTCCTGGACGGGCCGCTCGTGGTGACGGACGGGGGCGCCCGCTCCGACGGCGCCGCGATCACCGACCTCGTAGCGCTGAAGCTGGCGAAGCGCGGCGTGCCCGCCACCGCCGTGGCGGAGGTGCCTGAGGACGCCCGCGGTGTCGTGCACCTGGGCGGGCTGACCGGGGGCAGCGCGCCGGACGATGCGCGGGAGGTCCACCGGTCGGTGTTCCGCGCGGCGCGCACGGTGGCGGCACACGCGGCCGAGCGGGGCGGGCTGTTCGTGACCGTGCAGGACACCGGAGGTGACTTCGGGCTCGGCGGCCACGCACCCGACCGGGCGTGGCTGGGCGGCGTCGCCGGTCTGGCCAGGACCGCGGCGAAGGAGTGGCCGGGTGCCTCGGTCAAGGCCGTCGACTGCGAGCGAGGCACCCGGAGCGACGAGGAGGTCGCCGAGGCGATCGTGCGGGAGCTGCTCGAAGGCGGCCCTGACCTTCAGGTGGGTCTCCGGGCGGACGGTACCCGCACCACCCTGTGGGCGGTACCCGCGCCGGTGGTTCCCGATGGCACCCGGCGGATCACCCCGGAGTCGGTGATCGTGGCCACCGGAGGGGCCCGCGGGGTGACCGCCGCCGCGCTGCTGGACCTGGCACGGACTCACCGTCCGCGGATCGTGCTGCTCGGCAGGACGGCGCCGGCTCCGGAGCCCGAAGGGCTCGCGTCGGCCACCGACGAACCGGCCCTCACCCGTCTGCTCGCCGAGCGTTCCACCGAGGACGCGGCGAACTCCTCGCCCGCCCGGATCGCGGCGCGGGCCCGGGAGATCCTGGCCGCGCGCGAGGTGCGCGCGACGCTGGCGGCGCTGGAGGAGGCGGGGTCCCCCGTCCGGTACGTCCAGGTGGACGTCCGCGACGGCGACGCCGTCGCGGCCGCACTGCGCGCCGTGCGTGACGCGTGGGGGCCGGTCACCGGCATCGTGCACGGTGCGGGAGTGCTGGCCGACAAGCGGATCGCCGACAAGACCGAGGAGCAGGTCGAACAGGTGATGTCCACCAAGGTGGACGGTCTGCGCGCGCTGCTGGCCGCGACGGCGGACGATCCGCTGGACGTGATCTGCCTGTTCTCCTCGGTGGCCGCCGTGTTCGGCAACGCGGGGCAGAGCGACTACGCCATGGCCAACGAGATCCTGGGGCAGGTGGCGTCCGCCGAGCAGGCCCGCCGCCCCGGCTGCCTGGTGCGGTGCGTCGCCTGGGGTCCGTGGCGCGGCGGCATGGTCACGCCCGCTCTGGCCGGGCATTTCGGCCGGTCCGGGGTTCCGCTGATCCCTCTGGAGCAGGGGGCGGCCGCTTTCACGGCCGAGCTGGACGGCACAGCCGGTGAGGCCCGCGTCGTCCTGGTGGCCGGGGACGATCCCGCGGCCCTGTCCCCGGCCGGCGATCCGCGTCCGGCGCAGCTGCTGGTCCACGCGGACAGCGCGCCGCAGCTGGCCGACCATGCGATCAACGGGGTTCCCGTGCTGCCCGTGGCACTGGTCCTGAACTGGCTCGCGGGGGCGGCCACCGCCTGGCTGCCAGGTGCCGGCCCCCTCGTCCTGCGCGACCTGCGGGTGTACAAGAAGTACGCCCTGCCCGAACTGGCCGGTCCAGGCCATCGGCTCACCGTGCACGGCAGCCGGGGCGCGGCCGGTTCGCCGTCGGGGCTGGAGGCGGAAGTGCGGGGGGAAAGCGGTGTGGCGCACTTCCGGGCCGTGCTGGACACCGGGGCCGAAGACCCGGACCCGGCCGCGTGGGGCAGTCCGGACGGCCTCAAGCCGCTGGGCCGCACCGAGTGGTACGACGGGGAGAGTCTCTTCCACGGCCCCCGGTTCCACTCCGTCCGCTCGCTGCGCGGTGTTTCGGAGCACGGAGCCGAGGCGATCGTCGCGGGCGTGCGCGTCCTGGAATGGCCGGGTGAGCACTGGCCGCTCGACCCGGCCGCCGTGGACGGCGCTCTCCAGCTCGCCCTGGTCTGGGCGCAGGAGGAACTCGGTGCGGCGACGCTGCCGATGGCCGTCGCGGAGTGCAGGGTGCACCGGGGCGGCCCGGTGGACGGCACCGTGCGGTGTGTGCTGCGGGGCCGGAAGAGTCACAGCACAGGGGCACGCTGCGATGCGGCTCTGATCGACGCCGACGGCTCCGTCCGTCTGGAACTGCTCGGCGTGGAACTCGTCCGCCGTCCCTCTTGAGCGCCGGCCCCCGCGTACCAGCCCCCGCCCTGCCGTGAAGTGAGACCTGCATGGAATTCGAACCGATCGCCGTCGTCGGCCGGGGCTGTGTGCTGCCCGACGCGCTCGATCCGGACACGTTCTGGGACAACGTCGCCGCGGGCCGCGTCAGTTTGTCGGCCGCCCCGGAAGACCGATGGCGGCTGCCGCGCCACTGGGCCATGGGCTCGGTGGACGACCACCAAGACCGCACCTGGACCGATGTCGGCGGGTACGTACGGGGTTTCGAGTCCGTCTTCGACCCGAGCGGCTTCCGGATCGCCCCGGAGCACATCCTGTCACTGGACCCGCTCTTCCACTGGGTCATGTACGGCGTCCGGCAGGCGCTGACGGAAGCCGGCCGCGGAGGGCCTCTGCCGCGCGCGGGGCTGGTGCTGGGAAACCTGTCCTATCCCACGCCCACCGGGGCGGCTTTCGCCGAGCACGTCTGGCTGTCCGCCCAGCGGCCCCCGCTCCGTGACGCCCTGCTGACGGGAGAGCGCCGGGAGCGGCCCGACGCCCGGAATCGCTTCTCGTCCGGGCTGCCCGCCCGGCTCGCGGCCCGAGCCCTCGGGCTGGGCGCGGGCGCGTGGTCCCTCGACGCCGCCTGCGCTTCGTCGCTGTACGCGGTCAAGCTGGCCTGCGACCGGCTGCACGACGGCACGGCGGACCTGATGGTGGCCGGCGCGGTCAGCCGGGCGGACCCCCTCTATCTGCACGTGGGGTTCTGCGGGCTGTCCGCGACGAGCCGCTCGGGGCGCAGCCGGCCCTTCCACCAGGGCGCGGACGGGCTGGTGCACGGCGAGGGCGCCGGGTTCGTCGCCCTGATGCGGCTGTCCGATGCCCGTACCGCCCAACTGCCCGTGCTCGGCGCGATCCGCGGTGTCGGATTGTCCAACGACGGGCGCGGCGCTGGGCTGATCAGTCCGTCGGAGGAGGGTCAGGTCCGGGCCATGCGCCTGGCGTACGAAGCGGCGGGCGTCGCGCCCGAGACCGTGTCGCTCGTCGAGTGCCATGCGACGGGGACACCGGTCGGAGACGCGGTGGAGGCGCGCGGCATGGCCCGGATCTTCGGGGCCGGCGACGATGTGCCCATCGGTTCGGTGAAGTCGAACGTCGGGCACCTGCTGGCCTCGGCGGGTGCGGCCGGGCTGCTGAAGGTGCTCGGCGCGCTGCGTGCGGGGGTCCGCCCGGCGACGCTCGGCGCGGAGCGGCCCCTGGAGGCGCTGGCGGGCACGCCGTTGCGGGTGCTGACCGCGCCGGAACCGTGGTCGGGTCCGCGCCGGGCGGCGGTGAGTGCGTTCGGGTTCGGCGGGACCAACGCCCATCTGGTGGTGGACCTTCCGGACGACGGCCCGGTGTCCACCGTACCGCGACCGATCCGCCCGGCCGCCGCCGTGCCCGCCCCGGCCCGGGTGCGGGATTCGCCGGGCGGCCGCACTCCGGTGGCGATCGTCGCCCTCGGCGCCCGAGTCGGCGACGGGACCTGTACCGAGGACTTCCGGCGGGCGGTGCTGTGCGGTGAGCGGCGTGGCCCCGCCACGGAGATCGCCGTGGACTTGAGGGACCTGTGTTTCCCGCCCCTGGCGCTGCAGCGAACGGTGCGCCATCAGCTCCTGGTGCTGGAAGCCGCCCGGGAGGCCGTACGGTCGGTGTCCCTGCCGCGGGAGCGGACCATGGTGGTCATCGGCATGGGAGTGGACCCCGAGGTGGCCCGAGCGGGCGCCCGCTGGCGGGTTCCCCACTGGCTGGAGCAGGCCCAGCTTCCGGCCGCGGCAGCGTCGGCGGGCCTCGCCCGGGACGCGTTCGTGCCGCCCATGACAGCGGACGGGGTGGTGGGCACTCTGCCGAACCTCGTGGCGAACCGGATCAGTACCCAACTCGACCTGGCGGGCCCAGGGTTCGCGGTGTCCGCGGAGGAGGCGTCCGGCCTGGTGGCACTGGAACTCGCGGCCCGTGCCGTCCGGTCGGGTGAGGTCGACGCCGCGCTCGTCGGTGCCACCGACCTGTCCTGTGAGGCGGTGCATCGGGCCGCCCAGCGGGAACTCGGACACGAGGACGAACCCGGGGACGCCGCCGTCGTCCTGGTCCTCAAGTCCCTGGACACCGCGCGCAGGGACGGCGACACCGTCGTCGCCCTGCTCGACGAGGAGGGCGCCGGCGCACCCGACATGGTCGTCGGGGACGGCCCTGACGCGGTGTTCGATCCGGCGTCGGCCTTCGGGCGCGCGCACGCCGCGTACGGGCTGGTCTCCGTAGCGGTCGCGGCGCTCTCGCTCCAGCACCGCGCGGTGCCGCGTCCAGGCGGTCCCGCGGACACCGCGTCCGTCGCGCATACCGCGAAGGCGGCGGTGACACCGATGGAGGGGCCCGTCGCGAGTGTCCGGCTGCGCGCGGGGGACGCCCGGCCATGGCTGCGAGGAGCTGCTCCGCGCCTGCACGTCTTTTCCGGGGCCGACCGCCGAGAGGTGCTGGCCGCGCTGGAGTCCGGTGCGGAGTCCGACGCCGGACCGGCCCGGCTGGCCCTCGTGGCCGACGACGACGCGTGGCCGGGCCGCAAGGAGGCCGCCCGCCGCTGGCTGGCCGAGGGCGGGACCCGTCCGGCCGATGTGCTGTACCGGGACAAGCCGGTCACGGGGCAGACCGCGTTCGTGTACACCAACGGCTCGGCCACGTATCCGGGTATGGGCCACGAGCTGATGCTCGCGCTGCCGTCGCTCGGCGAGGCCGTCCGTGCCAGGCACGGCGCGATCGGTACACGCCTGCGGTCGCGGGCGGAGCGCGGAGTGCTCGACCAGATCTGGGCTGCCGCCGAACTCGCTGTCGTCCACACCGTGTTCACCCGGGAGGTGCTCCGGCTTCGGCCGGACGCCGCTCTCGGGTACTCCTCGGGCGAGTCGGCCGCCCTGGTGGCGCTGGGTGCCTGGCCGGACGCCGCAGGGCTGTACGACGCCACCCGGGACAGCGGTCTGTTCACGACCGAACTCACCGGTGAACTCCGGGCGGTCCGGCGCCACTGGGAGCGTCTGGGCGTCCAGGGCCGCCGCTGGTCGAGCTACCTGGTCAGTGCGCCCCTGGAGGCGATCCGTTCCGAGCTCGCCGCCGAGGTCGCGGTCCATCTGATGGCGGTGAACGCGCCCGGGGTCTGCGTCATCGGCGGCGAGTCCCGCGCGTGCGCGGCCGTCGTGGCCAGGATCGGCGCCGACCGCGCGATCGAGCTCGACTACGACATGGCCGCCCACGCACCGGAGTTGGCGGAGATCAAAGAGGTATGGCGTGAGGCCCACCGCCATCCCACTGTCGACGTGCCCGGTGTGCGGTTCTACAGCGGGGCCTCCGGCCAGTCGTACCGGCCGACGGCCGAGCGGGCAGCCGAGGCACTCACCGCGCAGGGGCTCAACACGATCGACTTCGCGGCCATGGTCGAGCAGGCGTGGGCTGACGGTGTCCGGGTCTTCGTGGAGCACGGGCCGCGCAAGCTGTGCACCGGTTGGATCAAGCGCGTACTCGGCGACCGGGACCATGTGGCCGTCGCCCTGGACGCCCCCGGCGACACCGGGCTGCGGCAGCCCTGCCTGGCGGTGGCCGAACTCGTCGTCGCGGGAGTGCCGGTGCACGCCGACGAGCTGTTCGCCCGACTCGCGAGAGCCGCCGCCCAAGTCCCGCGTCCCGGGCCCACCATCACCGTGCCCGTACCCGCACCTCCGTGTCTGCCTCCGCTGGAGCCGGCCCTGGCGACCCTGCCTCGGGCCCCCGAGTTGGCGCCGGTGCCGGACCGAGAGGCCGGCTCGTCCGACTCACCGGCCGGCGTTGCCGTGCCCCGCCCCGGTGCCGTAGAGCTGCACTCCGGTGCCGTAGAGCTGCACTCCGGTGCCGTAGAGCTGCACCCGGGTGCCGTAGAGCTGCGCCCCTTGCCGGATGTCCCGCCGACGGAATCAGCCGGGCAGGAGCCGCGGGCGGCGGGCGCCCGTGCCGCAGTCCTCCGGCAGAGCCTGCGGGTCGCCGCGCTGCACCAAGAGATCATCGCCGGGCACGCCGAGGCCCACCAGCGGTTCCTGCGGACGTCCGCTCTCGCCGTCAGGGCGCTGAGGAGCACCGTGTCCCCTCGCGTACGGCCACCGGGCCTCCCGGCACCGCGTCCGGCCGCCGGGTCACCGTCGGCCCACGTACCCCCCACGCCCCGCTCGGCGTCCCTGCCCGCTCCCCCGCCAAAGGCGGCCACACCACCCCTGAGGCCGGGGCCGAAGTTCGACCGCGCCGAGCTGGTGCACCTTGCCTCCCGGGAGATCTCCACACTGTTCGGCCCTCGGTTCGCCGAGCAGGACGCGTACGCGGTGCAGACCCGGATGCCCGAGCCGCCCATGCTGCTCGCGGACCGGGTCACCGGCATCGACGCCGTGCCCGCTGCGCTCGCCGCGCCCGGCCCGGTGCGCACCGACGGAACGATCTGGACGGAGACCGACGTCCTGCCCGACAGCTGGTACCTGGACTCCACCGGACGTATGCCCCCCGGGCTGATGATCGAGGCGGGCCAGGGGGATCTGCTCCTGCTGAGCTGGCTGGGCGTCGACCTCCTCAACCGGGGTGAGCGCGCCTACCGGTTGCTCGGCTGCGAAGTGACCTACCACGGCGGCCCGCCGGAAGCGGGTGACACCCTGCGCTATGAGATCCACGTCGACGGCCACGCGGAGCACGAGGGCGTCCGGCTGTCCTTCTTCCACTACGACTGCTACGTGGACGGCGAACTCCGGCTCAGCGTGCGCGAGGGCCAGGCCGGGTTCTTCACCCAGGAGGAGCTCGCGGGCAGCGGCGGTGTGCGGTGGGATCCCGCCGAGCGACCGCCCGGCGACGACCTGCCGCTCGATCCGCCGGCCGTGCGCTGCGGGCGGACCCGCTTCGACAGGGACCGGGTGCGGGCACTGGCACAGGGGCGGCCGGCGGACTGCTTCGGCCCCGGCTGGGAGGCGACAGCGGCCCACGTCCGCTCACCGGGGCTCGACGACGGCAGGCTGCGGCTGGTGCACGAGGTGACCGCGTTCGACCCGGCCGGAGGGCCGTGGGGCCGCGGCTACCTGCGGGCGGAGACCCCGCTGTCGCCGGACGACTGGTTCTTCGCGGGGCACTTCAAGAACGACCCCTGTATGCCGGGCACGCTGATGCTCCAGGGCGGTCTCCAGGCGATGGCGTTCTACCTGGCGGCCATGGGCTTCACCGTGGACCGGGACGGCTGGCGTTTCGAGCCCGTAGACGGCCATGCCTGCAAGACGATGTGCCGAGGCCAGGCGACTCCGGCCGGCCGACAGGTCGTCTACGAGGTGTTCGTGCGGGGTGTCTCGGCCGGGCCGGTGCCGACGCTGTACGCCGATGTGCTGGGCTCGGTGGACGGAATGCATGCGTTCCTGGGCCGGGATGTGGCGCTGCGGCTGGTGCCCGACTGGCCGCTGTCGCACTGGCGACGCTCGGGCCCGCCCCTCGTGCAGGGCAGCGGTACACCGGTACCGCTCCCCTTGCTCGGCGGGCTGGCCGGGCACCGGGAGGCGAAGCCGGTGGCGACGGCGGCCGACGGATTCCCCTTCGACTACGGCTCGTTGCTGGCGTGTGCCTGGGGCAGACCCAGTGAGGCGTTCGGTACCGCGTACGAGCCCTTCGACGGCACCCGTAAGGTCGCCCGGCTCCCCGGTCCCCCCTACCACTTCATGAGCCGGATCGTCTCGGTGGACGGTCCGCAGGGCGGCATGCGGGAGGGCAGCAGTGTCGTCGCGGAGTACGACGTGCCCGCACGGGCCTGGTACTTCGAGCAGAGCGGCGGCCGTACGATGCCGTTCGGCGTCCTGATGGAGATCGCGCTGCAACCCTGCGGGTGGCTGGCCTCGTACGTGGGCAGCGCGTTGACCACCGACAAGGATCTGCTGTTCCGCAACCTCGACGGGTCGGGGACGGTCACCGGCGAGATCACTCCGGCGACGCATACGGTCCGCACCCGTGCCGAACTGACTCGTGTCTCCCACAGCGGGGACATGATCATCGAGTCGTTCCGGGTGAGGTGCACGGCCGACGGCGTGCCGCTGTTCGAACTCTCCACGGCCTTCGGCTACTTCCCGCCGTCGGCCTTCGATCACCAGCAGGGCCTCACGGTGTCGGCGCAGGACCGGGCCCGTCTCGACGAGCCCTGCGCCCGTAGGGTCGATCTGACCACCCGGCCCGCTCGTTACTGCGCCGGGGAACCGCGGTTGCCGGGCCCGATGCTGCTGATGCTCGACCGGATCACCGGTTCCTGGCCGGACGGGGGCAGCAGGGGGCTCGGGCGGCTGCGGTCGGAGAAGGACGTCGTCCCGGACGAGTGGTTCTTCCGGGCGCATTTCTTCCAGGACCCCGTGCAGCCCGGGTCGTTGGGCGTCGAGGCCATGTGCCAGCTGCTCCAGTACCACCTGCTCGAGCGTGGCGCGGCGGACGGCATCCCACGCCCCCGGTTCGAGCCGGTGCTGCCCGGCCGCGAGACGACCTGGACGTACCGCGGCCAGATCACCCCGGCCAACCGGCTGATCCGGGTGGACATGGACATCGTGGAGAGCGGCACGGACGCGCGGGGGCCCTATGCGACGGCGGACGCGTCGCTGTGGGGCGACGACACGTGTATCTACCGTGTGCGCGGGCTGGGCATGCGTGTGGTATCGGACGCGGCCCCCGCAGAGGCCCCGGCACCACCTCCGTGAGGCGGTTGCCACGCGCTCGACGGTCACAGAATTCGGCTCTGGCGCTGATCTTGTGACGCGGTAGGTGTCAGTGGACATCGCCGCCGCGGCCACCGGCCTGCTGTGGATGCAGTTGTATTGGCTCAAGCGCCGTGACCTGATCCGCCGGGCCGAGGCCGCCAGTTTCCGCGCGCTGGTCCTCACCGTCGACGCACCCAGGGTGGCGTTCCGTCCGCGGGACGCCGCCAACGGGTTCGCGGTGCCCCGGGCATCCGGGCGGTCAACGTGGCGCACGACGTGATGGCCGCCTCGCACGGCAGCCGGGACGGGGAGCCGGCCATCGCTCGGCAATCCAAGGAGCAGTTCGACGCCTCGATCACCCGGGAGGATCTCGCCTGCTGCGCGAAGTGACCTCCCTGCCCCTGGTACTTAAGGGCCTGCTCACCCGCCTTCGGCCTGCACCGCGTGGTACGCGGCGGGGCCGAAGGCGCCTTATCGTACGGTCATTGGGAGCGCGGCGTCAGCCGACCTGTCCGGTCGGCCGCATGGTGATGTGGTTGATGTCCACGCCCGCGGGCTGATTGACGGCGAAGAAGATCGTGTCCGCGACCTGCTCGGCGGTCATCACCGGCGCCGCCTCGGGGGTGCCGCCGCGCTCGTCCCAGAACGGGGTGTCCACCACCCCGGGGGCGACGACCGTCACGCCGACCCCGTCCTTGCCGACCAGCAGCCGTGTGTTCTCGGCCAGTGCGTGCGCGGCCCACTTGGTGACCGAGTACAGGTTGCCAGGCGTGTTGCGCACCCCGGCGACCGAACCGATGATCACGATCCGGCCCTTGGACTCCCGCAGGTGTGGCAGGGTCTCCCGCACCAGCAGGGCCGGGCCCAGGACGTTGGTGAGGACCATGGCGCGCATGTCCTCGGGGGCGTGGCTCTCCAGGTTGCCGGGCAGTGAGAAACCGGCATTGGCGATGACGTTGTCCAGTCGGCCCCACGCCTCCACCACGCGGCGCACGGCGGAGGCGACGTCGTGCGCGTCGCTGGTGTCGCCGGTGATCGTCAGCAGCCGCTCGCCCGCTGCGGCCGAAGCAGCGAAGGCGGCCAGCTTGTCCGCGTCACGTCCGGTGACGGCCACGCGGTGGCCCTGCTTGAGCAGGGCGCGGGCGGCGGCGGCGCCGATTCCGGTCGAGCCACCGGTGATCAGCGTGACGGGTTCCATGGGACGGCCTCCTCAGCGATGTGGTCATCGGGGCTCCGCCAGGGCCCCGGATGTCGATGAACACGAGGTGGCGCGTGAGGTCGACCGACTCCAGGTCGCCGGTTCCCCGAAACGCCTGCACTATACCCAGCGATCTACCCGCTAAGCCGGTACGCCATCGCTGACCGGCCATGATGCCGCACGAATGGGGCCGAACCCGCGCTGCTGGCCCCCCCTGTTGGGACCTGCGCGGCGCGCAGGTCCCAGGCTGCGCTCACGCTGTCGGTGTCAGCGGTGGCTGTGATCATGGCTCGCGTGTTCTTCGCGGAGTTTCGAGACGTTGTTCCCTCATCTGGCCGGTGTCGTGGTGGAGTTGGTCGAGCGGGCGGTGGCTGGAGTGGTCACGATGCATGCGCGGGCCCGCTCGGCGGGCTCGGACTGCCCGCACTGCGGTAGTGCGTCGGTCCGGGTGTACGGCCGGTACATGCGACGGCTCGCGGACGCCGCGGTCGGTGGGGCCAGAGTGGTGATCGAGCTGCTGGTGCGCCGGTTCAAGTGCCCGAACCCGGCGTGCCCGGCAGTGACGTTCGCCGAGCAGATCTCGGGACTGACGAGCCCGCATGCCCGCTACACGCCACTCGTGCGTGAGCAATTGACCTCGATCGCTCTCGCACTGGCCGGCCGCGCGGGAGCCCGCCTGGCCGGGGTGCTGGGCCTGCGTGTCGCCAAGGACACCTTGTTACGTCTCGTCCGCGCCGCGCCGGAAGAACCAGTCGGACAGATCCGCGTGCTCGGCGTCGACGATTTCGCGCTGCGGAAGGGCGACTCGTACGCCACGATCCTGGTGGATCTGGAGAGACGGCGTCCGGTGGACGTGCTGCCCGGCCGGGATGCCGAACCGCTGGCCGCCTGGCTGAAGCGCCATCCGGAAGTAGAGATCATCTGCCGGGACCGTGCCGGGGCTTATGCCGAGGGCGCCCGCAGCGGTGCTCCGCAAGCGGTGCAGATCGCAACGCCTGGCATCTGTGGCACAACCTCGGCGAGGCTGTCGAAAAGACCTTCTCCGCCCACCACACCTGCGTCCGACCACGTTCGAGAACACCGTACCGGTCGCACCGCCGACCAGCGACGACATCTGGCAGACGCCACCGCCGCCAGCACCGGCGGCCGGGATGCTCGATGTCTGCGGACGAGAGCGCCGCCTGGTGACCCGGACCAGGGAACGCTATACCACCGTGCAACAGCTCCTGGAGGCCGGCAACACGCTGGAGAACATCTGCCGGACACTGCGGCTGGACCGGTCCACCGTGCGCCGCTTCGCCCGCGCCACCAGCATCGACGAACTGCTGGCCAAAGCGACGAACCGCTCCACCATCCTGGACGAGTACAAGCCCCACCTCCACCAGCGGTGGAACGAGGGCTGTCACAACAGCGCCCAGCTCCACCAGGAAATCGTCGCCTTGGGCTTTGCCGGAAGCATCCAGACCGTCCAGCGTTGCCTCCGCCCGTTCAAGGCCGCCACCACCGCGCCACCCGTGCGCCGCCCAGCCCCACAGCCCCGCCGCATCGTCCGCTGGATCATGACCGACCCCGGAAAACTGACAGCCGATGACGCCGCCGACCTCAAGGAGATCCGGACCAGCTGCCCCGAACTCGACGCCGTCACCCACCACGTCCGCGAATTCGCCACCATGATGGGCGACCTGCGGGGCGATCAACTGCCCGCCTGGATGAAGCGCGTCATCGCCGACGACCTGCCCGCCCTGCACTCCCTGATCAACGGACTGAGCCGCGACATCGACGCCGTCACCGCTGGGCTCTCCACCCCCTGGAGCTCCGGCCAGGTCGAAGGGCAGGTCACAAGGACGAAACTCCTCAAAAGACAAGGATATGGCCGAGCCAACCTCGACTTCCTCCGCAAGCGCGTCCTCCTCACGCCCTGACCCGACAGCGTCACAAGATCAGCACCAGAGCCCAGAATTCCCCAGTTCTGAGGGGTTGAGCGTCACGGAATTCGTCACCCTCACGGTCACCGGTCCCCATCGGAGCGGTGATCGTGGGGAATGGAGGGACTCCCGTTATGGGTTCATAGGGAACCTTGGAGCCGGCGCTGTTGTCTCTGGCCGGTGTCGCACTCGGCGCTGGCAGGTCTGTCTTCGGCCAGTACCTTGTGTCGCGGGCGTCCACTCCGTCGGGTTCCCCGACCGGATGCCCGCCTCGTCGAAGTAGTACACCCGGTCCCCGCGCCAGCACTGCCGACGCTCGATGAACTCCAACTCCACTCCGGATAGGGGACGGAACGGGTGCGTCACCTGGCGGCGTAGGCGCGTGGCGCCACCTTGGCCGGGTGGCACCTCCGGCCAAGGCCTTCACGCACGGATGCGCTCCTTTCAGGCGGCGACGGCGACCCGGGTGGGCAGCGACCGCAGCGCCCGGACCAGCGGTTCGAGCCTGGCAACCTGGGCCGCCTCCGCGAGTGCCTCCCGCAGGGCGGTGTCGTGGGCGGGACGGGCCGCCTCAAGCAGCTCCATACCGGCGTCGCTGACGTCGGTATAGATCCCCCGGCGGTCGGTGGGGCACAGGTAGCGGGACAGCAGTCCGCGGTCCTCAAGGCGGGTGACCAGGCGGGTGGTAGCGCTCTGGCTGAGGACGACGGCGTCGGCGACCTGCTTCATCTGCAGGTGCCCTCCGTCTCCGTCGTGCTGTCGGCTGAGCACGTCGAGCAGTGAGTACTCACGGGCGCTCAGGCCGTGATCGGTTTCCAGAACGCGTTCGAGGTGCGCCTCGATCTTGCCGTGCAGCAGGGAGAGGGCGCACCAGCCCTGCGCCAGGGCGGAGAGCGCTGGGTCGGTGACCGTCACAGGAGCCTCCTTCGTCGGCGGACCTACCCCGGGCCATCAATACTTGCACACGAAGGCAAATCCAATCTACGCCATCCCTCGCTTGCCCATAGCCCGCGTTTGCAACTATTGTGGCCGACCGTAAACGGCTAACGCAATCGCTTGGAAGGTATCCCACCATGCCTCTCGCGCTCCTGGCCCTGGCCATCGGGGCCTTCGGGATCGGCACCACCGAATTCGTGATCATGGGCGTGCTGCCCCAGGTCGCAAACGACTTCGGCGTCAGCATCCCCACCGCCGGCTGGCTGGTGTCCGGCTACGCCCTCGGCGTCGTCATCGGTGCCCCGCTGCTCACCGCGCTCGGCACCAAGGTGTCCCGCAAGAAGATGCTCATGTTCCTCATGGGCCTGTTCGTCGTGGGCAATGCCCTGTCGGCCGTCGCGCCCAGCTTCGGCGTCATGCTGATCGGCCGGATCATCGCCTCGCTCGCCCACGGCGCGTTCTTCGGCATCGGCTCCGTCGTCGCCGCCGACCTGGTGGCTCCCGAGAAGAAGGCCTCCGCCATCTCCCTGATGTTCATGGGCCTGACGGTGGCCAACGTCGTCGGCGTCCCCGGCGGCACCTACATCGGGCAGGTCGCCGGCTGGCGCATCACCTTCGGCATCGTCGCCTCCCTCGGCATCATCGGCCTCCTCGGCCTCGCCAAGCTCGTCCCCGAGCAGGGCAGGCCCGAGACCGGAAACCTCCGCACCGAATTCGCCGCCTTCAAGAACGTGCAGGTCTGGCTCGCCATGGCGATGACCGTCCTCGGCTACGGCGGTGTCTTCGCGGCGATCACCTACATCACGCCGATGATGACCCGGGTGGCCGGCTACCCCGAGGGCGCTGTGACCTGGCTGCTTGTCCTGTTCGGCATCGGCATGTTCCTCGGCAACCTGCTCGGCGGCAAGTTCGCCGACCGCGCCCTGATGCCGATGCTCTTCACCACCCTGGCGGCCCTGGCCGCAGTACTGCTGCTGTTCACCGCGACCGCCCACAACAAGGTCCTCGCCGCGATCACCCTCACCCTGATCGGCGCACTCGGTTTCGCCACGGTGCCGCCGCTGCAGAAGCGGGTCCTCGACCAGGCCTCGGCCGCCCCGACCCTGGCCTCCGCCGCCAACATCGGCGCCTTCAACCTCGGCAACGCACTGGCCGCCTGGCTCGGTGGCGTGGTGATCTCGGCAGGGCTCGGCTACACCTCGCCGAACTGGGTCGGCGCCCTGCTCTCCGGCAGCGCCCTGCTGCTGTCCTTCCTCGCCGCGCTCCTCGACCGCCGCACACGCCCGACCTCCGGCGACGTCGTGGCCGACTCCACGCAGGTTCAGCAGACCAGCGTCCCGATCGGCCACTGACCCCGGGCGGACCGCCCGGCCGGACCAGAACACCACGAACCAAGTGAGCACCACACCATGAGCACCCCCACCACCGTCGCCCCAATGACCACCCAGGACGCGGAGGTCCTGATCACCGCCGCCCGTCGTGCCGCAGAGGCGGCCGGAGTCACCGTCAGCGTCACCGTTCTCGACGCCGGCGGCCACCTCCTCGCCTTCCGCCGCGACGACCGCGCCGTGCTGATCTCCGGCGAGACCAGCACCCGCAAGGCGTACACCGCGCTCCAGCTGAACGCCCCGACCGCCGACCTCGTCGACCTGGTCAAGCCCGACGGCCCGTTCCACAGCCTGCCCACCGCCCTCGACCGGCCGCTGCTGTTCATCGCCGGTGGCCTGCCCGTCCACCGCGACGGCCGCCTCATCGGGGCCATCGGTGTCGGCGGCGGAACCCCCGAGCAGGACCACGGCTTCGCCACCACGGCACTCGGCACCCTCGCCTGAGGACCATCGCAGCCGGCACGGCCCGCGCTGCGGCAGTTCACCCCACCACCACTACACGAGGATCTTGCGCGCATGAACACCTCTGTCCCCACCGTCACACTCAACAACGGCGTCGAGATCCCCCAGCTCGGCTTCGGCGTCTTCCAGGTCCCCGACGCCGAGACGGCCGCTGCCGTCACGGCCGCCCTCGAAGCCGGCTACCGCTCCGTCGACACCGCCGCGATCTACGGCAACGAATCGGGTGTCGGCAAGGTCCTCGCCGGCTCCGGCATCGCTCGCGACGAGCTGTTCATCACCACCAAGCTGTGGAACGCCGACCAGGGGTACGACGCCACCCTCAAGGCCTTCGACGCCAGCCTGGAGAAGCTGGGCCTGGACTACGTCGACCTCTACCTGATCCACTGGCCGACCCCGGCCCGTGACCTGTACCGGGAGTCGTGGAAGGCCATCGAGAAGCTGGCCGCCGACGGGCGGATCAGGGCCGCGGGCGTGTCCAACTTCCAGCCGGCGCATCTTCGGCGCCTGCTGGAAGGCGCTGACCTGGTACCGGTCGTCAACCAGATCGAGCTGCACCCCGGCCTCCAGCAGAACGAGCTGCGCGCCCTGCACGCAGACCTCAACATCGCCACGGAGGCGTGGAGTCCGCTCGCGCAGGGCGCCGTTCTGGGCGATGAAGCGATCACCACCATCGCCGCGCAGCACGGCAAGTCGCCCGCGCAGGTCGTCCTGCGCTGGCACCTGCAGCTCGGCAACATCGTCATCCCCAAGTCCGTCACACCCGCCCGCATTCGCGAGAACCTCGACGTCTTCGACTTCGCTCTGTCGGACGACGAGATGGCCGCCATCGCCGCCCTCGACCGCGGCCTGCGCACCGGTCCGGACCCGGACACCCTCAACTAGCCCCTCCGATCGCCCCGTGCGGGACGGATCGGCACCGTCCCGCGTGGTCCACCTGCCGTGTCACACCACCGGCCCTGCGTCGTACCGACGTCGAAAGGTGTCTCTCCGATGTCTCCCACTCCCACTGCCCTGGAGCAGCTCGTGAACCCCGCGGGTCTGCCGACTCTGGGCCTTGAGCTCCCCCTCGACAATGACTGGGGCAACGCGCGTCTGCGTGCCGACCGGGCTGCCGGCCGCCCTTTCGGTGTCCCTGACCTGACCCGTCATGTCGAACTGGCTTGTCTCGCCGACACCTTGGGCTTTGCGGCCCTGTGGATCCGAGATGTTCCCCTGTACGATCCCGAGCAGTTCGGCGACGCCGGCTCCGTCTTCGAGGCGTTCACGCATCTGGGGCATCTCGCTGCTGTCACCGAGCGGGCCGTGCTCGGGACTGGCGCCATCGTGCTGCCGCTGAGGCAGCCGCTGCTCGTCGCGAAGGCGGCGGCCACCGTCGATGTCCTCTCCGGCGGCCGGTTCGTTCTCGGGCTGGCCAGCGGGGACCGGCCGGTGGAATATCCCCTGTTCGGCGCGGACTTCGAGGCGCGCGGTGCCACGTTCCGCAAGAGCGTGGAGATCCTTCGCGCGGCCTGGGCCACCCGTGCGAGCGGGCAGGGCATCAGCCTGCCCGACATCGGTCTCAGCGCCGAGCGCAATCTCGAAGTGCTGCCCAAGCCGACGGGTCCGTCCATCCCCATCGCTATCGCCGGGCACGCCCAGCAGTCCGCGGAGTGGATCTCGCGGAACGCCGACGCGTCCCTCAACTACCCCCGCCCGTTGGCGGCGTTGCGGCTGAAGACCCGCGAGTGGCAGCAGCTCACCGCCGGGACCCCCAAGCCGTACCTCACCCCCATGCAACTGGACCTCACCGAGGATCCGACCGCCGCCGCGACCCCGATCCGGCTCGGCCTGCGCACCGGGCGCGAGGCTTTGGTCGACCACCTGCGGGAGATGGGCAGACTCGGTGTCAGCCACGTCTCCTTCAACCTGCGCCCCAGCGACCGTCCCGCAGATGAGATTCTCCAGGAACTCGCCGAAACGGTATTGCCTCACTTCCCATCCTCTGGGGTGCCGACCGCAACCGGTTCGGAGGCTGCCGCCACGGTTTGACCGCACCGGGCATCAGCCCAGAAGCCTCACGTCTCGACGCTCCGAATCGAGAACGCGCCGCGGCCGCGACTCCCGCGCCGGAACAGCGGTCGGATCGATGACCACGCCATAGCCTCGTGACCATCGGGCCGACATGGTCGACCTCGCCCCCGACGGCATTGCTCGGGCCATCCGGAGGCGCCGTCGTGACAGGACACGCCGTCGACGACCACGAACTGCCTGTGGTCGATGAGGATGACGTACTGCTGGAGGCACCCGGCCCCCTTCGGTCTTTCTGCACTCCCCGTTCCATGGCGGCCCAATGCCGCTCGAATGATCTGACGGACAGCAGGCAGCCGAACCCGCCGCAGGGGCGCGACGTCGGCGCACACGAGGAAGCCTGCCGTCGCAGCCCCTTGTCCCATACGAAAGATTCAGCCTTCAAAGGAGTGACTCATGTTCCAGAACATCCTGGTTGCCATCGATTCCAGCGCAGGCGGTGCTGTTGCCCTGCGCACAGCGACTCGCCTGGCACAGGGCTCAGGCAGCGTCGTGCACGTTCTCCACATAGCCGTCACGGACATCGAGCTCCACACCGCCGTACGTTTGGAGGACACCGGCGCGGCGCAGCAGGTGCTCGACACCGCCGTCAAGTCGGTTGTCGACGTCGGCCTCCGCTCCGAAGGCCACCTCGCGGCGGGCACGGTCAGTGAGGTACCGGGCATCATCACCAAGACGGTTCGGGAGCTTGCGGCGGACCTGCTGGTGATAGCCCCCCATAAGCGGAACGGATTCACCGCTTGGTTCACACCGCGGGTGAGCGACGCAGTGACACACACAAGCGACATTCCTGTTCTCCTGGTGCCCGACGGCGTCAAGGAGTAGCGGGCGGTAGGGCGCCGGGGCACTGAGCATGGTACGGCTCACGGTCCGAACCACCGCTCGCGGTGGCCGCAGGACAGCCACGGCGCCCCTGTACCGGCTCCGGTGCCAAGGGTGCCGAAGACGCCACACGATCCGCACGTTCTTCGCCCGCCACCTGGCCGACCGCTGATCTGAAAGCACCGGCCTGGCCGAGGTCGCCCAGGTCGGTGCCCAACAGGTGACACAGCTGCATCATCCGGGCGGGGCTGGGCTGACGTCACACGTTGTCTCTCCGCCTACTGCGAGCACGCTTCCCCCTCCCCTTCCCGGACGTATGTCAGCGACGCCGAAGAAAGACGAGCAATACGCCGGGGCCATCCGCCGACGGGGAGAAGGCGCCGACCCCATGAAGGGAAAGGAAGGGCGGTTGCTGTCCGTGCGGCAACGGCGCCGGATGCCCTGTGCTCATCGGCACCGACACGGGCGCACCGGCTGCGGTGTCGTCGCCCTGGGCGATGCCGTACGCCTGTCCGTCGTCGTCGACCGACAGCATCTGGATCTGACGACTGGTGCCGCTTCCCGCGAAGCAGTAACCCTTGCCCGACGTGAGGTCGAACGCGAGCGGTCCGGCCAGCAGGTAACGGCCGTTCATCGACAAGGCTTTGGGAGTGTCCCATTCCGGCAGATCGGTTACCGAGCACCTGGTCGAAGCCTCGACCTTGCCGGTCTCGGCGTTGTGCACGGCCCATATGTCGTCCCCGCTGTCCGCGGACCAGGAGGCGATGAGATGGCCGGAGACGGCGAAGCGGGCCGTGCTCTCGTACTGCGCGTAGTCGTGCGTCGAGGCACCGGGCGGAACGACTCGGCTGGAATTCCAGAGACCGGGGACACCGAACCCGCCGACAGAGTTGGCCAGCACCGGGCCGTGCTGCGTGAGCGCCTTGACCTTACTGGTGACGCAGCCGATCGCCCCACACGTGGGCTCGCCCAGTTTCGTGGTGTCGGGGTAGTGCTTCAGGTGCCCGGTCCGCATGTCGACGGAGACGGACTCGTCTCCACGGTCCGTGCTGATCAGCAGCCCCGCTCCGCCGTCGCGCGCCCGCGCCACGCCCGAGTATCGGTCGACCGTCACCTTCACCACGTGTGCGGGGACGGCGGTGGCACCGGAGGTGTCGACGGGGTAGATGTCGACCTCGACCACTTGCTGGGGCTTGTCGAGCGCGTCGCCGCTGTCAGTGCCCTGCGCCCAGACGGCCAAGTACTCCCGGCCGTCCTGCCTGACGGCCTCCACACCTGGGGTCTCCTCGATGGCTTGTCCCGTGCTCTCCTGCGGCTTCGGCGGCTGCCAGGGCTTGCTACCGAACCGCAGCGCGCCAGTTGCCTCGTCGCGGGCCTCCAGGATGTACGAGCTCCCCTGCTTCTTGAGGAGAGCGACGATCCCGGCTCCAGGCGCAGTGGCATAGGGCCGGCCGGTGGCATCCTCCGGGACCCACGGGAGAGCCTCCTGCCAGCCCTTGGTGTTGTCGAACGCCCGCGGGACCGGCACCTTCACCTTCAACGCCTGCTGACTCCCGCCGGGGCTCGTCGCCTTCGGGCGTGCGCCCTTGCCTCCACCACCGTCCCCGCTCGCGCTGCAGGCCGTCATTGCCACCATCCCCACAAGCGCCGCCACAACCAACGACGCCCCTGTGCTTCTCACGAACGATCACCTCTCAGTCGCACGGCAGGCCCGGTCGACCGACTGCCCCCGTCAAGTCCGTACGAGGTCAGGACTTTACCGGTGTCGCGTGGTCCAACCAACGGGTAACCGTGTGGCGCGAGAGCGGCGCCGTTCGGTGAGTGGGTGGGCGTACTGGACCGAGTTGTCCTCCGGCTCCGCCGAGGTGTGCCATTGGGGAGAATGGCGGTGGTTCGGAAACGGCGAGGTGGGAGACAGGTATGGCGGGCGATGGCGGTCCGGTGACACTGCGCGGGATCGCGGAACGGCTCGGGCTGCACGTCTCGACGGTCTCCCGCGTCCTCAACGGCCCGTCCGGGGAGCAGGGCCGCGCGGCATCGGGCGAGACAGCGCGACGGATCCGCGAGCTGGCCGATGAACTCGGCTACCGGCCCAACCCGCACGCCACCAGTCTGCGCACCCGGCGCAGCAACCTGGTCGGGGTGCTCTTCCCCCGGCTGTCGGAGATCGTGGTGGCCACCATTTACGAGGGTGTGGAGGAGGAGGCGACCGTGCGGGGGCTCTCCACCTTCGTCACCAACACCCACGACGACCCCGCCATCCAGCGCGAGCGGATCGGAATGGTCCTGGGGCGCCGGGTGGACGGCCTCATCATCGGCGACGCACATCTGGACGGCGCTGCGCTGGCCGGCCCGGCCCTGGACGGCACGCCCTTCGTCCTCGTCAACCGCCGCACCGATACCGGTCACCCGGCGGTCACGTGCGACGACCACCTGGGCGGGCGACTCGTGGCCGAGCACTTCCTGGCCCTGGGCCACCGCCAAGTGGCCGTCATCGCCGGTGAATCCTTCGCCAGCACCGGCGCCGACCGCACCACCGGCTTCACCGACCGCTACCGCGAGGCGGGCCTCCCCCTGTCCGCCCACCGGGTGCGGCACTGCCGCTTCGACACGGCCGGCGGGCACCGGGCCGCCGTCGAGTTGCTGAGCGGGTCCGACCGGCCGACCGCGATCTTCGCCGTCAACGACCTCGCGGCGATCGGCACCATCGGCGCCGCCCGCGATCTGGGCCTGCGTCTGGGTGAAGACCTCGCGCTCGCCGGGTTCAACGACACCCCCCTCGCCGCCGAACTGCCCGTCCCGCTCACCAGCGTCCACTCGCCCATGGCCGAGCAGGGCAGACGCGCCGTACGGCTGTTGCTCCGCCGCATCGCGGGCGAGCCCGTCGCCTCGGAGGCGCTCAGGCCCGATCTCGTGGTGCGGGCCTCCACGGGCACGCCGATCGGGCCGAGTCTGCGGTGAGCGGGAAAACGTAGAGCAGCCCCGATCACTCGTCAGTTCCGTGCTGTCCGAGTCCAGTAGGCAACCGTTGCCCAAACGATTGGCGCAAACGATTGGGTAGAGCATACTGGCCACTCGACACACGTCCGGCTATGGCAATGGGGGTGGCCTGGTGAGACGGTTCGGCAGGCGACGCGAGGCGACATCGGATCCCAGCGGAACTCTGCGCGAGGAGTTCCTCGCATCGCTGCGGGAGGGCAGCAGGACGGCGGAACTGGCGGGTCGTGAGGGCGGCGCGGAGGAGGCCGCCGAACGCTACACAGAACTGGTCACGCAAGCGGAACGCGTCTTGGGGCCGCAGGACACCAACACATTGGCACTGCGGCACCAACTGGCCTACTGGATTGGTGAGTCCGGCCAACCGGAAGACGCGGTGCACCTGTTCGCCCGGCTGATGGCCGACCGGGAGCGGTTACAGGGACCGCGCCATCAGGACACCGAACTGGCCCGGCATCAACTGGCCCACTGGCACGGCCGGTCGGGCCGGCCCGAGGAGGCCGTTCGCCGCTACGAAAGCATGCGCCGGTCCGCCGAGCGGGAAAACCGTACCGAAACGGCGCTCACCCTGCTGTGCGAGGTGGGTTACTGGCAGCAGCAAAGCGGCGACAACGCGGCCGCGCTGCGCGCGTTCTCCCAGATGTTGCAGACCGCCCGACAGGAGCTCGGCCCCGGCCACCAGCTCGTCAAGATCGCTCGTCAGCGCTACGCCGAGGTCGCCGGCGGGCTGCCGTTCGGCAACGAGGGCGGTCACGACGGGCTGCAGGACCTCCGCGCGACGGCCGCCGCGGTCGAAGCCGCAGGAGACTTCCAGCGCGCGGGCCGGATGTACGGGCAGATAGCCGCGCGGTGCGAGCAACTCTACGGGGCGGGCAGCTCCCAGACCCTCTCCGCGCGCGTCGCGCAGGCGAAGGCGGCGGTGAGCGCGGAGGACTACGCGACCGCTGTCGACTGTTTCGGGAAGGTGCTCGCCTGCATGGAGCTTCAGGGCCAGGGGCCGGGTTCGCCGGAGTACGACATCCTTCGCGGGCAGCGCGACGAGCTTGCCCGGACGGCCCGGCGCACGGTGCTCCGCATCGCGGAACAGACCGCGACACTGTTGGGCGAGGCGGTGCAGGCAGCGGCGGAGACGGCATGCGCAGTGCTGGCACGCGAGGCCGACGCATCTCACGCGACCTGCCTCGCGGTGGTGAACGACGGTGCGGACGACCTGACATGGCGCGAATGGACCGCGGAGCAGTGGGCGGCCGTGCTCCGGGACCTGTCTCGGCAGGGGTATGACGCGACCGCCCTCTGCTTCGCCCGCGACAACCTGCGGCCGGCACCCGAAGAGGTGGCCCTGTGCGAGCGGTTGGGGCTGCCGGGCATCTACGTATCCCGCCTGGGTGACGAGAACGTGCGCATCGAGGCGTACGTCTTCCGGGACGGCGAACCAGAGACGGCACAGGTCGTCGTGGTGAAGGACGAACAGCCCGAGACGGGTGAAGAAGACGCGCGAAAGCGGATGCCTGTGAGGGCTATGGGCGGCCGGATCGCGCTGCACGCGCAGGCCGAGGCCATTGGCACCTGGCGGGAGATGAAGCGGGCCCGGCCCACCGCCGGGGTGGATCAGCCACCGGCCTTCGGTGCGTTCGAGGTGCTGGAGTGCGTCGGCGAGGGCGGCTTCGGGCGTGTCTACCTGTGCCAGGATCCCGACGGGCTGATGATCGCGGTCAAGACGCTGCACGCGCACCTCGCGGCGGCTCCCCCGATCAAGCGGGGCTTCGCCCACGAAGTGCGGGCGGCCCAGCGGGTCGGCGGGCGGTTCACCGTGCCGGTGATCGCTGCAAACCCCGACGGTTCGCCCCCGTGGATGGCGGTGCCGTACGTGGCAGCCCCCTCGTTGCAGGAACTCGTCGAGCGCTGCGGACGGCTGGACGTCGACTTGGTGCGCACGCTGGGGGCAGGCATCGCCGTCGCCCTGAGCGCTATCCACGCCGAGGGCATCGTGCACCTCGATCTCAAGCCGGCCAACGTGCTGCTGACCGAGGACGGCCCGCGCGTCATCGACTTCGGCATCGCCCAGATCGAACGCCTCACCGAGCCGCGGCGCGGCTTCGCCGGCACCTATGCGTACGCCTCTCCCGAGCAACTACGCGAGCAGCGCACGTTCACACCTGCCAGCGATGTGTTCTCCCTGGGCACCGTCCTCGCCCGCCTTGCTCTGGGGCGCAGCCCCTGGGGCCAGGACACGCCGTCCGTGGTCGCCAACATCCGGGCCGGTACACCCGATCTCGCCGGGCTGCCCGGAGACTTCGTGGAGGTGGTCCGGTCGTGCCTTCTCCCCGATCCGGATCAGCGGCCGACGGCCGGTGACGTTGCCGAGGCACTGGTTCCCGGAGCCGGTGAGGGCCGGATCGATCCGCCTCCGCTGTCAGAGCAGGCGCGGGCTCTCGTCGCGGAGCACGCCACCGTGCCTGCCACACGTCATTACGAGACGCTCGCCTACACCCGAGCCCATGCCGCCGAAGACACCACATGGGCTGTGCCGCAGGCTTCCCGTGCTGCCGACGCCGCAATCCCCACGCCCTCACGCGAGCCGGACCCGCACGGTGGTGCCGCTCCCCTCACAGGGACGCTCGACGAAGCGGCCGAGGAACTGGCGGCTCGGGTCCGTCGCTGGGAGCGCGGACAGGAGGGGAGACCCATGGCGCAGACACGTCGTGGATGCGGTTCCTTCCTCAGTGAGGCTCAAGCGCTGCTGGGCGCGCGCCACCCGCTGACACTGCGTCTGCGCGTGTCACACGCCATGCTCGGATGCGACCAGCCCGGCGGAGTGTCACACGCCGAGCAGGTGGTGAACGACGCTGCTGTCCATCTCGGCGAGGGACACCCCACCGTGCGGGACGCCCGTACGCTGCTGGCGGTGCTGAAGTCGGCAGGCGCGAGCTGAGCGTGGGCGCAGACGGGCGGGGTGTGGTCACGGCGCTTTTACCCCCGGCCGTCCACGAGCGGCAAACGGCTCGACCACAGGCTGCGCGCGGGCTGCTGCCCGCAGTCATGCACATTCGACGCGGGACGACCAGCGCAGCTCGCATGGAGTTCATCCTCCGGGAGGGTCCAGGACAGCGCCGAGCCGTGCGATGGATCGAGGTCTCACTCGCAGCTCAATCGAGTTCTCGCGCCCCGTACAGCGCGGTGTCGGCTCCAACGGCCAGGCCCAATAGCGATCGCCGAAGGACCAGTGCCACCACTCGGTGGGGTAGTTCACCGGGTCTTCGAACTTGATGGGGGTGCGGCGGTGACGGGCAGGCTTGCCGGTCACGCTGCGTGAGGCAGTGGGGGTACGGGCGCCCCGGACGTAAGT